>DAOTUC010000355.1:0-5650 GCA_034437315.1 Anaerolineae bacterium
TCGCAATGCGCAACAGATAACTGTGGATTGGCGCTTCACCGTAGAAGATGCACGCACCAAACTCAAGCGCCTCTATCCAAATGTGTCCTGATTCAACATATCAAAACTTTTTTGGCCTAGTACTAGTCGTTAAAGTTCGATAGGTTTCCGCAAAACAGAATTTAAGGATTGGTGCTGATTTGTTATTTCTTAATCGGTCAATAACAACATCCAAATTCGTGCCCAAAGCGACTTGACCTACAACGAGCTTTAGGGCCAGGGCAATACCACCCGTCAAGTAATGAATCTCTTCAAGGGCTGATTCTGGAGCAACCTGAATGGTCTTGCAACCTTGTAAGTGAGCTGCCTTTCGCAAGAAAGCCATTGATTTATCTGGTTCCATTCCTTCTAGTTTTACTTTTAATCCACCGCGATGGAGTGTCTTGTGTCTGCTTGTGATAATAGCCTTACTAGGTACGGGTAAATCATCTACCAAAAACTCTTCAACCATTTCATCCGAAACCGTTTCCAAGTTATCAACTATCAACAAGCATGGAAATGTATGCAGAACTTCAATTGACTCTGATTTTTTGATAGAAAAATTTTCCCAATCGTCTTTTTGAAATCCTGTTGTCTCCAAGACAACATCGATCAAATCTTCCAAAGTTTTGAGTCCAGGTTGTACCTGCTCAATATCCTCAAGCCCAAGAACAGTTTCTTTTGCACTCGTCCATATTATAAATTTCCAATCTGAATTTCCTGTCTGAAGAGCCTCGCTTGCAAGATCAAGTGCTATTTTCTGTGCAAGAGCTGTTTTGCCTACGCCACCAATGCCCTCAATCGATATCGTCCAGGCTCGCGGATGTTTTAACGTACTTCGAATCTCAGTGATTTCTGCTTCTCGGCCAATGAACTCAATGAAGTTAGGGCGAGGAAGATTATGCAAAACTGGAGGCTCGATAGGTAAGTCCCTAAATTGCTCTGTCGGTGATAAGGATGCACTTGGTACTTGTCGCTGACGCAGTAATTTTCGCACATCAGCAGGTTCAGCACGTTGGCTTCGGCTATTAGAACGCACCAGCCATTCAGCCTTACCAAAAATAACTTTCTGTCGTCCATCTTCCGAAAAAGCACCTTCCCTAGCTGTAACAAGAGGGATCGGGGATGGCGGGACATATAGAATAGCGAATAACCTATGCTCTCCATCTATTGATGTATTGTGATGTGCGAGTAAAAACTCAAGACGCTCGTTTATGTAATTATCTAGAGTATTTGCCAAATCCTCAGAGCTTATATTAGATCCGTCCTGAAGGCCAACTGGGGAAAATTCTCCATCACTTACACCAAATACAATGTGCCCACCAGACGTATTTGCCATAGCGATGACGTCTTTACATATCTCCACTTTACAACGTTTTGATCTAAAATCGGCTTCTACTTTGAAGTCCAGTCTCTGGATGACATTCTATCAAGGGGGAGCATTAGAGAGCGCAAGGTGTTGCCGAAGCTCTTGAGCTTGTGCCTGGAACTGTTGTAAGGTTTTGCTCGTGCCCCGGTGCAATTGTTTGGGCCATCGTACTCCCGCTTCGACCGCTTCCACACAGCGAGACGCGAGCCGATAGACCCAGGTGGGTACTTGGTGGAACATCTGCAACAAAGCCGACTGAGCAGCAGAATCAGCCCTCAAGTATCCTTGTCCCGTCACCGCCAAAGGCGACGTATCGGACCTGTCCACACAGCCGTCGCTGCTAGCGACGCGCTTGTCCGAACAGTGCCTCTATTCCCAAATTGCTGCGCGGCAAGCCTTCAATGTCGTAAAAATGATACAGGTCCGCTTCCCAGCTATCCAGCATGCGACGCCAGGTGCGCGCAGGGCCTGGATGGTCGGGGATGCCTCCCCATTCCGTCGGTGGGCACTGTAAGCCATCACATCTAGGCCATACGTGACGTAAGGGAGACTCAGTTTATCTGCCTGCGTCGCATGATACCGAGCTTGTGGCTGTGGACAGTCAGGATTGCTACATTTGCGACCGTAGCCGATCACGTGAATCGAATTGTTCAAGGCCTGCACGTATTTGTCCACTTCACGCGAACCGGCGCTAATGAGCCGCGACCCACAAAAGGGACACTTCTCCAAGCTGACATGGCTTCGATGAATTGGCGCTTCAAAATACGATCTCTTCGGACGATGGGCTGCTCTCCTCATCAGTTATCCTCCTTAATGCCATTGGAATCCTCTACCCACGCTTTAGTATTTTCTGTATTGTCAAATAGTCATTTAGGGCCCTAAATGAAATGAGGTTCTTTGGGATTTCGCATGATCGCGGTGGGAGATTGGCCACGAATTGCACGAATGAACACGAAAAATCCAAAATTAGTGAGAATTCGTGTAATTCGTGGCGAAAAATTGACCGCTTGCTAAGCGAGCATGCGAACTACCAGAGAGCCTGAAATGAAACACACCCAAATGATTTTCATACCTGGCGATGGAAGTGAACCAGGATGCGCTGGGGACCGAGGCGATGTGCGACGAACTGCGTCACCGCCAACATGTGGAGATCGAGCTCAAGTTCCTCCACCGCTGGTTCCAATTCTCCAACTTTGGCGGCGGCGAGGCCATCGAGTGACCCGATGAGCGCGCCTGCCTGTGCGGGGTACGCAGACAGGCCTGTCCCGCAGCCCTGCCGCAAACCGGTTGTGGCACTGGCGATATTTTTACTTCCTTGTGTCTGCAAGGCATAGGATAGCACCTCAGTCATACGAATTGATGCACGTTGTGCTTTCCAGCAATATCAACGCGCCTGGCCTGATGTGCGGGTTTTTCTCTTTGGCGTTATGGGTTCGTAATTAATTCGTCATTCTTTTTATGTGCAGTCTTTGTATAATGGTAAAAAAATTGCGCACCGAGAAGATGTCAGGTTTTTTATACGTCACGAGAGTCTTGAATAATTGCTCTAGCCACCGAGACGGTGGCGTTAATCGGCCCGAGGATGGGCCTCTGAGTGAATTTTTTAATAGTCTCTCACGATATTTTTACCTATAGGCGCCTAATCGATAGAATTCTTGTACGTCGAGCAAGAATTTAGTGGTTCAGGGAGTCCGTCGGCAAATCTAGAAATCGCGTTATCTGACTTTTCCTCCCCCATATCTGGGTTTCATTTGTCGGGTTCTCTGGGATTTCGCATGGCGAGACCCTAAAGGTTTTGTTCAAGGCCGCGCAAACAACGTTTTTGCCTTAAACAATGACCTTTTTCCATCAAAACTAGCGCAAAAACCTTTAGGGTCTATGATGGACCATGCGAAATCCTGAAGACCCATTTGTCGAAATAACCCAGATATAGGGGTAAACAGATTCAGGTGCTGAATTTTGTGCCCCGGGACGGACTCCCTGTGGTCAATGGCTCTTTTTAGCTCTGGCTCGTCCAGATTAGGAGATAAAAATGTACAAACGAACTTTTGCTGCTGGAATCGCTGTCCTACTCGCAGTGATCTTCTTATCGGTGCTGTATCTTACCCTGTCCTCATCCCCCGTAGCTGCAAGTCGCCCCCCGCGCGCCCCATCCCCCGCCGCAGCAAATGCAGAGCCGCCGCCCGGCTGTATCGCTATAAACACTGACATCGCTGTTCCCACAGAATGGATCTCCCCCTGTTACCATGTCGCCACGACTACCGTCTCGGTGCTGACCGGCGCTGCGCTCACAGTTCACCCCGGCGTAGCCGTTTACTTTGCCCCGGCTTCACGCTTACGCGTCGCTGAGAACGCCACGCTCAACGCAGTGGGAATGTCCAACGCGCCGATCACGTTCACATCGGCGGCTACATTCTCACAGCCCTGCGATTGGGAAGGCATCCTAGTCGATTCCGAATCCGGGCCAGGACTTCACCTCGCGCACGCCACGGTGGAATACGCCTGCGCCGGCCTCAACGTGGCTGGACGCCGCTATCTGACGGTCGCCAACAACGTGTTCCGCTACAACAGCAAGGGGAATGGAAGCGGCGGCGCGGTGTTAGGGGATACGGATTATTCCGTCATCACTGGCAACACGATCTACAGTTGCGAAAACGGTTTCCATCTGAATGAAGCGGGGGGCAACAAAATCGCTGCCAACCACATCTACTCCATCACCGGCGCCGGGCTGTGGTTCGACGCTGGCGGGATGGGAGGCGGCAAGGATAACACCATACACGCCAACGTGATCCACCACTGCGGCGCGGACGGCGTCCGGTTGGAAGATGGAGAAGGGAACGAAGTGTTGAGCAATACGATTCACCACGTGATGACCAACAGCGCAGATGACGGCGCTGCAATATATCTACTCGAACAGAAAAAAGCGGTCGTGCGCGGCAATCATCTCTACGCCAACGGGCCCGATGACGGAGACAACGGCTACCGGGCGGCCGTGTACGTGACCGGGACGCATGACTTGAAGAACGAGATTACCGGCAATACGATCCACGACATCGTCGCCGACGTCGTGCTGTACGCCAACAGCGAGATCACCCCAGACGTGGCGTACAACGCGCTCTGCGCACAGGCTGCAGGTGCGTATGAACTGCGCAATACAACTACAGTCGAGGCCGAAGCAGGTCGCAACTACTGGAGCACCAACACGCCGCCGACCGGCAGCATCTCCGGCCCGGCCAATTTCACCCCCTGGATCACGCTCTCCATCCCCACTATTGACGTGTATGGCAACGTCACCGTCACCTTGCGCGGACGTAACGGCGTGACTTTCTTCACTGTTCCGCGCACGCCGACAGCGCTGCCGGTCAGCTCGACAATCCCCAACGCGCGCAAGATCACGCTCACCTCGAATTGGGGGTATTTCGACCCGCAGGCCGTGCTGCTCGACGACGACGGGCTGGCGACGGCGCGCTGGATGATCTCCCCGACTGTCGACCCGGTGACAGCGCCCATCGTCGTGACGGCGACCGATTTCTGCGGCGCCCCCATCACCGCGACGCCAAAGTCGCCCGACCTGGCGATCACTAAAACGACCTTGACGACTCCCGCCCAGGCCATCGTCGGCGGGCTAATCGCCTATCGAATTGATTACGCCAATCACGGCGACGCCGCCGCGCCCACCGTCCTCATCACCGACACGCTGCCGTTGGGCGTGCAGTGGGTGACGGACACCGCTGCGGCGGTAGGCTGGACGCGTACCCAGACGACGCCGCATGTGATATGGACGCGGCCCGGCCTGGACGCAGGCGCGCACGGCAGTTTCCTGGTGACGACCACCATCGCAACGACAGACGCCTGCGGGCTGCAAGTGACCAATCGCGTGACCATCACAAGCGCCGCCCTGGAGCGGCGGCTTGACGACAACACCGACCAAGCCGAACCGGTGACGGTTCTCTGCCCCGCCATCGTGATCACCAAGACCGGTCCGGCGCTCTCCAAAGCGACCGACGTTCACACCTATATCTACGAAATCGCCAACATTGGCGTCCCGTCTTCCGCGTCGCCCCTGGCGTTGGAGCACATCTCCGACCGGGGCGTTGGCTGGTCCGGCTTGGGCGATTTGACTGCCCACGGGTGCATCACGTTGGCGACCGGCACCCGCTGCACATTCCAGGTTTCCCACACCGTGGCGCTCACGGCCCCCGACCCGCTGGTCAATATCGTGACTGCGACCTATCGTCTCCCAGTTTTCGACCAGTTCGTCAC
>DAOTUC010000356.1:0-2269 GCA_034437315.1 Anaerolineae bacterium
ATGACGTGGAGGTCATCAGTGGATAAAATTTTCTACCCGGAACAAATCGCCGTCATCGGCGTATCGGAACGGCCGGATAACCTGGCTGCGAACATCATCCGCAACAACCTGGACTTCGGTTACAAAGGGACGATTCACGCCGTGGGAAGACGGGCGGGACAGATTCACGGCTTGCCCATCCTGCCCTCAATGGAGGCGCTGCCAGACGGCGTCGACCTGGCAGTCATTCTGACGCCGGCCGAGACGACGCCCGACTTGCTGGACGCCTGTGGGCGGAAGGGCATTCGTCACGCCGTCATCGAATCGGGTGGATTCGCGGAATTCTCGGAAGCGGGGCGCGCGTTGGAAGCGCAAATCGCCCAAGTCGCGCGCCGGTGGGGGATTCGTTTCGTTGGCCCCAACTGCATCAGCGTGGTCAATATGGAAAACGGCCTGTGCTTACCCTTCGCCCGTCTCGACGCGAGCGCGGTCAAGCGCGGGGGGATCTCCGTCCTGGCGCAGAGCGGCGGCGTCTCGGTCACCTATATGATGCTGCTCAGCGAGGCGGGGCTCGGCGTCAACAAGGTGGTCAGTATGGGCAACAAGCGCGACCTGAACGAGCTGGATTACCTGCGCTACCTCCTGGAAGACGACGGGACAAAAGTCATCTGCCTCTACCTGGAAAGCATCAAGCATGGGCGGCGATTGATCGAATTGGCCGCCTCATCCCCCAAGCCGGTCATCATCCATAAAGCCAACGTCACCGAGCAGAGTGGTCAGATCGCCTTCTCTCACACAGCGGCGCTGGCGAACGACGACCGGATCGTCGATGCAGCGTTGCGCCAAGCCGGGATCGCGCGGGCGCGCAATTTTGATGATGCAGTGACTATAGCGCAGGGCTTCAGCCTGCCCCCGGTACAGGGACGCGACCTGGTCATCGCCTCCCGTTCCGGCGGTCACGCCGTAGTCGCAGCCGACGCGGCGACGAACACCGGCTTTCACCTCATTCCCCTCCCAGATGAGGCGCTGGACGACGTGCGCGGGCTCCTGCGGGCCGATGTGATCGACTTGATGAATCCCTTGGACCTGGGTACCATCTTCGACTTTGAACAATACGGGAGAATTGTGGAAACCTGTCTGCGCGTCGCCGACCCCGACGCGCTGTTGTTGGTGCACACATTCAGCACCGGGTTTGAGGGGGATATGTCGCGCCGGCTGCTCCATCAGGTGAAAGCATTGAGCCAGGAGCGTGAAAAGCCGGTGGCCTTTTGCGCCTTCTCTCACCAGGCGGAGGTGGAACGAATCAAACAAGCGACCGATTACCCGGTGTTTACTGAAATCGAGGCGGCGGTGCGAGCGTTGACCGCCTCCCACGACCATCACACACACCCGGCGCAATTGCGCCCGCTGCCCAATGCCGCCCCACCGTCTCAACGGCCGCCAGAAGTCGACGGCATCCTGTCCTACGACGGCCCGCTGACGAGCGATGCAGCGCTAGGCATTGTGGGCGCTTTCGGAATCCCGACGGCCGAATGGGCCGTCGTCGAGCGGATGGACGGGGCGCTGGTGGCAGCCTCCGCCATCGGTTTCCCGGTAGCGTTAAAACTCCTCTCGCCCGACGTGGCGCACAAATCGGACCTCGGCGGCGTGATCCTGGACGTTGACGGGCCAACAGCGTTACATAAAGCCTTCGATTCCCTCATGGCGACGGCCCAGGCGGCCGGCGCGCGCCTGAACGGCGTGTTGGTGCAGCAGATGGTGTCCGGCGGGCGAGAGGTCATTATAGGCGGTAAGCAGGATCCCAGCTTCGGGCCGGTGGTGATGTTCGGGCTGGGTGGGATATACGTCGAGGTCTTTGACGACGTGGCCTTTCGATTGGCGCCGCTGACACGCGAGGCCGCCCGGTCGATGGTGATGGAGGTGCGGGGAAGCGCCCTCCTGCACGGCGCGCGAGGAGAACGGCGACTGGACGTTGACGCCCTGGTCGAGGCGTTGCGATCTTTCTCTCAACTGATGGTCGATTGCCCCGAAGTGGCCGAGATCGACGTCAACCCCCTGCTCGTACTCGAAGAGGGCGTGGCGGCGGTGGACGCCAGAATCACGACGGGCAAAATCTAGGACGCTTTTTCGATTAAACGACCGCCCCTATTTTCAATGACAAAAACAGGTTCTCTGGGATTTCGCATGGCGAGACCCTAAAGGTTTTGCTCAAGGCCGCGCAAACAACGTTTTTGCCTTAAACAATGACCTTTTTCCATCAAAACCAGCGCAAAAACCTTTAGGGTCTATG
>DAOTUC010000357.1:0-3692 GCA_034437315.1 Anaerolineae bacterium
CTGCTTGGTAGCAGGGGAATCTTGATTCACTACGATGTGGAGGATTACGAACAAGATATGGCCACACTGCAGGAACTGGAGCAATTGTGACAGGCAGCGTCGTTAGTGATGCTTCAGCGCTAATCAATCTGGCCCGGATTGGCGAGCTTGACTTGCTTCGGCGATTGTATGGCGAGCTTTTGATTCCCGAGGCTGTCTGGCGGGAGGTCGTCGTCGAAGGTGCGGGGCAACCGGGGGCGGAGGAGGTAGGGGCAGCATCCTGGATTGAGACCCGAGACGTCGCTAACGAGAACCTGGTACGTGCTTTGCGGCAGGATTTGGATGCCGGAGAGGCGGAGGCCATCGCGCTGGCGCTGGAAGTAGGAGCCGATTTATTGTTGATGGATGAGCGGCTGGGCCGGGAGACGGCGCAGCACCTGGGCGTGCGTTACGTGGGGCTTATTGGTGTGTTGGTCGCGGCTAAAAGGAGTGGCGTGATTGATGCGATTAAATCCCGTCTGAATAGGTTGCGGGAGGGAGCCGGCTTTCGCGTGAGCGATGCGCTCTATGCCCGTGTGCTACGGGATGAGGGAGAGGTCTGACTATGAGATGCGCCATCTGGTATGATCCAGGTGCGCTACCGCTATGGGAACACCAGGGAAGACGCCTTGCTCAATCTGCAGGTCAATCTCGATGACATCAAGCACCGCTCGCCGTTCCTGAACCTCCTGATTCTGTGGTGGACGGTCGGCGTGGTGCTGCGCTTCGAGGGGACGTAGGCGGGATCGGGAGAGGGGGCGCAGGGGTGGGGTGCGGGGGAGCGAGGCGAAGGGGGATGAATCAATTAACAATCGCTTGCTTTTTACGCATTACGCACTATGTTTCACGTTCGGCGACCGCTTTTTGCTCTTGATATGAGATGGCGTTATAATTAAGGTCGTATGGGTAGATAGCGCCAAAACGGAGCTGGTGAAGATGGGAGATGTGTTATTGCGAGAGTGCACGCGTCGGTTTTTGGAAGACCCTCTGCTCGGCGAACAGGATGTGGACGCCAAGGTGCGTTCTTTGCTGGATGCGGAGTATCTACGTCGTCTCAGACAGTATCGCCGCCAGGACCGGCTCCTGGCCCAAAAGTATGGCATGACCTTTGAGGAGTTTGTAGAGCGCCGAATTGTGCAGCAGGAGGAGTACACCTGGGACGTGGAGCAAGATGCGATGGATTGGGAAACAGCGGTGGGAGGGATGGCGACGATGAAACGCTAGCTTCAGGAACTGCAGTAAGCAGAGCGTGTATAACAAGGCCGACCTTCAATGGGAAGCGCAGAAAGCATTGGACAGCGTCTGGTTTGTGCAGCGCCTGGAGGAGATAGAGCGCACAGATCTCACCCTGACCTTGCGCTTGTATGTTCGTCCCGATCTATTTGTTCAGGCCTTCCTGGGTGAGCAGTCGGGTTCCCTGTACTTTGCGCTAATTGAGAGCGGTCGGCGTGTTTTTGGTATAGATCGGGAAGCGGGTGATTGACATCTTCACCCCTATGATGATCCCAATGACCACAAACCATTGCCTGGAGGATTAGAGCCCAAACCCTTGCTTAGGTTCTTGGCACGAGTAGAAGATCTGTTGCTGGAGCATAATTTGTTGTAGGAAGTGCATTGAGCCCAATGCCCAAGCAAGAGCGCTGGCTGATGGAGAACTGGCGCCGTCGTACCGACGCCGTCGGGCCGACAGCCGCATCAATGCCGACGTGACCCTCACCTACGTCTCCGGCGAACTCCAACTGGCGCGTGCTCAAGCAGCGATTGGGCTTGCTGAGGATATGGGCCGCATCGCCGCGGAACAGGGGGTGGACGAGTTGATCCTCTCCATCACCCACGAGATGCGGGGCGAGATGAGCCTCATCGGCCCCCGCCCGGAGCGGCCCGAGTTCATCGCCGAGTTGAAGGAAGAGATCCCCTTCTACGAGGTGCGGCCCGGGCTCTCCGGCTGGGCCCAGGTGCGCTACCGCTACGGCAACACCTAAAAATGAAACCAGCCATACCACCACGCCTGATGAGTCTGGCGATTTTGACGATCCATCGTCACGCTCCCACCCGCCCGCTCAACGCACCCCCGCCGCAAACGCCTCTACGGCGCTCAGAAATACGGCCGGACATTCCTCGTGGGGGACGTGACCGCAATCGGGCGCGATGACCAGTTCCGCGTCCGGCAGTTCCCGCGCCAGGCGGACGCTCTGCTCGGTGGGGACGATGCGGTCGTCGTCGCCGGTGATGACCAGACAGGGCAACGTCAATTCCGGCAGGCGCTCCGATAGGTCGGCGGCGCTGCTGGACGAGCGGGTCAATTCCCACAGCGCCTGGTCCCAATGTTCGACCCGAAGCGGCTTGAGATAACCCTCCCAGACCTCCGGCGTGATCTGCTCCGGGTCGTGCCAGGCGGAGCGGGCGAAATCGGTCCCCCATGCCTGGATGCGCCGCGTGATCAGCGGGCCGAGGCGTCTCATCTGGGGGGTGTTGAGAAAGGGACGCGCCAGCGCCGGCGTCCCGCCTCCACCGTAGACCGCCGCGTCCACCAAGACCAGCGCGTCGACCCGCTCTGGATGGGCCAGGGCGACGCGCATCGCCACAGCGCCGCCGGCGGAATTGCCGACCAGCGTCGCCCGCGAGACCCCCAGCGCGTCCATCAGGCCGACGGTCAGCGCAACCTGCGCCTCCGGCGTGTAGGGGTTCTCGCCCGTCCACTCATCGGGCAGCGGGCGCTCCGTCAGCCCAAAAGCGGGCCGGTCGAAGGCGATGACGCGCCCTATTTCATCCATGTCGGCCAACGGGGCCATCACCTCGCGCCAGGAGAAGACGCTGGACGCGAAACCGTGCAGCAGCACCCAGGTCGGTTCTCCGTCTCCGACCGCCTTGTAGTGCACAGTCAGGCCATTGACCTCGACGAAGCGGCTATCTGGATCGGCCAACTGGGCCGGCGGGACGGTGTCCGCTAGCGGCGGAATCGGGATCAGAAAAGGGCCGATCAGGATAACGAACAACAACAGGCCAAAGACGACCAGAAAAAAGCGTCCCCATTTCTTGCTCATCACACATCCCTATCCTTTTCCATCCTATTCGGAATCGCTCGCCAATGCATCCCTTCCTTGGTCCAGATGCGCGTCCATTAACGGTCTGCATTCGGCGTTCAAGGCTTTGATCTCATATTCCAGCAGGTAGTTGAGTATTGTGCGGAGAGCAATCAGGGCAGCCAGGCGCAAAATGTCCTCCCACGTCGGCGACACGGCGGTCTTGAGAATGTCGGCCGCGACCTGGAACTCCAGGCCCACGACCATGCTCTGGCCCAGGCGCAGGCGCAGACTGACTACCTGAGTGTCCCCCGGTTTAAAAAACTGGTATAGGTACTGAACGATTGTGCGGACGACTTCCAGAATGATGACCAGCGCGCCGCAGGCCTCAACCAGGGGAATGATGTGCCTGATGATTTGGGTCAACCAGGCGTGCAAAAGGCTGCTGTGCATAGATTCCTTCCTCCTCAGTAGCGTGCGTCGATATCGCGCCACAGTATAACATAGCTGCCCCAATAAAACAATTAGGTTCTCTGGGATTTCGCATGGCGAGACCCTAAAGGTTTTGCTCAAGGCCGCGCAAACAACGTTTTTGCCTTAAACAATGACCTTTTTCCATCAAAACCAGCGCAAAAACCTTTAGGGTCTATG
>DAOTUC010000358.1:0-9551 GCA_034437315.1 Anaerolineae bacterium
CATAGACCCTAAAGGTTTTTGCGCTGGTTTTGATGGAAAAAGGTCATTGTTTAAGGCAAAAACGTTGTTTGCGCGGCCTTGAGCAAAACCTTTAGGGTCTCGCCATGCGAAATCCCAGAGAACCAAAACTTATGAAACGCACCACTAGAGCAATGCGTTCGCCCTAGACTCTCATGAGTAGTTTCAATCATCGGGCAAATGGCAGCCGGCGGCGGCGCGCCGCCATCGCCGCCATCGCCAAGACGACCAAAGCCGCGCTCGCCCAGGCCGCAATAGCCACTACCGGCGCGCTCGCGTGCTTGACGGCGATCCCCACAAACGCCCAGATGATCACCAGCATGTAGGCCGCGTCGCCGCGCGTGAGGCCCATCGCCATCGCGATTCCGGCGCCGATGATGAGCATGATGACAGTCCACGCCTGCGGGCCGATCCCCCAGCCGCTCCAATTCACGTAATCCAGCACCGAGGTCACGTTGGCGATGGTCGCGACGGTGACCCAGCCGAGGTAGACGCTGAAGGTCGCCTGCACGCACCACTTTTCGGCGGTGGAAAACTCGGCCCGTCCAATGCCCAGCCTCAGGTAGATCAAGATCAACGAGAGCAGCAACAGAAGCATCGCCGCCAACGTCCACAGGAACTGCTCGTAATGCCAGAAGAAGAGCCAGGCGACGTTGGCCACACAGCTCAGGGCGAAAAGATAGCCCACGCGCCGCAATCGGGCGTTATCTCGCTGGGAAGGCAACGCCTGGTAAATGGCGAAAGCGACCAGCCCCAGGTAGATCAATCCCCAGATGGAAAACACGTATCCCGCCGGCACAAAGTAGACCTGGAATCGGTCCGAAATCTCGCCCGTGGTCAGCCCGTTCAACGGCAGGGCGTTCGCCAGGCCGTTGACGACGACCGTCCCAACGACGGCTAACACGTTTACAACCTGACGCACAATATCCTTCTGCTCCATTTTTTCCTCCTTCATCTGCTGATGATTCGTTCGCCCAATTCAATCACCTGTCGGCGCAATTGAGCGACGCGCGCTTGAGCGCCCACCTCGTCGGGGAACAGCGTCAAGCGGCGCTTGTCGAAAGCCAATTTCGTCGCCAGGCGATAATAACGCCCCATGTCCCACCATCGTCTGAAGTCGCCGCCAGCGAGGACTTTGAGTCGCTCGTCCAATCGTCTGGTGTAGGAACAAACGACGGCGTAATCCGCCCGGCTCAACGTGCCCCTCTCGATTTCATCGACCAGGAAAGCGGTGATCCATCGCCGCTCTCGTATCGAGGTCCAGATAATCACGATGAACAGAAACAACACCCCGCCCCACCCAGAGAGCAGGGCGATCAAACAAGGCCAGACGAGCGTGGCGGCCAACGTCACGCTGAGATTATGCACGCTGTGGGCCGCGATACCCAGCAACAATCCCGCCACAGGCGCGCCAATCCTCACTCCCAGGCGGGGGGAGGTGCACGCCAGAGCGACTCCCAGGCCGGTCAGCCCGGTAAACAGGGCGTGATTGAGACCAAAAAGGAAGACGCGCGCAAACGTCAAAAAGGCCAGAACGGCGACGTCGGAGGCCAGGAGCGCATTCCCCAGGTAAAATATATTCTCCACGGCGGCAAAACCAAAACCGACCAGCCCGCCGTAGATGATGCCGTCCAGCGGGCTATCCAACTCCCGTCGGAACAGAAGCAACAGGAGAAAGACCGCCAGGCCCTTGAATATCTCCTCGGCGATGGGGGCGACGACGGTCACGCTCACGGCGTCAGCCACACCAGGATCGACGAAATAGGCGATGGGGATGTCCAGGACCAGCTCGACGATCAGCGAAAAGATAACTGCCGGAATCGCCCCCCAGAGGAAAGCGGCGACCAGGAGGCCAGCCGGCTCTTTCTCGTAGCGGTCGAACCACCAGAGGATCGAAGCGTACACGAGCATCGGCAGGATGCTGATGGCGAGCACAAAGGAAAACCCTAGCATTGCATTCATTTGATTGAAATCTCCGACCAAAAGGGGCAGCCAATCATCGGCTCATACGGAAAGTTGGATTTAACCGGCAAGTCATAACAGTGAGCCGAGCGGCAAGGTGAAGTAGAATTTACTTCCCTGACCGGGTTCGCTTTCCACGCCGACTTGCCCGCCCAGTTTCTCCACGATGCGCCGCGCGATAGACAATCCCAAACCGTGGCCTTTGGCGCGCGTCTGATCCAGCCGCGTGAAAGGCGTGAACAAACACGCCTGGTCTTCCGGCGAGAGGCCCGGGCCATTATCCCGCACCCAGAAGCGCACCATCTCTTTCTCGGTTTCCTCGGAAGGGGGAATTAGATCCGCCCCCAACGTCACCTGGGGCGGCTGGCCGCCGTATTTTAGCGCGTTGCTGATATAGTTCACCCATACCGCCTCCACCCACTGGGGATGGCCCAGCGCTACCGGCCACGTCTCCGGTCGAGAAATTTCCGCCTGATACTCGTCTATCATCTTGGTCAATTGCTCCAGCGCCTCGTCCACGATGCAGGCCATATTGAGCGGGCAAATCTCGATCTCCCCCAACTGACGCACGCTGCAAAGCAACAGCAACTCGTCGATGATGTCGCCCATCTTGCGCCCGCTGCGGACGATACGCTTGAGGATATCATCGCACGCCTCGCCGGACATATTCTCGTGATCCAACGTCAGCAGGTCGGCGAATCCCACCACTTTCGCCAAGGGATTCTTCAGGTCGTGGGCGACGGTGTGGGCGAAGGCGTCCAGCTCCTCGTTGCGCGCTTCCAGATCTACCGTACGTTTCCACAATGCATCCATCAACTGGGCGTTGTCGGTCGCGATCGCCGCCGACGCCGCCAGGGTCTCGACCATGGCGCGGTCATCGTCGTCGAAAGCGCTCGACTGCTTGTTGACCACCTCCATCACGCCGATCACAGCGTCCTGCGCCCGCAGGGGAACCGCCAGCACCGAGTGGGTGTGGAACTCGACCTGTTCATCCACATCGGGGAAGAAGCGGGGGTCGGACGCGACGTCATTGACGATCACGCTCTCCCCCGTCCGCGCCGTCCAGCCGATAATTCCCTGATCGGCGCTCACGTGCATATCGATCATCTCCGGTTCCTCACCCTGGTGCATAACCGCCCGGCAGGCCAAAATATCCGGCTGCTCTGGCTGCGACTCGTCCCATAACCAGAGCGAAGCGCCCTCGGCGTCCACGGTCTCGATAGCCGCTTCCAGCAGTTGGTGGACGATATGGTCCAAATCCAACGTGGAGGTCAATTGCTGGCCCAGCCAGTTGAGCCGCGCCAGGTCCTTATTCCGAGCGCGCACCGCCTGTTCGGCCTGCTGCCGTTCGGTGATTTCCAGCCTCAACTCCTGGGTCCGCTCGGCGACCAGCATCTTGAGCTGCCACCGCTGGGCCTCTATGGTGCGTATCCGGACGGCAAAGAAGGCGCCTACGCCGCCGAGCGCCAGCAGCGCCGCCGACACCCTGAACCACGTGGTATTCCAAATAGGCGGGACGACGGTGACGCGCAGCGTGGTTGCCTCCTCGTTCCAGACGCCGTCGTTATTCGCCCCTCGTAACCGCAGGGTGTACGTCCCGCCGGGGAGATTGGTGTAGCGCCCGAAATGCCGGTTCCCGGTTTGGTTCCAATCCCGGTCGAAGCCTTCCAGGATGTAGGCGTAGCGGTTCTTATCGGGTCGCACGTAATTGAGCGCCGCGAACTCGAATTCGAAGAAATTGTTTGGCCAACGCAGCGTGATCGCATCCAGCGTTTCGACCGCTTGGTCAAGCGGCGCCTCATCCCCTCCCTGGTAGAGCGCCGTCAGCACGACCGGCGGCTTGAAGGGATTATCCTTGATCTCCTCTGGATGGAAAGCGTTGAACCCATTGACGCCGCCGAAGAACATTATGCCGTCTCGGCCCTTGTCATACGCCCCAGGCTGAAACTGGGCGCTCTGCAAACCGTCCCCGGCGTCATAATTACGGATCGTCTCCGTCCGCGGGTCTAGCCGGGCAAGCCCCTGGCCCGTGCTCAACCACAGATTACCATTTTCATCCTCCAGAATGCCGGCGATCAGATTGCTGGGCAAGTCGCCTATCTCTCTGTAATGGACAAACGTTTCTGTAACCGGATCGAAGCGATTCAATCCCCCGGCTGTCCCGACCCACAGGTTCCCGGCCTGGTCCTCGTGAATGGCGAACACTACGTCGTTGCTCAAACTATCTGGATCGTCCACATCGGCCTGGTAGCGGGTAAACTGTCCCGTCTCCTGGTCGAAACGGTTCACGCCGCCGCCGGACGTGCCGATCCATAGATAACCTGCCCGGTCCTCGTAGATCGCGTTAACCCGGTCGTGGCTCAAACTGTGCGGGTCGCCGGGATCGTGACGGTAATGGGTGAAGCGTTCTGTCTCGCGATCGAACAACGCCAGACCGCCGCCGTTCGTCCCGATCCACAGGCGGTTGTCCCGATCCTCATAAACCGTGTACAGGGCGTCGGTGCTCAGGCTATCCGGGTCGGTCGAGTCGCGCCGGTAATGGGTAAAGCGCCCGGAAACGCGATCCAGGCGATTCAGGCCGCCGTTGCCGGTCGCCGCCCACAGGACGCCCAGGTGATCTTCGTAAACGCCGGTCACGTTGTCGTCGCTCAAGCTGTGGGGGTCGCTCGGATCGTAGCGATAATAGGTGAGCTCGCCCGTCTCACGGTCCAGCCGATTGAGCCCCCCATCCAGCGTGCCGATCCACAGCGCGCCTTCCCGTCCCTCGTGGAGCGCGGTGACGAAGTGATCGCTCAGACTGTTGGGGTCGCCCGGAACGGCCCGGTAGTGCAGGAAGCGCTTGTAGGGTGGATCGTTGCGATTGATCCCGCCGCCCTCCGTGCCGATCCACAACACGCCCGAACGGCCGGCGTAAATCGAGCGGATGTGGTTACTGCTCAGGCTGTACGGATCAAGGTCGTCTCTCTCATACCGGATCGACCGGCCCGTCTGGGGATTAAAGCGGTTGAGGCCGCCGCCGTAAGTGCCGACCAGGAAATCCCCGCCCGGCAGCTCGTGGAGGGCGAAGACGATGTCGTTGCTCAGGCTTTGCTCGTCGTCCGGGTCGAATTGGTAGTGGGTGAACTCCTCTGTCTCCCGACTCGCGGCCCGGTTGAAGCGGCTCAATCCGCCCCCGGCTGTGCCCACCCACAACGCGCCGTTTCGATCCTCGTGAATGACCCACACCGAGTTGTGGCTCAAACTGTGCGCATCCGCCGGGTCGTTTTGATAGCGCGTGCACGCTCCTGTTTCCCGGTCGAGGCGATTGAGGCCCTCGGACGTGCCGACCCAGAGCACGCCCTCGCTATCCTCGAACAGGGAGATGACGCCGTCGCTGCTCAAACTGTGCGGGTCGTCCGGATCGTGACGGTAATGGGTGAAGTGCCCCGTTCCCTGACTCCCAGCTTGACCCGCGGCCCGACTTGCGGCCCGACTATCGGCCCGACTTGCGGCCCGACTTGCGGCCCGGTCAAAGCGATTCAACCCGCCGGCCGCCGTCCCCACCCAGAGCGCGCCCGCTTGATCCTCGTAGATCACCGTGACGCCGTCGTTGCTCAAGCTGTGGGCGTCGTCGGGATCGTGCAGGTAATGGACGAAGCTGTCTGCGTCCCGGTCGAGGTAACTCAGCCCGCCGCCCTCCGTCCCGACCCACAACGTCCCTTCCCGGTCCACGTACAGCGCCCAGATCGAATCGGAACGCAGCGATCCGGGATCGTCCGGATTCGATTTGTAAACTTTGAAGGTGTGGGCGTCGTAGCGATTCAGGCCGTCGGCTGTGCCGAACCACATAAAGCCCAGGTCGTCCTGCACGATGCGCAGCACCATACCGTGTGAAAGGCCATCCTCAATGGAGAGATGCGCAAAGCGCAGTTGGTGCTCCGGCGGAACGTCGGGCGGCGATTCTATAGCTACGGGAACCGATCGGTCGAAGTGGATAAAGGGCGCGGCGCCGGCAGACGTCGCCACACATACGCACAACAAAGTCAGCACAAACCCTAACTTGAAGCATCGTCGCAATCCACGCCGCCTTTGAGGTCGCTCAGACGAGAGCGTGGCCCTCATACGACGATACAACCATACCTGATCATCCATTACTTTAATTTCTCCTCGGCGACGAACTCTCGGTAGGGGCTGAGCGCTTCCAGGATCTCCTCATCCTCGGCCGTGAGCGATTCTTGCACCAGCCGCGAGAGAAGCGCGCCTACGCCTGGCCCCAGCATGTAGCCCTGACCGCACATACCCACGGCGTGGACGTAGCCCGCCATCTCCCGCGCCCGCCCGACGATGGGGAAACCGTCGGGCGTCATCGGGTAGAGCCCGCGCCAGGTGCGGCGCACCTTGATGTTTGCGAGTTTCGGCATCAGGCCGATCATCCGCTGGGCGATCATCGGCAGGAAGACCGAAGTCTCGCGCCGGTCGGTGCCGACGATGGGCGGGTCGGGCGTGATGCAAAAGACGATGGGGCCGGGGCCGTGCTGGTAGAAGTAATAATTCTTGGAACCGGCCGCCGGACGGATGTCGACCACCATCGGTTCCACGAAACGGGCCACCGCTTCGGTGACGCCGGCCTCGTGGCTATCCGGCGCCACCGGCGAGTCAATGCCCACCATCTCGGCGACGTTGCGCGCCCATGGACCGGCGGCGTTGATGACCGTCTCGGTGGCGTAACCGCCCTGGTCAGTGCGCACGCCCACCACGTGACCCCGGCGGCGAATCACGCCGATGACCCGCTCGTTGAAGCGGAACTCGGCCCCCCGTTCCTTCGCCCGGGTGTAGAAAGCGTGGGCCGAGAGCATGGGGGAGGCGGAACCGTCGTTGGGCGAGTAGGTCCCGCCGATCAGGCCCTTCGGGTTCAGGTCGGGGATCACCGATAGTAACTCGTCGCGATCCAGCCACCTGATGTCCAGCCCATAGGCCTGCTGGATCTTGAGCAGGTCCTTGAGAATCTTCTCCTCTCGCTCCCGGTAAGCGACGAAAGAATAGCCGCCGCGGCGCCACTCGATGTCGTCCCCGTAAGTCTCTTGCCAGGTGGAGAACACCTCCAGCGACTTGAGGCACAGCCGGATCTTGGAAGGGGTCGAGTGGGTGGCCCGGATCCCGCCGATGGCGGCCTTGTTGGAACCCTGACCGGGGCTGGCGAATTGGTCGATGACCAGCGGTTTGAGCCCGGCCCGGGCCAGGAAAAAGGCGGTGGGGAGTCCGATGCTCCCCGCGCCGACGATGACGGCGTCGTATACTTTGGTAGTCATGGCATTCTCCTTGTTCGTTCTAGCGTTCAGCGCGGGCCGCGGTCCACGCGCACGCTTGAGCGACGATGCGCAAGCGCTTATTCGCCTACGACCGCCAGACTATGGTCCGGCGTCAGGTCGAGCAGCCGATTGCTCAGTCTGCCAATCGCCGGGCGAGATCTTCGACCTCGCGGCGTTTGTCCTCCAATTGGATCCTCAGATGGACCGGAATGGTCAAAGCCGTATAACCGGCGGTCTGTTCCTCCAGAATCGCCAGGTTACGCCGGGCCATATCCAGCGCCCGTTGCAGGCCATGGCGCTGCGATTCCCGCGCCCTATCCCGATGCAGCCCCGACCTCTCTCGCTCTCCCATCTCATCCCCGCCCGGCAGTGGGATGTCCGGCCGCATGCGGCGGATCGTCTCCACCAAATCGGCCAATCGCTCGCGCCGCTCCATATAACTGACCAACTCGCGCGCCTTGCCCGCTTTCCCCTCGGCCGGCAACGCTTCGTAATCGACGCCCAGGTCGAAGCAAAGGGTGCGCAGTTCCTCTCGGTCGAAGCGGGACGTCAACGTCTGGCGCAATTGGATAGGATCCCAATCCCCTGCTCGACTACAACCCGCCCTCGTGGGCGTCGGTGGCGTGCGCCCTGGGGCCCTCCTCGACCGGACGCTCGCCCACCGAGACGCCGGCGAAGGCGCCCAACGGCGCCTCGATGAACAGGGGACGCTGGACGTTCTCGGTCACCCGCAGCAGGGGAACGCCCTCCTCGCGGAACAAACGCTTGATGAGATTGGCGCAGGTCTTGCCGCCGCAGGCGCCCATACCGGCTCGCGTCACCGCCTTGATGTGATTCATATCGCACACGCCGGAGCGGATGAGCGCCCGGATCTCGCCAGCCGTCACACGCTCGCAGCGGCAGACGATCTCGTCGTCGCCGATCCGTTCCACATACTCGGCCGTCGGCCGGGCTACCCAGGTTTCCTTTGGCCGGATGCCGGCGATCTGCTTGGCGATCTCGCGGGGCGCGTGTACGCTGACCAGCAAGGCCCGGTCAGAGAACTTGGGCGCGCGGATTCGGGTCACCTCGACGTTGCCCAGGATCTGTCCCTCGGTGTCCAGGACGGTGACCACGTCTCCCTTCTTGATTGAGTCAGCCGCAAATTCGTAAGGGATCGTCACGGTGGGCGTCTGCGCATCCTTGCAATAATCGACCAATGTGATAGCCAATCCCGGACAGATGGCCACGCATTGCAGGCAACCGGTGCACCCCTCGCCCACGTATTCGGGCAAACCCCGTAGATCGTCGCTTTCGATCACGATGCAATCCTTGGGACAGACGGAGGTGCACGGATTGCAAGGGATCTCCTGGTTACAGTGTAACACCGGGAAGACGCCCGTCTCTCTCTCCGGAATATCCTCCATCACCACCGCGCCGGGACGAGATTTGAGAATGTCGGCGATCCGATGCCATTCCGCCGGCACCTCGCCCACATCTCGACCCAGGCTCTTGGCGATCTCCAGCCCCCGGATGCGCCCGGTAAACATCGCCGCCGACGCCTCCGCGATCTCCTCGGCGTCGCCCGCCGCATAGACCGGTAGGCCGAATTCCTTCGCCTTTTGATAAAACTCGTCCACCGGGTCCAGGCCGACCGCCACCAGGATGGTGTCGCACTCGAAAGTCTTCTCGGTGTTAGGGATAGGGCGCCAATTTTCGTCGATCTGAGCGATCGTCACCGATTCGACCTCCTCCCTGCCGTTAGCCAGGAGGACCGTATGGGACGTGTAGATGGGCGCCCCCAGCCGCGCCAGCTTATCCCGGTGGACCTTGTAACCGCCGCATTCCGGCAACGCCTCGCACAGGCCGATCACCTGAATACCCGCTTGCAGCGCGTGGTATCCGGCGATCAGGCCCACGTTGCCGCCGCCGATGATGAACAATTGATCGGTCGGGCGCACCAGATCGCGGTTGACCAGCGTCTGGAAAGCGCCGGCGCCGTAGACGCCGGGCAGCGTGTTCCCCCGGAAGGCCAGCGACTTCTCGCGGGCGCCGGTGGCTGTCAACAAGACGTGGGGTTGGATGACGACGTAATGTCCTTCGCGCAACACGCCGACCTTGCGATCGGAATAGACGGCCAAAGCAGTGGTGTTGAGCCATAGCTGGACGTTCTCAAACTGGCGCACCTCCTCCTCCAATTTCGTCGCGATATCAGCGCCCCGCGTCCCGGCGTAACAAGCGTCGATGGAGCCGAAGAATTTGTGGGTCTGAAGCACCAGCTTGCCGCCCAGCCGGTGCTTGTCG
>DAOTUC010000359.1:0-4554 GCA_034437315.1 Anaerolineae bacterium
CTACAAACTATTCCCCAAAATATTGAGGAGATACCAAATCCCTTATTGTTCGGTTTTGGCGACGGGCAACCGGATGGTGAACGTACTCCCTTGCCCGTGTGTGCTGGTTACGGTGATGTCTCCCCCGTGAAGGTGGATGATCTCCTTGGCCAGCGCCAGGCCTAGCCCGGCCCCTTGCTGTTCCATTTCTTCGCGATCAAATTGGCGGAAGCGTTCAAACAGATGGGGCATGTAGTGGGGTGGAATGCCAATCCCTCGATCGGTCACAGCAATCTCCACCCAGCTATCCGCGTTATCCGCGCTGATGGTGACGAGGCGCTCATCGTCGCGGGAGAATTTGATCGCGTTGTCGATGAGGCGTCCCAGGGCGTTGTTGAAAAGCGGGTCGCAAAGTTTGAGCGGCGGCAGGTTGGGTGTGATGTTGACTTCTAAAATCACGCTCTGGTCCAGCGCCTGTTGGTGATATTGCTTGATGGTCGATCGGAGCACCTCGCTGGTATCCTCGTACACGTGCGTCAACAGCCGGTACTCCTCTTCGGTCCGCCCGGTGTCCAGTTGGACCAAGAGCATTAAATCTTCCACCAATCGGTCGAGGCGGTCGGCCCCCCGCTTGATGCCCATCAAGAAAGCCTGAAGGCCGTCGGTATCCGGCACTTCTTCCAGCGCCAACTCAGTATATCCCTGAACATATGTCAAGGGGGTGCGCAGTTCGTGGCCCAGGACGTTGGCGATTTGTTGTTTCAGTTGCTCGAACTGGGTCTGGGCGAATTCTTGAATGGCTTGCGCCCGCCTTAGCCTGCTTTGGACGGCGATGAGCAGCTCTTCCGTGTCGAACGGCTTGGTCAGATAATCCTCGGCCCCCAGACTTTTTCCACGGAGCTTATCTTCCTTCTCCGCCTTGGCCGTCAGGAAGATGAAAGGCATTGAGACCCAATCCGGCCGGGATCGAATCGCCCGGTATAAATCATAACCGTCCATCCGGGGCATCATAATATCGGCGATGACCATATCCGGCAGCTCTTTGTTCATCATTTTCAATGCATGCTGTCCATCGCTGGCGGTGGTGATCTTGTATCCCTCAGTTTCAAGAATGCCCTGGATGGCCTTTCTCAGAGGCTCGTGGTCATCGACGACCAGGATGTGTGGTTGGTTCATGTGTCTTCTCCTAACCTGGATGATTAAACCAGTTTCCAACTGATTCTGTAGAGTGTCTTAAATAATTTGCCCTAGCCACTTATCCATTGTTAAGTCGCGTGGGGCAGCCAGATGGTAAACGTGCTGCCTGTGTTCACCTGGCTTTCCACGGTCACTTGCCCGCCGTGGAGTTCTGTGATCTCCTTGACGATGGCTAATCCCAGGCCTGTGCCGGGAATCTGATTGCTCCGGGGACCTTCCCCGCGAAAGAAACGGTTGAAGATGAGGGCCTGCTCCGCCTGGGGGATGCCCTGTCCTGTATCGGATACAGTGATGACTGACCATGTGCGATTTTCCTTGCGCCGGGTTTTCGTTGATACGGTGATCGTTCCGCCGCGCGGCGTGTATTGGATGCTATTCTGGATCAGATTGTTGAGCACCTGGACGATCCGCTGGGTGTCCACGAGCGCCTGCGGAGGCGTGCGCCCTGTGGCGTCGGGGCGATAGGTCAACGTCAGCCCTTTTGTCTGGGCCAGAATCTGGTGGCTGGTCACAACGGTGTGGGCGATCTCTTCTAGACAGGCGTTTTGGGTGTTCATCTCCATCCGGCCGGCGTCAATACGGGAGATTTGCAAGATATCTTCGACGATGCGGGCCTGTCGATCCGCCTCTTGCGTCAGCGCCTCTAGATATTCTTGGTGTTTCTCCCCCTCTGTCTTTTGGAGCAACGATGCGTACAGTTTGATCGTCGTGACCGGGGTGCGCAATTCGTGGGACACGCTGGAGACAAAGCGGGTCTTGACCCGTTCCACTGCTTTGAGGTGACTGACGTCGTGCGCGACGACGACGACGGCGGCCGTTTCTGACCATGGCGCGCGAATGGGGGCCGCTTGGAGTTCCAGGTCCAGCCCCTTCAATTCCAGCATCATGCTCGCCGCGGCGTCTTGCGCGCTATTTTGCGCGCTGCTTTGCGCGTCGTCGCTAGCGATGACGCGCTGGGTGAGCGCCAGAACCGCCTCCTTGAGGCGTTGGGCGTCCTCTGGCGAGAGGGTCTGGTTGAGCCAGCGGTAGGCGACCGGGTTCGTTTGAATCATCTCCCCCCGCTCGTTAATGGCGATGATGCCGTCGGTCGTGCTGTGCAGGATCGCTTCCAGTTGGGCGTACTGGGATTGAATCTGCCGGGTGCGCTCCTCGACGCGGTTTTCCAGCTCTTCAGCGTAGCGGTTTAGTTCCTGGTAGAGGCGCGCGTTTTCAATCGCGGCGGCGGCCTGATCGGCGAAAATTTGCAGGCGTTGCACGTCGGCGCGATCGAATTGCTTTGGCCTGTTCCCGTTGACGTTCAGGAAACCGACGATGGCGTCTCGCGCCCGGATGGGGACGCCGATGTAGGAGCGCCGCCATTCAGATTCTTCCGACGAAATCCAATCTGGATGGACGCTGGTGTCTGGGATGAAGATCGGTTCTCCAGTCCGAGTCATTTTCAATAGCGAGGGATATTTATTGAGGGGGATAAATTGACCCGACGCCGGGTAGGACGCGTCTTTTTGGTAGCCGTGTTTGCGAATGATCTGGGCCGCGTTTCTCTCTTTCTCCAGGAGCATAATGTTAAAGGCGTCGCCGTGCACGACTCGTTCCACCTGTTCCAGGATACGGGTGAGCACTTCCTTGCTGTCGAGCGATTGGTTGACCGCCGCGGCCGCTATGCCCAGGGCTTCTCCCAATTCTCGTTGCTCCCGTTCCGCTTGGAACAGGCGCGCATTTTCGATGGCGGTGGCGGCCTGAGCGGCGAAGGTCTCGACCAGATGGGCGTGCTCCTGGGTGTAGAAGCCGCGCTCTCTCTTGTTGAGCGCGAGCATGCCGATCATCCGCTTGCCAATCAACATCGGCGCGCCCAACCAGGCGCGCACGCTCGATTTGGCGTAGGGCGTGTCGTAAAATTTGGGGTAGGCGGCCGGCCCATCCGCCACGATGAAGGATGATTGGGTGCGTATGACTTCTCCGTGGGGGTCTTCGCCTGGAATGGGGGCGAAGGTGATGCGGGGAATCTGTCCCATACCTGGCGAGCTTCGCCCGCCGATAATTTCCAGTTGTCCATCGTGGAGCAGGTTCACCGAGGCGCTGTCGTAGGGGATGACCGTTTGCAGTTGGGCGAGGATGCGGTCGACGACGGCGTCCCGTTCCAGGACGGTCGTCAGCGCCAAGGCGGTCTGACGCAATGTCTCAGTCTCCTGCCGGCGACGTCTCTCCGCCTCGAAAAGCTGGGCGTTGGCGATGGCGGCGGCGATAACGGCGGCGACCGATTCGGCCAACCGGCGTTTTTCCCGGTTGAAAAACGCGACCTGGTCGCTGTATATGCTAATGACGCCGACGAGTTGATCTCGATTGACCAGTGGGACGCTGAGGGCGGAGCGAACCCAATCGTCTACGCCGGCGATGGACCACCACCGCTCGTCCTGGGTCACGTCGTCCACCAAGGCGGTCGCCCGGTTTTGGGCGACCCAACCGACCAATCCATCGCTCACCTTCAGGTCGAGTTGAACGTTCAGTTCGTCTGGGGTGCGGCCGTCATACCCTGAGACAGCGACGAAACGCAGGCGATCACTGCCCGGTTCGTGAGATAACACGATGCCGCGCATCGCGCCCAGAAAGGCGCAGGTATCGGTCAAGGCCCGTTGAGCCACATCTTGAATGTCCAGGCTCTCGGAAAGTCGGTGGCTCAAACGGTAAAGCAGATTCATCCGTTCTTTTTCTTGTTTGAGGGAGGCGAATAGTTGGGTGTTTTTGGGTTGGGAGGCCCGACCGCGGCTTGTTTTGTCCAGGATCTCCATTTTCTGGGCGGATTTGCGCGCGGCGGACAGATGATTGATGCCTTGGATGGCGATGGCGTGCTGGGTGGCTGGCCTTCCGTTAGGTTTTCCTGTCGCAGCCTCCGCGCGCGTTTCGAGAGGCCGGCTTTCCAGGGGGAGATGGCGGTTTTTGGAGGGGAGGCCTTCACGCTTTTCATCGTCGTTTTTGATGCTGGGGCGCTCTTTTTGGTTCATATCGTTGCTTTTGACGTATCTTCTCAATAAACAGGGGTAATGTAAAGCGGAATGCCATTCCGCCTACTTTTTCCCCAACTTATTGAGAAGATACCTTTTGACGTCAATTGGCCAGACGCCGGTATCTACTACTCGCCCTTGTGATTGACGAACACATACGTAAGATTATAGCACAGGCATCAAGGGATGACAAAAGATAAAGTGGGCGGGTAAAGTGAGCGTGAGAAGAGAAAGGGTGCATAAAAGAATTATTGGTTCTCTGGGATTTCGCATGGCGAGACCCTAAAGGTTTTGCTCAAGGCCGCGCAAACAACGTTTTTGCCTTAAACAATGACCTTTTTCCATCAAAACCAGCGCAAAAACCTTTAGGGTCTATGAT
>DAOTUC010000360.1:0-6816 GCA_034437315.1 Anaerolineae bacterium
TGGGTCTCCGAGATAATCTCCTCCGGCACAGGCTTGAGCGGCTCAGCCCCATCGTCTTTTCCATCCTTGCCGTCCTGTCCATTTCCATTTTTCATTCGCTCGCGTGCTTCTTTTTTCTTCTTAGACATCCCTATCCCTTTCGTTTGATTAGCCGCGCTCTCTGTTCCGCGTGCAACGCATCATCCAAGTATGGCGTCTGCAAGAGCGGATTTCTTGCCCGCCGTTCAGCTACAAGATAAGACTTCGAATCAATCGGATCAGTTAGGGCGGATGATGAATCGGGAGGACGATCAACGGGAGTGGATGGGAGTCGAACCCACCGCGGCTCGCTCTGCGCGACCCGCCACCGGTTTTGAAGACCGGGGGAGCCACCGGGCCCCAACCACCCCCTTGATGTATCATTAGCATAACGTGATTTATCCAATTAGTCAAGTCAAAAGCTACGCAGCCAGACGATGTGGGGCGAGTTTCCATACGCGCCGTTCTGGGGTTGATGAACTTTCTCAATGCGCCAGAACGGCCCCCAGGGGCTTTAGAAGGCCCCAGACCTGCTACGTTTTCCCGTGCGGCGGGGCATTTGCATAGAAAGAAGATAGGTGTAAAATACATCTGGGGTGAATGATTCACACACAAGAACGTCCTCCACAAATCAGAGTAACCGGGCCGCCTCTCTCCCCTTCGTAAAACTTCGCCCCATCCTTTCAATGCACACTCGAATTAAGCGCTCATGAGTGTCAATATGCTTCCTCTAACCGGAGAGTGGGTATGAAATGTCAGGCATGCGGGTTCGACAACCCAACAGGTTTCGCTTTTTGCGGCAAATGCGGCAATCCTATGCCTCCTGCTTGCCCCAAATGCGGCTTTGAAAACCCCCAGGGCTTCGCCTTTTGTGGCAAATGCGGCGCGCCGTTACAGGATGATCAACCAGAACACCTCTCCCCAGCCGAATTGGATCACCTGCGCGCCTATTTGCCCGCCCAACTGATCGAGACCCTGCAACTCGACCGCATCTCGCCTTCTACTGCTTTGTTGACCCAATGTGTTGATCACCTGTCTGAATTACTCAGGACCACCCGCACGCTGTTGCCCCCCTATCTCGTGGAACAGATTGTGCGCGATCCAACGCCCGGCAAAATCGGCGGGCAGTTCGTCGAGGGGACGTTGCTCTTCGCCGACATCAGCGGCTTCACGTCCATGTCCGAGCGGTTGAGCCGCATCGGGCGCGAGGGCGCTGAGGAGATCACGTCCATCGTCAACCGCTACTTCAGCGCCATGCTGTCTCTCTTGAGCGCCCACGGTGGGCAACTCGTCAAGTTCGGCGGCGACGCGCTGCTGGGGCTTTTCTTCGAGCCGGACAGCGCGACGCGGGCGGTTCAGGCCGCCCAGCGCATGCAGGACGCGATGGACAGTATGCGCCAGGTCCAGACTTCCCAGGGCGACTTCCCGCTGCAGATGAAGGTGGGCCTTCACCGGGGGCGCTTCCTTGCCGCTCGATTGGGAACGGCCCAGGGGATGGAATACGCCCTCTTCGGGGGCGACGTCAACGCGACGGCGGCGACCGAATCGGCGGCCCAGGCCGGACAGATCCTGCTGGATCGCGCGACGTTGGAGGCGGTCAGGATCCCCTGTCAAACGGAAGCATCCGGCCCCGACGTCCCCTACGTGGCGCTCAGCGACGTCGAACATCCTCCCGATTCAGACCCGGCGCTACACGTCCAGTCGCCGTCTATACCCTCGGAACCATCCCTCGCGAACCTGCGCCGCCTCGTCGAGTTGCTGGACGCCCTGTCGTCGTATCTCCCGGCCGGGTTGATGGCCCGGTTATCCGACGACCCGCACGCCGCGAGCGTCGAGGGGGAGCACCGTTTAGTCGGCGTACTCTTCGCCAACGTGGAGGGGCTGGGCGAGGTCGCCGACCGGTTGGGGCCGGGCCGGGAGGACGAGATCGTCGCGGCGCTCAACCAATACTTCACCACGATGGAAGAAGGGATTCAACGCTTCGGCGGCGTGATCAACAAGATGGACCTGTACGAGCACGGCGATAAGTTATTGGCCTTCTTCGGCGCGCCGGTCGCCCACGAGGATGACGCGGAACGGGCCGTGCGGGCCGCCCTGGCGATGCAACAGTCGATGCTCGAGTTAAGCCGTGGCTTGCCGGAGCAAATCGGCCTCCCGGACTTGCATCTCAGCCAGAAGATCGGCATCAGTTTCGGTTACGTCTTCGCCGGCTACGTGGGCACCGAGTGGCGGCACGAGTACACCGTGATGGGCGACGAGGTCAACCTGAGCGCCCGCTTGATGTCAGCGGCGGAGCCCGATACAATTATCGTCAGCGGCGACGTCCGGCGCAAGGTGCGCGCCCTCTTCGATCTGGACGCCCAGGGTGAGGTGCAGGTCAAGGGCAAGCGCGCCCCCATCCCCATCTTCTCCGTCGTCGCGCCCCGGGCGGCGCCGGAACCGGTGCGGGGACTGGCGGGTATGCGCTCGCCGCTGGTGGGCCGGCAGGCCGAGTGGGAACAAATGCAGACCGCGATAACACAACTCTCGCGGGGACGCGGGCAGATCGTCTCGGTGACCGGCGAGGCCGGCCTGGGCAAATCTCGCCTGGTGGCCGAGATGCGCCAACAGACGGCCGATAGCGCCATCAAGTGGATAGAGGGGCGCTGTCTCTCGTATACCGAATCGGTCAGTTACCACCCCTTCCACGAAATCGTGCAGGCGTTGATCGGCGTCCAGCCGGACGATAGCGAGGCCGAGGCCTGGAATAGGCTGCGGGGCCTTCTGGAAACGGCCTCCCAAACAGAAGAACTGGAAGCCGCCCTGCCCTATCTGGCCAATTTCATCAGCCTGCAACTTGAGGAGACTTTGCAGGAAAAAATCCGTTACCTGGACGCCGAAGCGCTCCAAAAACGAACCTTTCTGGCGATTGACGCCTTGATCGAAAGCCAGGCGTCGCTTGAATCGCCCCTGGCGCTGGTCATGGAGGACATCCATTGGATTGACCAGGCCTCTATGGCGCTATTGGAACACCTGATGACGCTGGTCAATCACGTCCCGTTGATGCTGGCGCTGGTCTACCGGCCGGAACGGGCCAAGCGCTGCTGGGAAATTCACGAGAAGATCGCGCGTGAGTTCCCCCATTGCGCCGTCGAGATCGCGCTCAGCCGGTTGGCGCCGGCCGACGGCCAACAACTCCTGACCAATCTGGTCGGGATCGAGCAGTGGCCCGACGCCATACGGGCGCTCATTTTCAGCCGCACCGAGGGGAATCCGCTGTACATCGAGGAGGTCATCCGCGCGCTGATCGACGATGGCGTGTTGGTGCAGGACGAAAGCGGCGCGTGGCAGATCAGCAGTGGCATGGAGACGATCGACGTGCCCGACACGTTGCAAGGCGTGTTGATGGCCCGCCTGGACCGGCTGGAGGAGCCGTGTCGCTGGACGGCCCAGCTGGCCTCGGTGGTGGGGCGCGTCTTCCCGTTCGACGTCCTTTCGCACGTCCTGCCCGAAAACAGCGCCAAACTGAGCCGTAATCTGGTCCACCTGCAGCGACACGAGACGGTCCGCGAGACCCAGCGCGTCCCGGAACTCGTCTACACCTTCAAGCACGCGATGATGCAGGAGGTGTGTTATCATAGCTTGCTGGCCCGTGTCCGGCGGCAGTATCACCGCAAGATCGCCGAGCACCTGGAGAGCGATCGCCTGTCCGGCCGCCGGGACGCCGAAAGCAACATCCCCGTCGTCGCCCACCACGCCTTTGTGGGTCAGGATTGGGCCCGCGCACTGCGCTACCAACTGTTGGCCGGCCAGCAGGCGCAGAAACTCTTCGCCAATCACGAGGCCATCGACCATTTCGAGAAAGCGTTACAGAGCGCCGATCATCTCCCCCCGGAGGAGACGTTGTCGGAACGCCAGAAGATCCACGCTTCTCTGGGGGAGTTGTTGACGACCACCAGCCAGTACGAGCACGCGCTCGAACACCTCGACCAGGCGCTGGCCTTGAGCGCCGAGACCGACGACGTCAATGTCCAGTCCCATACCTGTTGGTGGTTGGCGCGGCTGCACGAGTTGCGCGGCGAGTACGCTCCGGCCCTCAAGTGGATTCAGCAGGGCCTGGACGCCCTACAGGACCGGGAGACTGACAAGTCTGCCGAGTTATTGCTCCTGGCCGGGCAGATCAATCTTCGTCAGGGCGATAACGACAAAGCCCTGCTTCAATGCCAACGGGCCTTGCAGATCGCGCAGAAATTGGATCAGATGACGGCGCTGGCGCGCGCCTATAACCTGCTGGGGCGCATCAATCGACTGCGCGGCAAGAGCGCGTCCGCCATCGATCACTTTAAGCGCGCGTTCTCCCTGTACGAGCGGGCCGGCGATATCCACGGTCAAGCGCTCTCGCACAATTTAATCGCCAACGCCTACTTCGATATGGGACAATGGCAGAGCGCGGATGAAAATTACCACCAAGCGCGTGAGTACTTTGAGAAAGTCGGCGACCTCTACTTCTGCGTCTTCGTGGACAACAACTTGGGCGGTATCGCGCGCAAACAAGGGCGGTTAGATGAAGCGTTAGCCTTCTATCAAACAGCTCTGGACACGCTGGAACACATTGGCGGCTCCCCTTACGTGTTCGGCGCGCTCCACATGAACATCGGCGCGACGCTCGTCCGGCAGGGGCAGGGCGAAGAGGCCCGCCAGCGCTTGCAAGATAGTCAGGCCTATTACGAGCAGGCGCAGGCCCGGGACTTTTTGCCTGAGCTCCATCGTCACCTGGCTGAGGCAGCCCTGTTGTTGGGCGATCTGGAGGAGGCGCAAAGACAAGCCGAACAATCGCTGAATTTATCCCGCGAACTGGAGATGCGGGCCGAGGAGGGCTGCGCGTTGCGAACGTTGGGAAAACTGGCGGCGGCGCGGGGTCAAGTAGAGGAAGCGCTTCAGGCGTTGGGCGACCACCCAGGCGGCAGCGTCGCGATCCTGGACGAGGTGGGCGACGAGTACGAAAAGGCCCGCAGCCAGTTGTGCCTGGCCCGGGTCTACGCCTCGGCGGGACAACCGGCGGCCGCCCGGGCGGCGCTGGACGATTGCGCAGGGGTATTCGAGCGACTGGACGCCGCGTTGGACCGCCAGGTCGCCCGCTCATTGCGAGACGAAATGGCCCAAGCAAGTTGACGCACATCGAGATGGCAGCCCAGAGCGACGCCTTTAATGATTATTTAAAAAACGTTTAACCTGATCAGAACGAATAGGTGTTATAATGTAAGCGACTACGCTGTAGACGTGGATGTAGTTTCCGCCATTTCTATCCTCAACGTTGATCCCCTCGAATGACTTTCTATTCATCTGCTTGATCTACTTCATTATTCACGAGATTGGGCCAGAAAGGCGTCTAACCCGGCGCTGATCTTCATAGGTGAGATGTCTTGAGCCCCTATTGGGAGGTATGAGATGAAAAGGCGACTGTTCTTAGCGTTCGGCGCGACCGTGTTGGGCCTGATTCTGGCCCTGACGTTGGTCTCTGTGGATCAGGACGTTTCGGCTGAATCTGCGGCGGTGGCAGAGCCTGGGTCATACGACGCTCTTGACGTGGATGGCGACATTCTCCCTCAGTGGACGTTGATCGAGCGACAGCAAAACCAGAGCGCCCAATGGACGGACGCGCCCCAGCGTCCGGCCAGCGAGCTACACGTCTGCCCATCCGGCTGCGCCTATACCACCATCCAATCCGCTGTCGACGCCGCCTTCGCGGGCGACGTGATCAAAGTCGCGGGGGGCGTCTACACCGAGAACCTCTCCATCTCCACCCCGGTGACCATCGAGGGCGGCTACGAGTCCACCGGCTGGACCCGCGACCTGGCCCAGCACGTGACAATCATCGACGGCTCGAACAGCTGGACGGTGTGGGGCGATTGGGACGGCCTCAAGGTCCAGAAGCCGGTCGTCATCAGCGACGGCGTCGAGTACAAGATGTGGTTCGACGGTGTGGATCTGCGCGGAGAGATCGCCGTCGGCCTGGCGACTTCCGAAGACGGCGTCTCCTGGAGTAAATCCGGCCTCAATCCCGTGCTCGACAGCGACGATCCCTGGGACGCCAGCGAAGAACACGCGCCATTCGTCATCAAGGAAGACGGCCTCTACAAACTGTGGTACGAGAGCAGAGGCGACGCGCGACAATTAAATTACGCCACCAGCAACGACGGCATCAGTTGGGAGCAGTACGCCGGCAACCCGGTGCTCCAGGCCGGTCCCGAGGGCTACGATCAGGAGAGCGCCGCCCACGGTTCCGTGCTCAACGACGGCGGGACGTACAAACTGTGGTACCACGCCATCGGCGACCAGGGCGCCATCATCGCCTACGCCACCTCGCCCGACGGCGTCGCTTGGAACAAGGATGGGCCAGCGCTGCTGCCCCAGACCGGTACGTGGGAGGAGAACGGCCTGTGGGGACCCAGCGTGCTCAAGCTTGGCGCAACGTACTGGATGTGGTACGCGGGTGGTTCGGAACAGCATCCGGCCATCGGCGTGGTCACCAGCACGGACGGCGTCAATTGGAACCGTCTCGGAGCCGGGCCGACGTTTACGGAGACGGATCCTATAGGCGATCCGCACGTCATCTACGAAAACGAGACGTTCAAGATGTGGTACAACGTGTGGCGCGACGAGGGAAACACGGCTGAGATCAATTACGCCGAGTCGCTCGACGGCGTCAACTGGACGTCGGACGTTCCCAACCCCGCGTTGGACACCGGCGCGCCGGGCGAGTGGGGCCAGCCGGTGGCGACGTTCGAGAGCGCGGCAAGCGGCGCGGCGCTGGACGGG
>DAOTUC010000361.1:0-5048 GCA_034437315.1 Anaerolineae bacterium
TCTCTGGGATTTCGCATGGCGAGACCCTAAAGGTTTTGCTCAAGGCCGCGCAAACAACGTTTTTGCCTTAAACAATGACCTTTTTCCATCAAAACCAGCGCAAAAACCTTTAGGGTCTATGATGGGCCATGCAAAATCCTGAAGACCCAACGACGAAAGCTCATGTAGTATACCATCTTCAGGGTAGACATCAACTGGCTGGGCGCTCGGCAAATTGCTCTTTTCCCACCAACACAAACAACAGATCGTTCACGTTGGTGCCGGTCGGACCGGTGCGGATCAGGTCACCCAGCGCCTCGAAGAACGGGTAACTGTCGTTTTCCGCCAGCGCTGCCCGGGGGTCGAGCCCCTGCGCGCGGGCGCGGGCGATTGTCTCGCCGGTGACGACGGCGCCGGCGGCGTCGGTGGGGCCGTCGGTCCCGTCGGTCGCCAGGGCCATCACCAGGACGCCGGGCCACCCATCGAGCGCCAGGGCCGCCGCCAGGGCTAATTCCTGGTTCCGGCCGCCCTTTCCATTCCCCCGGATTGTGACCGTCGTCTCGCCGCCCCACACCAGGCAGGCTGGCGGCGCGATTGGGTCGCCGTGGGCGCGCACCCCCTTCGCCAGAGCGGCCGCCATCCGGGCCGTCTCCCGCGCCTCCCCCTCGACGTAGGTGCTCAACAACAGCGCGTCGAATCCTAGCTCTCGCGCCCGTTCCACCGCCGCGACCGCCGCCAACCGATTAGAGCCGACCAGGACGTGCTGCACCCGCTCAAAGGCCGAATCGCCCGGCTTAGGCGTCTCCTGGAATGGGATATCGTGATCGGCGGCGAGGCCGTAACGGTCGAGCACCGCCTGGGCGTCAGCCACCGTTGTCGGATCGGGCACGGTGGGGCCGGAGGCGATGACGTCGAGCGGGTCGCCGACCACGTCGGAGAGGATCAAGGTCGCCGCCGTCGCGGGGGCCGCCAGGCGGGCCAGGTGACCTCCTTTGATCTGGGAACAGTGTTTGCGCACGGTGTTGATCTCGTTGATCGTCGCGCCGGAATGGAGCAGGTCGTCGGTCAGCGCCTGCAACGCCGCCAGCGACAACCCCGGCGCGGGCCGCGTCAGCAACGCCGACCCGCCGCCGGAGATGAGGCAGAGCGCCAGGTTGCGCGCCGACGCCCGACGCGCCATGTCGCACACCGCCTGAGCGCCGCGCACGGCCTGCTCGTCGGGCGTCGGATGATTCGCCTCGATAATGTGAAGGCGTGGGCTCGAAGGCGGCGAATCGGCGTGACCGTACTTGGCGACGATCACCCCCTCGCTCAGACGCTCCCCCAGCAAATCGACAACGGCCGCCGCCATCGGAACCGCGGCCTTCCCGCCTCCGAAGACGAACACCCGCTCGTAATCGGATAAATCGTAACGTCGTTCGCCGATCAAGAGCGCGTCTCCCGCGCGCCGCAGATGTCTCCGCACGGCCGCCTCCGGATCTACCGCCGCCAGCGCCGCCCGTTGCAACTCGCCGGCGACCGCCCGCAGTCCCCCTATCTCCTCTCCCATATACCGCATACTCCCTACTCCCTACCTCCCCAACCCCTCGACTGCCGCGGCGGCGGCCTCCTCCGGCGTGGCCCGTTTTCGCAGCACGGCGATCACCGCTTCCTGCATCACCCGGCCGGTCGTCGCCATCGCCTCCTGGTTGGGCGGCGGGGCGGCCGCGTTCAGGATTCTGCGCAGCGCCGCCCGGTCGGCGTTCGGCGCGTCCCACATCCGCAGGGCCGATTTGGTCGCTGGCAGATAGCCCGAGGCCTGGGTCCAACGCCCATTTTGATCGGGGGAGATCAACCAATCGAGCAGCAGGATGGCCAATCGCTGGCGGGCCTCATCCTGTGCGACTAGCGAGATCGCCCATCCTTGCTTGATCACGCTGAAGGGTTGACCCTCGCGGGTGGGCAGGGAGGCGACGGCCCAGGTCCCCGCCGCTTGTTCTGGATCTGCTCGCAAATCCCCGATCTCGCTCCAATAACGATGGGCCTGCACCGCCGCCATTGCGCCGTCACCGGCTTTGAAATGATCCCACGATTGGGCTGCATCGCGGGTGGTCAGCGCCAGTGTGGGCGAGATGGCCCCTGTGCCCATGCATTGGCTGTAGAAATCGAGGACGCTGATCATCGCTTCCTCATTGATCGTCGGATGCCCTTCCGCATCGACCAACGCGCCGCCCGCCGCCAGGTATTGGATCAAGGTCGCGTCATTGACCTGCTGGTCCTGCCCGCCGGCGGGGAAGACGTAGGATTTGGGCGGCGAGATGATTGAGGTCCAGGAGATGGGCGGCGTCTCGAATAATTCGGCGCGGTAGACCATGTGAGTCAGGTCGACGCCGACGATGAAACCGGCGGTCATTGGCCCGCTGGTGTCATCTGTCACTGTTCCCATCTCCACCGCGAAAGGGAAACGCTCGTCCATCTCGATTGGTGAGATCAGATCATTCAGAGGCTGGACCAACGCGGATCCGGCGGCTGTCTCCAGCTCTTGAACGTCCAATATCACCAGGTCGGGCATAACGGAGGGGGCGGCGTTGCGCGCTGTACGTAGAAAATCGAGCAGGCCCCCCCGGCCGCGGGCCTTTTTGACCGTCACATCCACCTGAACGTCGGGGTAAGCCTCACTGAAACGATCCAGCAGATCGGCCATCGCATCGGCGCCCGGCTCACGCCCGTAAGGGTTCAACTCCTCCGGCGTCCACAATTTCAACGTCACGACCATCGGTTGCACGTCCGGCGTCGGCGTCGGTGTGAGCGTCGGCAGGAGCGGGGGATCACCGACCGGCGTCGGCAGCGGGGAGGTGGGCGCCGGCGCGCCCTCGTTGCAGCCAGTCAGTAACATCATTATCAAAAGCATCAAACCCAAATTCCGAATTACACACACAGATACTCTCACACTGCCTCCGTTATTTCCATTCGCTATTCGCCATTCGCCATTCGCTATTCGCTATTCGCTATTCTACACGATTGCGCCTATTTTACCACACGCGGGGAAATGAGCCGCTTGTCAACCGGGCTTGATTGGGGTATGATTGCCCTCTATGAGACGAAAGCAAGTGCCCATTGTGCTGACGCTGCTCATCGCCTTTGGTCTCCGCCTGTGGGGCCTGGCCGATCACAACATCTGGTGGGACGAGGGGCTGGCTGCCTGGGCGGCTCGGCTACCTGTCGCCGGGATTCTTCATTGGACGGCCCACGACGTCCATCCTCCGCTATATTTCCTCCTGTTGCGCGGTTGTTGGCTGATCGTGGGGGAGGGGGAGTTCGTGTTGCGCTTCCCATCCGTCTTGGCGGGCGTGTTGGGCGTAAGCCTGATCTACCGCCTGGGGCGCGCGTTGGGCGGGCGCAGGGCCGGCCTGCTGGCGGCCCTTTTCCTCGCCCTCTCCCGCTTCGCGGTCACCTGGTCGCAGGAGATGCGGATGTATATCTGGGCGTCCACGCTGGCGACCGGCGCGCTCTGGGCCGCGGCGCGTCTGTGGCGCAGCCGAGGGCGGGATCGCCGGGCGTGGGCGACCTACGTCCTCAGTGTAGCCGGCGGGCTATGGACGCTCTTTTTGACGATCTCCGTCCCGCTGATCGCCAACCTGGCCTTCGTCGCCGTCTGGTTGCGACAGGGCCGTCCCGGTCGCCCGTTGAAGCGGTGGATAGGCGCGCAACTGGCCGCGGCGGCCCTCTTCGTCCCGTGGCTGGTCTACGCCCTGCCGCGCATGCCCACCTGGTCCACGGCGGAACCGTTTTCCCCGGCCTTCTTTCTCCGCCTGTACGCCACGATGCTGGCGCTCGGCATTCCAGTGGACATCCAGGTCTACGCGGGATGGGTCGCCGCTGTCTTCGGCGTGTTGCTCGTCGGTCTGATTGCGTTGGCGCGCTCTCCTCGCACGCCGGCCCAGACCGGCGGCTTAAGCACGTTGGCGCTGGGTCTGACGTTGCCGGCCCTGGTGGTCTACGCCGTCTCCCTGTCGTTGCCCATCTATTATACCCCGCGATTGGCGCCCCGCTACCTGCTCCCCCTCTCCGTCTGCTTCTACACCCTGCTGGGATGGGGGCTGGCCGTCCTCGCGCAGAAACGCCCGTGGGCGGCCGCCCTGGGCGCCGGGTTGGTCGTCGTCGTCGCGCTGACCGGCCTGGCGCCGCTCTTCCCCGGCCGCGCCCGGCGGGACGATTACGTGTCGCTGGCGGCTACGCTCCGCGCCCATCGGCGCTCCGGCGACGCGCTGCTTCTCCATACCGACAAGGACTGGCCCATCTTCGCCGCCCATTACTCGGGGGATTGGCGCGGCGCGCCCCACGGGCAGGCGGTTGGACCCGAAGAGGCCGAGCGCCTCCTTGATCCGCTGTGGGACGCCCAAACCCAGGGCCTGTGGTTGGCCCTGACGCCCGACGCCCAGCGAAACGATCCGGCGGGCCACGTCAACGCCTGGCTGGCGGAGCGGGCCGTCGCCTCGGCGCGCTGGCGTTTCGGCGAGAGCGACCTGTATTTTTACGCCCGCACGCCGGAACGGGCCGAGCGCCTGCACGATCTAGCACCTGGTTTCGAGCCGCCCGTCTCGCTCGTCTCGCCCGTCTTGCCTGATGAATCGTCGCTCCAGGGCGCCGAAATCCCGCTGCCCCGCTACCAGATCGGCGATACGCTGCACCTCTTTCTCTATTGGCGCGCTCCGCCTGATCCGCCTGATCCGCCCGATCTGCCCGTGACGGTGCAACTGCGCCAGGGTGGGATAGCCCACAAGACGGTCACGGCGACCGTCGCGCATCCCGCCCGCGCTGGCCTCACGCGCCAGCAGATTGACCTGCCGCTGACGGCCGACCTGCCGCCTGGCGCATACGCCGTCGTGGTCCAGCCGCCCGGCGAACTTGAGGTGGAAGTCGGGCGCGTCACACTGGCCCGCCGAGGCGCAATAAGCGGCGCGACAGGCGGCGTGATGGAGGCGGGCGACATCGCCCATCCCCGCGACCTGCGCCTGGGCGAGACGATTCGTTTCCTGGGATATGACTTGAAAAGGAGCGCCGTCGCGCCGGGGGAGATGATTGAGCTT
>DAOTUC010000362.1:0-14319 GCA_034437315.1 Anaerolineae bacterium
GTTCGCGCGCCCACTGCCGGTATCGGCGCGCCCGCTTTTCGCCCATCCAGTCGCCCTCGCATAAGTCGACGAAGCGCGTCAGTGCAACGTGCAAGAACCAGCCCAGCCACACGCTCTCCCCCCGCCCCTCGATGCCCACCCGGTTCATGCCATCGTTCCAATCGCCGGCGCCGATCAGGGGCAAGCCCCGCGGCCCCGACGTCTTGCTGTGCTCCAGGGCCCGGCAGCAGTGCTCGTACAGCGTGTACGCCTCGTCGCTCAGATCGAAGTGTCCGTAGCGCTCCTCCTCCTCCTCCTCTTTCTCCTCATCGGCCAATGGCTCACCCCGGCGGAAGGGCGCCCGCTCGTCCAAGATCGTTGCGTCGCCGGTGGCGTTCACGTACTCGGCGGTGACGTAGGGCAGCCACAACAGGTCGTCGCTGATGCGGGTCCGCACCCCGCGCCCCGAGGGCGGGTGCCACCAGTGGAGCACGTCCCCGGCCTCGAACTGGTGGCGGGCCGCCCGGAGGATGTGCTCTCGCGCCAGTTCGGGCGCCGCGTGGACCAGGGCCATCACGTCCTGCAGCTGGTCACGGAAACCGTAGGCGCCCGATGACTGGTAGAGGGCCGAACGGGCCCACAGGCGACAGGCCAGCGCCTGGTAGGGCAGCCAGCGGTTGAGCAACAGGTCCATCGCCGGATCGGGGGTCTCCACGGCGACGGCGCCCAGGAAGTCGTCCCAGAACGCCGCCGTCGCCTCCCACGCCTCCGCCACCCGCGCCTTGTCCCGGTATTCGTGGATCAGGTTCAGCGCGTCCTCCCGGTCCGCGCCCTGGCCGAGCAGGAAGAAGATCTCCTGAGTCTCGCCCGGCTCCAGGTCCAGGTGAACCTGGATCGCCGCGCACGGATCCAGCCCCGGCCTGACCTCGTCGCCCTCCAACCCGATCCGCCCCAGCGCCGCCGGGAGATGGTAAGTACCCTCGCGTCCCAGGAACTCGGTCCGGTCGGCAGTCAGGCCGTGGGGTTGCTGGCTGGCGGCCAGGAAGGCCACCCGCTGACCGAACTCGGCGTGGTAGGCGTTGCGGGCCAGCAGCGCCTGCGTCTCGACCTCGTATTCGGGCGCCACGTACTGCTGGGCCCGGTCCCGGTGGGCGCCCAGCACCCACTCGGCGTAATAGGTGACCGTGATGCGCCGGGCCTTGTCCCGGGCGTTCTCCAACCGCAATTGAATCACCTTGACCGGGGCGTCGGGCGCGACGAAGAGGCGCAGTTCCTGGCGCAGATCGTGGCTGTGGTGCTCGAAGACGGTGTAACCCGGGCCGTGGCGCACCAGGTAGGGGGCGTCCTCTCGGGCCGGCAGCGGCGTCGGCGACCACACCGCGGCGGTCTGCTCGTCGCGCAGGTAGAGCACCTCGCCGGGCACATCGGTCACCGGGTCGTTGCGCCAGGGGGTCAGCCGGTTCTCGCCGCTGTTCCCGGCCCAGGTGTAACCGCCGCCGGCCTCGGAGACGAGGAAACCAAAGTTGGGGTTGGCGATCACGTTGATCCAGGGAGCGGGGGTCCAAATCTCCCCTTCCAAGTAAATGACGTATTCGCGCCCGTCTGGGGTGAAGCCGCCCAGGCCGTTATCGAACTGTAGATCGTCGGGACGATGCAGTGTCCCCATATCGACCGCCGGGACGTCCTTCCCGCGCAGGGGGGCCGAGGGGACGAAGCGGGGCAAGCGCGCCGGGCGGCGGCCCAAACCCGACAGTTGATCGGCCAGCCGCCCCTTTTCGCCATCCAGCACGGCGCGGGCCGCCGTCTCCAGCAGCAAGCGATCGGCGCGCGTCATCTGGTGAGCGTTCAGGATGAAAATGCCGCCGCGCCGGTTCAGCCAAGCGTCATTATCAGTCTGGGTCACCAGGCTTTGCAGTTGGCCGCTCAATTCCTGGGCGTATCCCACGTCCTTCTGGTTGACGATCACCAGGTCGATAGACGTTTGGCGAGAGCGCCAATAGGCGTGGGCCCGGAGTAACTCACGCACCAACCCGGTCTGATCCTCTTCACTGATCCGCACCAGGAGAATGGGGAAATCGCCCGAAATACCGAATGCCCACAGCCCGGCCTGCCCCTGACGGTTCTCGGACAACGACTGGGCCTCGCCCCGCATCGCGGCGTGGGGATATAGCAGGACGGACGACAACTTCTGCATCCGGGCCACGTCGGCGACGTCGAGTCGCAGGTTGCGCAACGCGGCCGCGGCCTGATCGCGCGCTCGGTCAAAGCTCTCGTCGATGCGTGCCCAGTTGCGATAACGACGGGCCAACGCCAGCGCCTCATCGCGCGACTCGGCCGCCAGGGTGACGTAGGCCGCCCGGGCCGTCGTGTGGGGCGGCAGGTCGACGTTCTGCCCCAGGGCCATGATCGGGTCCAGAGTCGCGCCGGTCACGCCCAACAACCCGTTCCCTTTCTCACCCTCCGCGCGCTCAGGGTGCAGAAGCGCCGCCGGCGAGCGGGACGTCCGCCCGCGCCCCAGGAACCGGGCCCGGTCGCTTTCGTAGTCCCCGGTTATCTCAACGTCACCGTTCGGCTCGACGAGCAACAGATGGATCACGTACAGGGACGTCTCTTCGGACGAGCGGGACCGCCGCCGGAAGAGCAATCCATTCAGGTCGGGCAGGCGCTCGCTCTCGATGAAAAGCTTGTTGAAGGCCGGATGCTGCCGGTCGGTATCCTGGGGCGCCATGACCAGTTCGCCATAACTGGTCAACGCCAGCCGGCGCCACCGGTCGCTGCGATTGGTGAGGGTGACGCGCCGCACCTCGACGTCATCGTCGGGATCGACGACGACGTCGAGCGTTGAGGCAATGTCGTGATTCCGCCGCCAGAACTCGGCCCGGTGGGCGTGAAAACGTACCTGCATATCGGTCGGGGCCACGCCGGTCGGTTGCTGGGTCACCGACCAGAGATCGCCGCTCTCCTGATCCTGGATGTAGATCCAGGTCCCCCAATCGTCCAACGTCGTATCGGCCCGCCAACGGGTGAGCGCGACCGGCTCGACCGGTTCGGATCGGGGAGTGTAGGCACTGTATCCGCCTCCTGCCCCGGTGATGAGCACGCTGTACTGTCCATTCGAAAGCAGGTGCACGTGGGGCACGGGGGTGTCGCCCGGCACGTCCCAGGGACGCAAATCGACGCCTAGATCTTCCCTGCGCTGCACACCGACCGTCTCCTCCGGCAACTCCTCCAGCGGCGCCCGGCGGGGTACCTGTTCCTGCAACAGCCTTTCGATGCTCTGGACTCTCGGGTCGCCGTGAAAGCGACGGACAATCGCTGCGTCAGTCAGGTAATTGGCTAATGCCAACAGAATCATCCCCTGGTGATGTACCATGTAGGAACGCACGATGGCCCGCTGCTGACCCATCGGCATGCGCGAGGGGGTATAGTCCACCGCCTCGTAGAAGCCGTAGTGACCGAGCATCCCCTCTCCGATCAGGTGCCGGACGTTCTCCAACACCGCCTGGGGAGTGACCGAGAGCGCGATCAATGAGGCATAAGGCGCGATGACCAAATCCTCGCCCAGCCCACGTTTGCGCCCCAAGCCCGGCACGCCGAAACCCCGGTATTGATAGTTCTTATTGGCGTCGAAACGGTAATAGCCGGATTCGGAGATGCCCCACGGAATCCTCCCCCCCGCATGTGAGGAGGAGGATGGTGAGGTTCCACGCGCGCGAACAGAGGTCCGACGGGTGTAGTCGATCTGGCATTCGACCGCCCCCTGGTCGGTCTGGGAGAGCAACGTGTCCTCGTAGTTGCGAATCAATAGATCGGGCATCAGGTATTCGAACATGCTGCCGTTCCAGGAGAGCAATATCCGCCGACCGTCAATTTGCGAAAGGGGGCGATTCAAATGGAGCCAATGACTCTGGGGTACATCCCCCTTGGCGATGGCCACCACGCTGGCGATGCGGGCCTCGGAGGCCAGCATATCGTAGTGATTCTTGTCCAGTTCACCCGCCTCCACCTGCCACCCGAGATAAAACACCTGGCGTCGCTCGTCGAACAGGAAGCGGAAATCCATCGCAGTGGCGTATTCCTCGGCCTGGGCGGCCAGATCCTGCAACCCGATGAGCAACGTGCCGGCCGCCAGGCGGGCCTCGTCGAGGGCTTCGTCCATCCGCTCGCACCAAGCGCGAGCCTCTTCTGAACCCTCCTCGTCCGCCAACGTCTCCCGCAACTGGGCCAAGCAGTCGCTGCCATCCCGGCATATGGCGGACATCTTATCAAGTCGAGGGGCGGGCGGGAGCGCATCCAGGAACGCCGTCCACGCCTCTTTGACGGCGTCGGGGGCATCTGGGCGGGTAAAGCGTTCGGGCGGTTCCCGCAGCAAATGGAGCCAGGGCATCAGCATGTCCAATTCTTCCTGGATATTGGATAGGTGATAATGGATTTTCTCCGACCAAAGCCGTAAATCCTGCAAGACGTCGGCATCCAGCCGACTGGATCTGGATTCCGCCAGATCCAGCAGGGCGTGATCGAGCTGGCGCCAGCCCTTCTGGCTCAACTCGGCCAGCAATGAGGCCCAGCGCTCCGGGCGACGACTGTCCCTCGCGACTCGTTCTCGAATGTCGGACAGCTTCTCCCGGAGCGTCGCAAGTTTCTCCTCCAGGGCAGCGACCGCTTCGACGTCGTCCAATACCTCGCCTAGGACGTCGAGGGTGTCCAGGAACCCCTCCCACCGGCGGGTGTGGAGAATGGGCTGATGGGCCAGGTCCAATATCCCCTGCCGGAGCGCCCACAGGGAGGCCGCCAGGTTGCCGCTGTCGACGGTCGAAACGTAGCGCGGGGCCAGCGGTTTCAGGCTCTGGGTGTCGTACCAGTTCAAAAAGTGGCCCCGGTATCGCTCCAAATGGGACATACTTTCGTAGGCCGAGCGCAAGCGGATCGTCAGGTCCAGCAGGCCGACGTACCCGAACTCGTAGGCCGCCAGGGTGGAAAGTAATGCCAGCCCGATATTGGTAGGCGACGTCCGATGGGCCACGACGCCCCGGGGGTCCTCCTGGAAGTGGTCGGGCGGCAGCCAGTGATCCTCGGGGCCGACGAAGCGCTCGAAGTAGAGCCACGTGCGGCGCGCCAGGCAACGCAGTTGCTGGCGCTGTTTCTCGGAGAGCGGCGCCCGCTCCTTGATGATGGGCTGGCTGATCCGGTGGGCGATCCACGGGGAGATCAGCCAAGCCAACAGGAATGGGAGAGTGACGGGGAGAGCCGCCGGACGCAGCACAGCGAGCAACACCCCCACGGTCACGGCCACGACCGGCGCGCTCCGCATGCGTGACCAGATCAACCGCAGCCTGGTTTCCCTGCCAAATAGACGGATCGTGTGCGCCGTCGTTGTCCACTGCAAGAGCCGCTTGTGAGTGACGAGCATCCGCACGCCCGTCGTCACGATGGCGTCGAACATCAAGACGGCCTCGTAGGGCAGAAAAATCAACGAGAACAAGCACCGGGCAGCCTCCAGCCTGAGAGAGCCCAGGCCGCCGTCGGCTGCCTGGTCCCAGAACAGCTTGCGGGCCAACCCGGTGACGACGCCCGAAAAGAACGGCATGGCCGACACGAAGAGGGCAATCGACGTCCACACCCACGGAGAGCCCGGCAGCCAGAACCAGCTGAGCAGCAGGAAGGCCAACAGCATGGGGGTGTGCAGACTGCGGCGCAGGTTATCGAAAATCTTCCAGCGATCCAGGGCCGAGAGCTGGTTTTCGATCTTCCCCTCACCGGCGTGGGGCACCCAGGGGAACAGCCAGGGGAGGATCTGCCAATCGCCGCGCACCCAGCGGTGCATCCGGTGGGCGCAGGTCAGGTAATCGGGCGGATAATCCTCGTACAACACGACGTCGGTCAGCAGCCCGGCTCGCCCGTGAATGCCCTCGAACAGATCGTGGCTCAGCAGGGTGTTCTCCGGCACCCGCCCCTCCAAGCTGCGCTGGAAAGCCGCCAGGTCGTAGATCCCTTTCCCCACGTAGAGACCCTCGCCGAAGACATCCTGGTAGACGTCGGACACCGCCCGCGTGTACAGATCCACGCCCACGTCGCCGGCAAAGATGCGGGTAAACAGGGAACGATTGGCCACGACCGGCTCGATCTCCACCCGGGGCTGGAGCACCGTATACCCGGCTACCACCCGGTCGCCAGAGGGCGCGAAGCGGGGCTGGTTCAGGGGGTGATTCAGGGTGGCGACCATGCGGCGCGCGCTGTCGTGGGGCAGGGCGGTATCGGCGTCCAACGTGATGACGTAACGCACGTCGGGGAGGGGGTCCAGGTCTCCCTGCTGTACGACGTAGGAGGTCTCTTCATCCCCCTGGAGCAGGCGGTTGAATTCCATCAATTTGCCCCGCTTCCGCTCCCATCCCATCCAGCAATCCTCGGCCTCGTTCCACAATCGACGGCGATGGAAGAGGTAAAAGGGCCCGGGGGTCTCCCGGTGGTAACGGTGGTTTAGATCACTAATGCCCTGCCGGGCCTGTTCGATCAGCGCCTCGTCCTCTGGCATCGTCTCCTGGGGCGCGTCGGTGAAATCGGTGAGCAGGGCGAAGTGCAGGTTGGGGTCGGCGTTGCTCAGATAATGCAACTCGATCTGTTGGAGCAATTCCTCAACCTCGTCGGTGTCGGATAGGAGCGTGGGCATCACCACTATCGTCTTGCACGTACCGGGCATCCCATCGCTGAAGTCCAGCTTGGGCAAAACCCGGGGGGATGCAATGCGGGTGATCAACGCGTTGACCAGGTTGACGGCGACCGTCCACGCCGGCACCAGGCCCAGGATCGCCCTGCCCACCCAATGGAGCAGCGTGCCCCCACTGGCGCGCAGATAGGCCGTCCCTCCGATTAGGATGAGCAAGACCAACACACCGAGCGCCCCCAGGTAGACCGGCAGCGGATGGTCGAACGTCCACCGGCGCAGTCGCATAGCCCGGGATGGCCGGTAATCGAGATGTTCCTCCAGTTCCCGGCGGCCCGCGTCCAACAGGTAAAAGCCTACGTGATCGACGGGGGCCGATCCGTCACCCTCCCGCTTCTCTGAAGCCGCCTGGGCCAGGTCGAGCGCGGCCCGGGCGACCGCCTCCTCGCTCTCGGCCGCGTGGCGGGCCAGTTGCTCGACCGTCTCCCGGTACTGGTTGCGGGTGTCGAAGTCCATCCGCTCGTAGACGCCGGCCGGGTCGGTGCGCAAGATCGCTTCGACCCGGCTGACGTCCTCGAAGAAGGTTTTCCAATCCTGCGTCTCCAAAAACCGCAGACTGCGGAGACAGTTGGCGACGAGGGTCTCGGCATCCAGGTCGTCGAAGGAAATAGAAGAGGACGATGCGCCTTCTGCTCCGACCAGATCCTCGACTGCGCGGACGGCGGCCTGGCTCAAGAGCTGGATCACGCCCCAGCGCAACATCGTCGGCAGCGCCCACAGTTCTCCCAGCGTCAGGGGAGACGTCTGCTGGTAAGCGCGGACGAAGGTCTGGAGTTGATCGACGTTCAACTGGCCGGCCGTGCGTCCGAGCAATGCCAGGGCCAGGGCGTAGACCCGGGGGTAGCCCTGGAGAGACGTCGTTTCCAGCTTGGGGAGGCGGCGGTAGTAGTCGGCTGGCATGTTCTCCTGGATCTGCCGGATCGCCTGTTGGATCAAGTGGTAATTGTCCAGGATCCACTCACCGACGCTGGAGAGGATCCCTTCCACCTCGGTCACCTCCTGGAACTGTTCGTACACCTGGCGCAGGATGGCCTTATGCTCGGAGAGGGACGCCAGGTGGGGCGCATCCGGACCGAATCGTTCGGAGGTGGCGAGGCGCCCAGCGTGGCGCTCGGCCAACTGGGCGGCCAGGTCCTCCAGGTCGTCCGCGTCCCACCGCCGGTTCTCCAGGGGAATTTGTGTAAAAAGTTCGTTGCTAGACGTCATCAATGGCCCTTTTTCTCCTGTGCGACTTCTTCAACTTTCAATTTCTCAGCCTCTTCCCGGGAAATGTCCTGGACGATCAACAAGGGGGTCGCACCGTAGGCGATGAAGTTGAGGGTCACACTGCCATACGGCCACTGGGCCTCGCCGGAATAACCGTGGGCGCTCAAGAGGACGAGGTCCACCTCCTCCTGGCGGACCAGACGATGCAGGCTGGCGGCGATACTTTCGCCAACGACCAGGTGGGAATGAACGTCGGCCGAAAGGCGACTTTCCAGATCCGCCATGTAGGCCTGGCCCTCCTTTCGGTTGATCGCCACCAGACGTTCCACCAATTCCTGCTCTTCCCCGGTCAGCGGCGCCCGGCGGGCTATCTCCGGTTTTTTCACGACGTGGGCCAACAACAATTGCGCGTCCTGGGAATGGGCCAAGCTGGTCGCCAGCGACAGGACGTATTCGGCCCGCTGGGAACCATCCAGCGGCACCATGAGCTTTCGATAGCGCAAGCCCTCCAGGTTCTCGGGGACGGCGCGGTAGGCCCGCACGATCAACGTAGGCACGTAAGCCCGCAGGATCACCTTCTGGACGACGCTGTTGATGTTCCACTTGCTGAGCCCGCTCCGGCCGTGACTGCTGAGCACGAGCAGATCTACCTCCTGCTCGTGGGCGAAGGTGACGATCCGCTCGGCAGCGTCTCCCTCCAAGATAACCTTCTCCACCTGGAGCCCGATTCCTCGCAAGCGCTCGTGCACCGCATCCAGGTAGGCCTCGGCCTCCGATTTGCGCAATTGCCAGCGGAGGGGACTCAACGTCTCCTCGTCCTTCTCATTATCACGACGCTCCATGACCCGCAGCAGGATGATCTGGGCATCGAAGGCCTGGGCGGTGGTTACGATGTGGGGCAACACCGCCTCGGCCAGGTTAGAGCCATCCAGGGGAACCAGAATTCGATCAAACATCTTTAAGTCCTTTCTCGCCATTATGGTAAAATCATTCAACCCTTCAACGTCACGATAGCAACGCCGGTCAAGACGCCCCCCAGCAACGCAACCAAGGCGTAGGGCCGCCTCTCCGACTCGACCTCGGGCAACAGATGGGAGGCGCCCACGTAGACCAGGGCGCCCGCCGACAGGGCCAAGAGAACGCCCAACGTCGGATCTTCAATGCGCTCGACGAAGAAATGGGAGACCAAGGCGCCCAACGGCGTCGAAAGGGCCGCTGCCAGGAATGCGTACCAGAAAGAGCGACGGCGGCTAAAACCTGCCCGCTCCAGGATGACCCAAGAGACAATGCCCTCCGGGAATTCGTGAAGGATCATCCCGATAGCGGCGGCCCAGCCGGTGAACACATCGACGTTGAAGGTGACCGAATAAATCATCCCATCGATGAGGGAGTGGAGGCCAATACCCAGGAGGGGCGTCAGCGCCAGGGCGTAGTTCACCTGACTCTCCACCCGGTGCCGGTGATTGTACAGACGCAAGAAGTAGTTGAACAGATAAAGGCCAATGAAACCGAGAAGCAAAAACGCCGGCCCCCGGCCATTCATCTCAAAGGATTCAGGAACGACGTGCAGAAAAGAGATCGAGATCAACATCCCCGCCGCAAATCCCTTGAAATAGACAGCGTGCCGCTCGCTCCACCGGGCGTGCCGGCCGATCATAAAGATTCCCAACGTCGTGATGACACAGGCCATCGAACTGGCGAGCATCACGCCCACGAACGTATTGACGTGCTCAATGCCCATCGATGAAAGCTCCTCCGCCCCCTTCTATCCCCTTCCCCGCACGCGGCGCTGTGGCCGGTCTCCTAATTGCTGTGGTCGGTCTCCGACCGAGCCACCGATCATCCCCTGACGCGAAGGGTGGAAGCCCGTTAGCAACAAGGAGAAATTTTCTATCACCGGCGCCACCGCTCCATGATCTCCAACACCTCTCGATCAGGTACGTCGCGCCAGTGACGGTAGACCTGGGCGACCGCCCGGAAGTAGGACGGCGATTCCAGGACGACCACATCGTCGACGAGGGGCTTGATATCCCGGATGGCCCGCTCACCCGCCACCGGCACGGCGACGACGACGTGTCCCGCCTTCTGATTTTTGCAAAGCTGAATCGAGGCCCGCATCGTGGATCCCATGGCGATCCCATCGTCGACCAGGATGACGGTCCGGTCGGCCAGGTCTGGCAAGGGTTCCCCGTCGCGCAACACCTCGATCCGGCGCTCAATCTCCTCTTTTTGATAATTGATGATCGCCTCGATCGACTCTCGCGGTACCCGCGCCGCCGCCGTGGGATAGATGAAGGTGCTGCCATCCTCCGCGATGGCCCCAAAACCCGATTCGGGGTTGGTGGGGAAGAGAAGTTTGCGCGCGATCAACAAAGAAAAATCGGCATCGAGATGCTGAGCCACCTGGTACCCTACCTCCGCCCCGCCCCGGGGGATGGCCAAAACGAGCGGCCGCTGCCCCCGGTACGATTCCAGGGCTTGGCCCAGCTGTCGACCGGCGTCCTTCCTATCGTCAAACATCAGAATCTCCTTTCACCGTCTCGATCAGCGTCTGCTTCAGGTCCCACAGACGTTCCGTGAGCGAGACGTGATATCGGTGGGGGTTCACGATCCGGCGGACGCCCGGATCCAGGCGGTCCAGGTCGGCTTGGCGTTGTCGGCGCATTTCCTCGACCGGGGGTTCATCGTAGACCGGCGTCCCCGCGTCCAGGACATCGACCAGCAGCGGTTCGACCTCCGAGATTCCGTCCTTGGGGAGCGTGCGGTAAACTGTATGCTCCGTCGGGTGATGGAGGATGAGTTCGTCCATCTCCCTGGGGTCCTCGTCTTCCAGGCTGAGCAGGTCGACGACGGCCTTGTCCCGCCGGTCGTACACGCGCCAGGCGTGCTTGTGCGCCGGATTGGGCACCTTGGCCGGCGTCTCCGAGATCTTGATCGCCGGGGACCAGTCCCCGGCCTCATCCTGGACCGCCACCAACTTGTACACGCCATCCAACGCCGCCGATCCTTGAGAGGTAATCAGGCGCGTGCCCACGCCGTAGGCCAGGCGGTGGATCAGGTGATCGGCATCGACGCCGTAACGGGGCGCTTCCTTTTCTATCTGGGTGATGATCTGCCAGATGACCAGCTCGTCCAGCTGGTTAGAGAGCACGATGGACACGTCGGGGAAATCGGCCTCGTTCAACATCCTCGCCGCCTGGACGCTCAGGTACGCCAGGTCGCCGGAATCCAATCGCACCCCCACCGGCTCGTGTCCCTTTTCCCGCAGTTCATCGAAGACCCGGATGGCGTTGGGGATGCCGCTCTCCAGCGTATCCACGGTATCGACCAGCAGGAGGCAATTGTCAGGATACACGTCGGCGTAAGCGCGAAAGGCGTCCAACTCGCTTCCTCCCAGCGCCATAAAGACCTGGACCATACTGTGAGCGTGGGTCCCCTTGGGCGGATACCCCACGACACGTGAGACTCCCACGTTGGAGGTAAAGTCAGCCCCGCCGATCAGGGCCGCCCGGGCGCCCGCGCTGGCTCCCCGCTCCTGGGCCCGTCGCAGGCCAAACTCCAGGAGCAATTGCCCCCGGGCGCTCTCGTGAATCCGCGAGGCCTTGGTGGCGATCAGGGTGGGATAGTTCAGGTGATTGAGCAAGGGCGTCTCCAGGATCTGGGCCATCGCCAACGGGCCCTGCACGACCGTCAACGGCACGTTGGGATGGACCACCCGCCCCTCGGGAATGGCCCGCATGGTGAGCGTCTCAAACGTGCCGTTCTCCCGGAGCCAGTCCAGGAAATCGTCGTCGAAGGTCTGCTCGCCCTCCCGCCCCGTCTGGCTCCGCAGGTACGCGACATCCTCGTCGCCAAAACGGGCGTCAGCCAGCCAATCGAGCAGCCAGGCCAGGCCGGCGTTGATGCAATACCGGCCTTGTGCGCGCCGTAATCGGGGTAGCTGCGGAAGAAATGATCGAATTGGGCCTTCCGCTCGTGCAGGCCCATCCGGTAGTACAACTGGGCCATCGTCAGTTGATACTGGTCGGTCCGCAGGATCCCCTCGGCCTTCTGTCGTTCCGCGGCCTTCACGCCGATTCCTTTCGCGCCCGCTCGTTCACCAGCTCGCCCGAGACGGCCAACCGGACCTCGTCCTCCTCGACGTCGGCGATCCACGTCGTCGGTACCAGTTTTTCCTCCTTGAACAGAATGCCCTTCGATACCACGATGTGGGTGACGCAGGGCTCGTCGGGAACGGTCAAGACGCGGGAAATATCCCCCACGTGCTCCCCCGCCTCGTCGAAGACTTTGGCCCCCTCCTTGATGGCCACCGTCCCATCCGGCACCTGCTGCTCGGTCACCCGTTTCACCCCCGAGCGCTCCCGGACCTGGGCCTCAGGCTGGGGCCGGGCGTGAATGCTGGGCTCGTCGATATAAGGTGGCTTGGGATACCCGAAATAACTGCGAAAGCCCAGGTATTCGCCGGGTTTCCACCAGTACGTGCGCAGCGGTGGGTACCAGTAGACGTCGGGCAGGACTTTGTCGGGGAACGCCGATAAGTCTTTTATCCCCTCGTCCTCGTTCACCGCTACGTAATGGGTCGTCTCGAAATCCGGCAGATTCTTCAAATCCTCCACGTCGTCCCGGAGAAGCACGCGCTTTTCCTCCGTCTTCTCGACCCAGTCGATCGGTAGCACCTTATCCTTTGGGAATAACCATCCTTTCTCGACCACGATGTGGGTGACCTCGTTCGAACGGGGATTGATCACCAACCGGTTCAAGCGACCGATCTGTTCACCGTCGGCTGCCAACACTTTCGCACCGTTTTTGAATTCCATATCAGCTCCTTTTCCCGGCCGAGCCGGTTTTAACCATTGCATACCCGCTAAGACGCCCGGGCGTGGACGTACTCAATCTCCCGGTCGAGCATCTCGACGTCATCGTACAGGTAGGCGTAGATGGTGTGCAATCCTTCCTCTGTCAACGCCATCTCAGTCGTGTACGTCGCCGTTTCCCCCGGGGGGAGATAATCGGTCTCCACATCGTCGATGTGCGCGAACTCACCGCTCGGGGTTTCGACCCAAAACTGCAAGTCAAGTCCCTCACTCTCTCCCAATCCCTGGATCGTGGCCTGGTACGCGATTCGCTCGTTAAGAGGCGGGTAAGGCTCCGTCATCGCAAACAACCCCACGAACTCCGCCACCTCCTCCCCCACACGGATGCACATCGGCGGCGTCTCCCAATGGAATATCGTCCTATCCTTTTGCCCATCGATCGAGACGTACACCTGGGCCGTCTTGTTGGCCGACACCTGGAAAGCCAACAGTCGCTCCTGGTCCGGTCGTAACTCGGCGACGTACTTGGCAGGTGTATAAGTACTGATCCCATAGACGTCTAACGAGTTCAGGCGTACGTCCAACATCTTCATATCCTCTTGTCCCTCGTTTTTCAAATGCAATGTCAACCAGCGAATACCTTCCGGCAGTTCCCTGGGCGTCAGGCGGTATTCAAGTGGGTATTTCATAGCCATAAGTCACTCCTTAATCCACTACGTTCTCGAATCCAGGGCGTTCGCTCGTTCCTTTTCACACCCTGGATTGAGACGTTATCTCTCCCAATACCACCGGGTGTTATGGAGACTCTGGGTTAATGACGTAGACGTGATCCACTTGGTGACCGATCCGCCTGGGGCCATCGTACAGATAGGCGTGAACACGATAGGAGCCCTCTTCCTCCGGTTCCAATTCGACGGCGTAGGTCGCCTCCTCCTCGGCCGCCAGCGCGTCAGTCTCCAGTGCGACCAACTCCTCGAACTCACCGGAAGGCATCTCGGCCCAGAACTCCAGCAGCAGATCGCCCTCTCCATCGGTCAACCCACGCAAGTTCGCCTCACAACGGATCACTTCACCTGGCGATGGATAAGGTTCTGTCATAGCAAACACGCTCACCAATTCGGTCACTTCTTCTCCCACCGTGATCAAGATCCCCGGTGTTTCCCAGTGAAAACGCTCATCCCCCTGCCGACCATCGACCGAAGCATAGACCCGGCTGGTCAAATCGGACGAGATTTGGAAAGACCGCTCAGCCTCCTCCTGTAGCTCCAGGGCCGAGATGTACGCTCCCGTCCCCACAATCGAGATACTATAGTCATCAAGAGAATTCAATTTAACATCCAGGGCCGTCAGAACCTTAGTATCCACGTTCCGTAATCGCAACGTGAGCCAATGCATACCCCGATCCACGTCCTTAGGGGTCAACTCATATTCAAACGGAAACTTCGTACGCATAATTTATCCTCTCCCTTCAACTGACGTATACGTGTTCAGTCTTGCGATCCAAGCGCTTGAAACCATCCTCGTAAAGGTAAGCATATATCGTATAGGACCCTTTCTCCTCCACCGTGATCTCGGCCGAGTAACGGGCGACTTCCCCCG
>DAOTUC010000363.1:0-11637 GCA_034437315.1 Anaerolineae bacterium
ACCCTAAAGGTTTTGCTCAAGGCCGCGCAAACAACGTTTTTGCCTTAAACAATGACCTTTTTCCATCAAAACCAGCGCAAAAACCTTTAGGGTCTATGATGGGCCATGCGAAATCCTGAAGACCCAAACAGATTAAGGAGGGACTTAATGACCGATACACCGAACAAACCGGATGCTTTATGGACCGACCAGCCCATTCGGGGCGGGGAACACGATCGACTGAATTTCTTACATTACGCCGATGTATTGACCGAGGTGGTATTGACCGCCGACACGCCGATCACGATCGGCATCTTCGGCTCCTGGGGGAGCGGCAAGACGAGCCTGATGCGCCTGGTGGCGGAACGTTTGCTCGACCGACGCACGACCGAGCATCGCTGGGCGCAGGTCGTCTGGTTCAACGCCTGGCAATACGAGCGGGACAAGGGCGCCTTGTGGCGCGCCTTGCTGCTGCGCATCCTGGAGGCTCTCGAAAACGAGCGTCTGAGCGACGAGGACGCTAAACAGGTGTCCGACTGGCGAACGCGCCTTTACACCGACGTCCAGCGCTCGGAAATAGGGTCGGTCAAGATAGATTGGCCCAAGTTGGGCAAGGGCGCCTTGAGCCTGGGCTTTTCCCTGATGCCGACGCCAGGCACCCTGCTGGAACTGGGCAAAATGGTCAAAGGGGAAATGGGGACGCTGGAGGACATCGCGTCGGCGTTCCAGCGAGAGCGCACCGACGTCTATCGACGGCAGCTAACGCTGTTAGAGGAATTCCAGGGAGGGTTCGCCCACCTCGTGCGGGAATACGTCTGGAGCCGCAACGGGTTGCTGGTCATCGTGATCGACGATCTGGACCGCTGCGTGCCCAAACGCGCCATCGAGGTGCTGGAGGCGATCAAATTATTCCTGGACGTGGAGGGATGTGTATTCTTCATCGCCGTCGACCGGGAGGTCATCGAACGAGTGGTGCGGACCCAATACGCTGGCTACCAAGCGGGCGAGAAGGATAGCGCGCCCATCGCCGGACAAAGTTACCTGGAGAAGATCGTGCAGTTGCCGTTCTACCTCCCGCCGTTAGAAGACGACCAGATTGCCAGCTTTATCGACCAGCACGACCCCCAATTGCCGCCCGGCTGTCGCGATATTTTCGCCACGGCGTTAGCGCCGAATCCCCGGGTCGTAAAACGCACGCTCAACATCTTCCGGCTGCTGCTCAAACTGGCCGAACATCGAATCGCCGCCGGGCTGATGGAACCGGTAGACGCTGCGCTCCTGGCCAAGATGGTCGTCGTCCAGGCCCGCTACCACGACCTGTATCGGGACCTGCTGGAATATCCCAATTTGATTCAGGACCTAGAGATGGCGGCGCGAGAAGGGTTGGAGGTTAAACAGGCCGTACTCAACCCTGTGGCAAGCTCAGGACAAGCACTGACGCCCGCTGATTTGAAGGATGAGAAACAGCCAGATTTCGAGATAGCCCAGACGGATAGCTTGACCTTGTTGGAACGGTATCTGCGATATAAACCGCTGTTGCGCATGTTGCGGACGGGACCGACGTTCGCCAACTTGACCCGTCCACAGATCAACGCTTATATCTACCTGACCCGCACGACGAGCGAAGACGCCGCGCGAACCCAGGACACACAGGTCGCCCGGCTCTGGCAAGACCTGTTGAGCAACGATGCCACCCGCCTCCACTCGGCGCTTGAGGTCCTGCAAGCGGAGGAGCCTGCCCTGAGCTTGCCGAAGGGGTTGAGCGAGCAGTACACCCAGGCGCTGGCCCGGTTGCTCGAATCGGGGAAAGAGGCCGACCTCGCGGCCCGTCTCTCGGCGGGCGCGGCCCTGGCCTACCTTGGAGACCCGCGTGATTTCGACGAGATGGTAGATGTGCCGGGCGGCGAGTTCAAGCACGGCACGGCGGACGAATCCGCCTACGTGATGGCCTATCGCATCGGGCGATATCCGGTCACCAACGACCAGTACGCCCGTTTTCTGGCTGCGAACCCCGAATATCCAGCCCCCTACCGCGACGAGGTGTGGGCCGAGCCGTACAACTGGGATCGACGGCGACGCACCTACCCCGAAGGCAAGAGCAACCATCCTGTGGTGCTAGTGAGCTTGCATGACGCGCTCGCCTACTGCGAGTGGGCCGGGGTGCGCCTGCCCACCGAGTTGGAATGGGAGAAGGCGGCGCGGGGTGAGGATGGACGACCCTATCCGTGGGGCGCATCCTTCGACCCCGACCTGGCTAACGCGCGGGAAGGCGGAATCGGCGCGACGACGCCGGTGGGCGTCTATCCGAATGGCGCCAGCCCCTATGGCCTGTTAGATTGTGCGGGAAATGTGTGGGAATGGACGACCACCCGCACCGGCGAGAACCAGGTGGCCATCCGGGGCGGGTCGTGGAACTTCTACGCCAAAGACACCCGTTGTTTCGTGCGGGAGACCAGCCAACCCGGTTACCGCTCCAACCGCATCGGCTTCCGCGTCGTCACCGGCCCACAGCCGGAGGATCAGTGAGCCGGTAGACCGATTCACCAATTCACCGGCCTACCGATCTTCTCGGCGACGGGGGCGGAAGAGCAGGCGCAAGGGTGTGCCGCTAAAGTCGCGCGCTTTCCGCAGTTGATTCTCCAGGTAACGGCGATAGCTGAAGTGGACCAGATGCGGGTCGTTGACGTGGAAGACGAAGGTAGGCGGATCGACTTTCGGTTGGCTGGCGTAGTAGATCTTCAAGCGCCGGCCGCGTTTGCTGGGAGGCGCCTGGCGGGCCAACGCCCGCTGCACCAGGCGGTTGAGTTCACCGGTTGGGATGCGCCGAAAGCGAGCTTCGTGGACGGTCAACGCCAGGGGAATCACCTTGTGGACGTTTTTCCCCGTCAGAGCCGAGATAAAAAGCACGGGCACGTAATTGAGGAAACGGAGCGTGTGACGCACCCATTCCGTATATTCCTCCACCGTGATGTCCTCGTGATTGACCACGTCCCATTTGTTGATCACGACGACGACGCTGGCCCATTCGTCGAGGATGAAGCTGGCGACGTGGGCGTCCTGGGCGGTCACCCCCTCGACGCCGTCAATGACCAGCAGCGCGACGTCGGCCCGTTGAATGGCTCGCAGCGCCCGCAACACGCTGTACTTTTCGACCCCGCGCTCGACCTTGCCGCGTCGCCGGATGCCAGCCGTGTCGATCAGCGTGATGGGCGTCATCAGGCCAGGTTCCCCCGGCGCGATAGGCGGCGATTCCCATTCCAGGAAGGTGTCGATAGCGTCGCGGGTGGTGCCGGCGACAGGGCTGACGATAGCGCGTTCCTCGCCCAACAGTTTGTTCAGCAAGGATGATTTTCCCACGTTGGGCCGTCCAACGATGGCGAGTTTGACGTTCTCCTCCCCCTCCGCCAGGTCTTCCAAATGCGGTTCCTCACTTTCAGGCAAGATGCGCAGCACATCGACGACCTCGTCCAACAAATCGGCCACACCGGAACCGTGCAGGGCGGAGATCGGATAAACGGCGGCGATGCCCAGCTCGTAAAATTCCACCGCATCCTGGCGGCGCCTGGCATTGTCCGCTTTGTTGGCTGCGATGAAGACCGGGCAATCGGCGCGGCGGAGGATTTCGGCGACTTCCTCATCGCCGGCCGTCACGCCGCTGAGCACGTCGGTGAGAAAGATGATCGCGTCGGCGTCCCGAATCGCCTGTTCCGCCTGCGCGCGAATCAACGGAATGAAAGGGGCCGAATCTTGCGAGAGCACGCGCTCAGGGCCAGGGCGGCGCCCAGCAATGACCGTCTCCGGTAACACCTCAATACCGCCGGTATCGACGAGGGTAAAGGAGAGACCGTTCCACTCCCCGACAGCGTGCAGCCGGTCGCGGGTGGTGCCCGGCTTATCGTGCACGACCGCCAATCGTTCCCCAATGATCCGGTTGAACAGCGTGGATTTGCCGACGTTGGGTCGGCCGACCAAAGCGATAATGGGATTGCTCATATGATTGCTCACCATTGACAGTTTGCTAGTCTCCCTCAATCCTGCGGGGGCGACACAACAGGCGTAGGGGTCGGTTTTCTAATGATCTCCACCTGTAACGTGGAGGGCAGAACGCTTTGCGTGGTCACCCCCTCCGGGACGATGACGTCTGGCTCGATCTGGTAAGCGCCGCGCGAAAGGTCGAAAAGATCAAGTACGACGCGTACATCGGCCGAAGGGGATATGCTTTCCAGCATGGGCAAGGGCCCGCTCAAGATAATCTCGACCGTCTCCGGTGAGATGATCGCGGCGAGGTCCGGTTCCAACCCCCGCGTCCTGGGCGTGACGACGATCGTCCGGCTACTTTGGATAGGTTGGATCGAAATTCTGACGATAGGCTGCTCCTCCATCACCACCGAGACGTTATCCGGGACATCCAATGCCGGGCGCACGACGACGTCGGCCTGGGCGCCTTCCAGGTTGATGGGGTCGGTCTCAATGTAACCGGGCAGGGCGTTGATCACGTCGGGCGTCCCAAAAACGGTCACGCTGGGCGGGTCGACGGTGATGTTGGTGATCCGATAACCGCTGGCGAACTCGCCCTCGAGGATGACCTTGACCACCAGCGGGCGATAATAGGCGTGCAGGTCGATGGGCGCTTGAACCAGCGCCTCTTCAGTCTCCGCCGAGACGTATGGCACGACCTGTCCTTCATCGTCCAAGAGCTGGATGGGAAATTCATCCTCGATGGAGGCGTTTACGCCTTGCACAGAGACCTGAACCGCGGCCTCGACGACTTGCGTGACGTAGCTACTTGGGCCGCCGATGGCGACGTGCGTGGGCGCGACGGTGGGTTCCCTGACGATGTATCCCAGGGCGGGCTTACCCGTCACGTGAACCTGGACCGGTAGGCGTCGCTCGACGTACCACTCCAATGTGACGCTCACTTGCCTGGGATCGACCGAGACGACTTTGGATGGCGATCTGTCGAGCGACACCTGAACAGCCGGCTGGTGAACGCCCGGTTCCAGGCCCGATAGGTCAACGTCGACTTGGAAATCCTCCGGGACAATATCATGCCACACCGACTGAGGAGCGCGAACGACGACGCGCGCGTCTTCATCGAACGGTCCCACGACAATCATCCCCTCCGGCAGGTCTGAGAGCGAGACCGTGAGGGGTTGAGGATATGGCTCCTCTATCGTGGGGTCCTCCCGCTCCACGGCGACGACCCAGGCCAGCATGCTCAACACGAGCGCCAACAATATCAAGGCAGAATTGCCGACGATCCATCGCAATCCGTTTTTCAAGCGTCTCCTCGCTTCGTAAACCGATTAAACAGTTGGCGTAAACGCTCACGCCACTGAGGCCAGGCGCGCTCCAGCGCCGGTTGAAAGAAAGCCATGAGTACCGCCTCGAGCCGCTTGATATCCAGGTTACGGATGATGCGTCCGTTGTGGGTGATAGAGATGGCGCCCCGTTCCTCCGATACAACGACGGCGACCGCGTCGCTATCCTCCGTCACCCCAAGGGCGGCGCGATGGCGCAGGCCGAGCTGCCGGTCGGCGAGAAAGGCGGTGGACAGGGGGAGCACGCAGGCGGCGGACACGATTTTCCCGTTCCGCACGATGACGGCGCCATCGTGCAGGATGGTATGCGGATCAAAAATGGTGAGCAATATCTCGGAAGTGACGTCGGCGTCGAGGGGAACGCCGCTGTCGACAAATTCCTGCAGGCCAGTCTCCCGCTCTAGGACGATGAGCGCGCCGTGTTTCCGTTCCGCCAAGGTAACGCTGGCTTGTGAGATGCGCGAAAGGAGCAGTTCCAGCGTCGACCGATCGCCGGTCGCTCGACCGCCTAACAGCGCGCCAGCGCGCCCCAGGCGTTCCAGGGCGTGCCGCAATTCCTGTTGAAAGACGACCGGAATGGCTACCAGCAGAGCGGGCAAGGCCTGCTGAGTCAGCCAACCGAAGGCCCGCAATCGAATCAGCCCGCTCAAGGGGGTAACGACGATGATGAGAATGACGATGCCCCGCAAAAGCGGCACGGCCCGGGTGCCTCGGACCAGGTAGAGCACCCAGAAAAGGATGAAGGCCACGAGGAAGATGTCGAGCGCATCTATCCAGCCAAGCCGTTGTAAATACCATAAGAACTCTGTCACAATTCCGATCCCGGCTATGCTAGCTGTTGGAGCACTTGTTGATAGGCTTCCACGTTAGGCGGCTTGAGGGCGATAATGACGCGGATGGTCGATTTGGCGTCATCAACTCGCCCTGCTTCTATCTGTAAATCGCCGAGCTTATCCAGGTGTTCCAACGCCTGGTCTACATTGCCGGCGTCCAGGTAGGCCTGAGCCAACCGGGTGCGCAACGGGATATTATCCTCTCTTTCCCGGACAGCATTTTCCAAAATGGTGAAAATGCGCTCGGTTTTCTGCCCCTCTTTGTAGATTTGGAGCAGTTTGTCCAGTTCCACGACCGCCGCCTCGGAACGGCCAAAGCGATAGTACAGATCCATCAGCGTCAGGCGGGCGCGCTCATCTTCGGGGGCGAGTTCGCGGATCCGCTCGTAAGCCTCAATGGCGTTCTTCCAGTTCACCAATTGCATGTCGATGTCGCCGATCTTGTGCAGAATGCGCACCTCCCAGCGCTTTTCGAGCGCGCCCCGGGGGGCCAGGCGGAGCGCTTCCTGATAGATATCGCGGGATCTATCCATTTGCGCCAGGTGGTAATAGCTGTCCGCCAGGATCAGGTAATTCTCCAACGCCTGGTCGATCTGCCCGTGGCTAATCAGCAAATCGATTAGCTTGGTGCGCACTTGCGTATCCATCGGGACCAATTTCAACGCCCGTTGGTACATAGATATCGCCGAACCGACGTTGCCTCGGATGCCATACGTGTCGGCGGTGACGACGAACTTGGCGATGGCATGCTCTATCTTACCCATCGAGATCATAATCTGCGCCATTTGCTGGTGGATCGGCAAAAAATTGGGGGCGTAATCCATGGCGTAAGTGCATTCTTCTAAAGCAGTGTAATGCATACCGCGCTTGACATACTCCTGGGAGAGGGATATAGACTCCATAACGCGCTCTGAATCGGGTATGGTCAGCACCTCTGCCAGGCTGAGGGCCGGCCCATCTTGGGCCAGGGCGTCCAGTCGCTGGCGCGCTTTGGCGACCTTGTCCTCCCAGCCCCTGTCGCTGAGGAACTCGACCAGGGAATTGGTGAACTCCAGGGCCTGTTCCTGTTCCCCTTTAGCGAGGTAACTATCGGCGAGACTTTCGTACAATTGAATCAGGTCGTCGGCCTGTTCCCGCTGGACGGTGGAGAGGTCGACGATCTTGAGAACCTCGATAAAATGTTCGAGCGCTTCGTCGATCCGCCCTCGCGCTCTTTGGCACTCGCCCAGGGCGAAATGGCTGCCCAGGACATAATCGGGATGGGTGATCGCCTCGTTAAACTGTTCGATGGCGTCATCAAAACGCAGTTTCTCCTGATAAAGCAAGCCCAGGTTAAAGTGGACGGCGGCCTGGGGGGCGTTGGCGTCGAGCACTTTCTCGTAGGCTTCGATGGCATCGGCGACTTTCCCCCGGGTTTGGAAGTCGATGGCCCGCCCCAGCAGGGTGTCGATCTCCGCTTTGCTGAGCGTGGGGGCGGAGGCGTCGGCCGGGGCCATCACATCCTCCTCGAAAAAGCTCTCGGCCAGATCGGACAGGGCTTTTTGGCGGGTGATCTCAACCGGGTTCCCCCGATCTTCTGCATCCTCGCCTCCCCCATCCATCGCGTCGAAACTCAGCGATGCAGCGTCCACCGGTTGCTGCATCGCCGCCATCAAGTCGGCCTCGGCTGCGGGCATCTCTTCGCTTGCCTCTGGAGGCGGAGGAGGCGGCTCTCCATAACGCAATCGATCCAGATAGGCCTGAATTTCGGGGTCGTGGGGGGATAGTTTGAGAGCGTGCTCGGCGGCTTTAATGGCGTACGCTTTGCGCCCACGCGCTTCGTAGATGCGGGCGATGGATAGGCTCTCATCAATCGCCTCTCGCGCTTGCCCCTGGGATTGGTAGTGCTGCAGGAGTTTCGCGTGGGCTGGCAGACTGTCGGGCCAGACGCGAATGGCGTCTTGCCAGCGCTCGACCGCGGATTGATGTTCACCCTGGCTGGCGTAGTATCCGGCCGCCGTCTGATAAGCCTCCGCCGCCTGTTTGTCGTGCGCCAATCGTTCGTGGGCCTCGCCAATATACTCGTGGAGCTTGGGATCATCCGGCGTGATCTGACTGGCCTGCTGATAGACGTCCAAAGCGTCGTCGTATTGTCCAACGCTGAGATAAGCCCGACCTAAGCCGGAAAGCGCGTCCTCGGCGTCGGGGAACTCCGCCAGCGCCGTCTGGTACGCGGCGATAGCCTCTTCCCAGTTCTGTTCCCAGGTCGCCTCGGCCCCATCACGCATCGCTTCTTCGAAAGTCTTACGATTCCCTGCCATATAGCACCTCGATCCGAATGGCTAATCTACTACAACCCGTTCATTTTCATTTTCATTGTACGTCGATTTGAAGCGATAAATCTGTCTCAACTTCAGCTAACCGTCTATTGTAGATAGCGACAATGTCTTGAAGGACGCAGTATATCACCCCACTCAAATTCCTCGAATAGCCTCTGCCCATCTTGAGGCGCTTGTCGAGTTGTTACTTCTTTGAGATACTTGCCGCTTACGCCATATCTCTCCAGAATATCTCCAAGACCGGCGCGTGAGCCTCTACCTTTCATCAGCCATCAGTTCGACCAGGAGAGCTTTCTGGGCGTGCATCCGGTTTTCCGCCTGGTCCCACAGAACGGAGTGTGGACCGTCGCAAACCCCATCGGTGATCTCTTGCCCCCGGTGGGCGGGCAAGCAGTGCATGGCGATGACGTCGTCCTTCGCCCCGGCGAGCAACGCCTCGTTGACCTGGTAAGGCGCGAAGGTGCGGGCGCGCTCGGCCTCCTCCTCTTCTTGCCCCATAGAGGCCCACACGTCGGTGTAGATGACGTCGGCCCCATCGACCGCTGCGTGCACATCCGTCGTCGCGACGACGCGGCTCCCGCTCTGGGCGGCGAACTTCTGCCCCAGGGCCCAGACACCGGGCGGCATCTCATACCCCCTGGGCCCAGCGATGGTGAAATCTATCCCCAGCAGCGTCGCGCCGAAGAGCAAGGACGTGGCGACGTTGTTCCCATCCCCCACAAAAACCAGTTTACGCCCCTTGAGGTCCTGCCCCTTATTTTCTATAATAGTCAGAAAGTCGGCCATACCCTGACAGGGATGGTTATAATCCGAAAGCCCGTTGATGACCGGCACATCAGCGTATGCCGCCAGAGCGACGATGTCGGCGTGACCAAAGACGCGGGCCATGACGCCATCGACGTAACGGGAGAGCACGCGCGAGACGTCGGCCACGCTCTCCCGTTTCCCCAATTGAATCTCGAAGGGGGAGAGATAGAGCGCCTGCCCCCCCAACTGGATCATCCCCACCTCGAAGGAGACGCGGGTGCGCAGGGAAGGCTTCTGGAAGACCATCCCCAGCGTCTTGCCCTGGAGAAGCGGCCGAGCGTCGCCGGCTTTCTGCTCCTCTTTCAATTCGATCGCCAGCTCCAGCAATCCCTGGAACTGTTCTGGCGTGAGATCGGCAATACTAAGAAAGTGTTTCATTTTAACCTCCCATTTGATTTGAGCTGATCTGAAGAGATGAGGTAAGTATACCATAAGCAATGCATGAATAAAAGCTTGAACGCACTCAAAAGCGCGTCTTAGCGCGTCTAATCCAATGCGGCGCAAGAGCCTTCACCTTCACAATTAAACAACCTGTGTTAAAATTATCCCACACACGCAAACAAGCATCCAGAAGAAAGGAGCTGGAAAATGAAAGAAAGCAAACGAATCACGGTGCTGATCATTGCAGCCCTGGTCGTGCTATTCGCCGCCTCGTGTAGGCTGGCCCAGACGCCGACGGCGACCGCTCCCCCACAGACGGAAACCGAAGTAGAACCGGCGGAGGAACAGGTGGAAGAACCGACAGAAAAACCGCCGCCTGAGATGACCGCGCCCCCCGAACCGACCGAAACGCCAGAGCCTACCCCCCCCCCGCCAGACTACGATGTGGAAATTTACGGTTATCTGGAAAACCTGGACCCCGGCGGCCAGATAGTCACCCTCTGGCATCAACAATCTGGTGATGAGGAAGCGCTGATACTCAACTTCATCGATCAGTTCAACCAGGGCAACGAGTGGGGCGTCACAGTACGGGGAGAGCGCCAGGGCGATCGCGATGCGTTATATAACCAGATCATCGCCGGAATCCAGGGCGAACAACTCCCCAGCGTGGCAGAGGCCTACCAGAATCAGGCCGCCGATTACGTCGCACAGAACGGGCTGCTAGCCCTACGGCCTTACGTCGAGAGCGCCAGGTGGGGCTACAGTGAAGAAGCGCTGGATGATTTCTTCTCCACGGCCCTGAACGCAGACATCCTGCCCCAGTTCGGCGCGCGCTACGGCTGGTCGACCTACAAGTCGATGGATGTGATGTACTACAACGAAGATTGGCTGAGTGAATTGGGATACATCGGCCCGCCCAGAACGTGGCGCGAGTTCGCAGAGATGACATGCGCGGCCGCCGAACAACCCTTCTCCGGCGCTTCCGGAGAGGGCCAAAGCTACGGCTACGTCCACGCCATCGACGCCCGGCGCTTCGCCACATGGCTCTTCAGTTCTGACGGCGATATGGTCAACCAAAACGGCGGCGGCTACATCTTCAACAGCCCAGAGGGCTACGAGGTCCTGACGTTCCTCAAGCATTTGACCGAACAGGGCTGCGCAGCGGGGCAAACAGAGCCCTACGGCGACCGGCGTGACTTCTCCGCTGGTCGCTCCTTGTTCACCATCGCCTCAATCTCCGATCTATCCGATTATGAGCGCGCGGTGAACGACGGCGCGGGCTTCAACTGGCGCATCAATCCGCCGCCCCACGTCACCCCACACCCGCGGATACACGTCTACGGCGTCAGCAACGTGATCTTCAGGAGCACACCGGAAGAACAACTGGCCTCGTGGTTGTTCATCAAGTGGCTGAGCGAGCCGGCGCAACAACAGGCGTGGGTCGCCCGCGCCGGCGGCCTGCCCACTCGGGCGTCGACGGCAGCGTCGCTCTCCGATTACTTCGCCGGGCGCCCCGCATATGAGGAAATCATCGACTTTATGTCGTTGGACTACGGCGCGAGAGCAGACGTCACCGGGTACGAAAAATGCCGCCCGAACATTGAGGAGATGCTAACGGCCATTCTAGGCAGCGCCGACGCCCAAGGTCACCTTGACGTGACCGTCGAACGATGTAACGAGCACCTGAGGGAAAGTGCGCCCTAAACGCAATACCCGTGAATGAAATGGGTGTGTTTCAAATACTTTGAGCTTTGTTTGTAGTGCGTGCTTCAGCGCGCTTTTACGGCGATGAATCGCCTACTACGAGCTTGGCCTTAAATGAAATGAAACACACGTGAATGAAATATGTTCCTGGGTAGGAGCCCAACCCCTGTTGGGCGATTTTAGCACAGAAACGGCCAACGGGGGTTGGGCTCCTACCCATAAGGTGATTGAGTCGACACTCATTCACAGGGATAGGCCCTAAACAACAAAGGAAAGTGAGGCGACGCAGATCCT
>DAOTUC010000364.1:0-3830 GCA_034437315.1 Anaerolineae bacterium
TCATAGACCCTAAAGGTTTTTGCGCTGGTTTTGATGGAAAAAGGTCATTGTTTAAGGCAAAAACGTTGTTTGCGCGGCCTTGAGCAAAACCTTTAGGGTCTCGCCATGCGAAATCCCAGAGAACCACAGTTTGTAAACCTCCCGCAGGTTGAACATAGAATTTAGCCAAAAAGAGCCTTCAACACTGCTTTCTGTACCCCATTCAGCACAGTTTGCTAACCTGCGGGAGGTTCGAATTCAAAAGTGTCGGGTGTCTAGAGCACTGACATTTAGTATAGCACAAGAGTTCATCGCGGCAAAGTATGGGATTATGCGCCTCTCTCGTGGGCGCGAATCGCCAGCCCCGAGGTCACGCTGCTGAAGGCGTCGGTCGTGACGACCCTTTCCGGCCCGAAGATGCGGGCCAGCATCTCGACGAAACACGGGATCTGGGCCGAACCGCCGGTCCGGACGACGGCGTCGATCTCGTCCACCGAGCGCCCGGAGCGGGCCAGTGTATCCAGCAGGCAAGTTTCAACACGCCGTTGGGCCTCGGCGATGAGGGATTCGAACTGGGAACGGGTGATCGGCTGCCACACGTTGATCTCGTTTACCCCGCCCTCCTCCTCGAGCTGGATGACGGTGAAATGGTCGCTTGAGAGGGCGATCTTGGCCCGCTCCACCTCGTCGATCAAGCGCAGGGCGTAGTTGTTGACCAGCAGCGATTCCAACGCCTGCACCCGCGCGGGATGGCTGCCGGTGATCTGCGCCCATTGGAGGAAGTGGAGCGTCTCTGGCCGGTTCAGTTCGGGGATGGTCTGCCATTGGAGCAGCGCGTCGGTGTATTGGAGGGGAAATGGCGATTCATCCTCGTCCCAGGTCGTTCCGTATCCGAAATGGTCGAGAAGCAGCGCCTCGATGATGCGCCGGTCGAAGGCGTCGCCGGCGACGCCCACTCCCCCGGAGGCGAAAATCCGCCGGTCGTCCGGTTCGCCGACGCGCATCACCGTGACGTCGAGGGTGCCGCCGCCGAAATCGAAGACGAGGACGTCCTGGGCGGCCGGCGCTCTCGATTCATAGTGCAGCGCTGCCGCCACCGGTTCCAACTCGAAAGTCACCTTTCGGAATCCAGCCATCTCGGCCGCCCGGCGCAAACGGCGCTCGGCCCGCTCGTTTCCGATCGCTAAACGCTCATTTTCGGCATTCTGGCTATTGACGAAATTGACCGGGCGACCCAGCACGACCCCCGCCGCCCGTTCGTCGGTCGCCGCTTCTACCCGGCGGCGAATTTCCCGTAGGTAGATGGCGACCAGCTCCTCCAGTGCGTAATGGCGGCCGAAGATCGTCGTCCCCTCGTAATCGGTCGCCAGCTCATTCTTCAGGGAACGCAACAGACGGCCCGGCGTCAACTCATCCACCAGGACGTAGACGTCGCGGATGAAGGAGGGCAGTTCGGCGAACGTCATCTCGATCTCGCCGACGTACCGCCGCACCATCTTGCTGGGCCGGCCGATGTTCTGGCGATAGTAGGCGTCGATGGCCTCCTGTCCGATGGAGACCTGGTGATCGCGGGTGACGTAGAGGGTCGAGCGGATCATTGTGGGCGTCAGCCCGACGGGGTCGATGGGGAAGAGACGCACCCGCCGACCGTCAAAGGCCGCCGCGCCGGAATTGGTGGCCCCGAAATCAACGCCGATGTGCATCATTCACATCCTTCGCATCATGTTCACCGGTCAGGCCGTGTGATCTGGGACGAAGGCCGCCGCCACCGCCGGGTCGCGGTCGAAGGTTCGCAGTCGCGCCCCCTTGGAGGAGCGGGTGTACAAGGGGATCTCATCGAGGGGGACGAAGACGATTTTGCCGGCGTAGGTCAGGAAGAGTAACTGTCCCGACGGCGCATCTGGCTCAATGAGAAACGCGCCCAGGAGATCGAAGGCCTGGATCAGCGTCTGTCCCTCGCCCCCAGGAGCCGCGCGGGTGCGGATCTGGGCCGCGTTCCGCCGCACGCCAAAACCCGACGCGGTCACCAGCGCTGTCTGCCCCTCTTCCGGTAGTGAGAGAGCGCTTATAACCGCGTCGTCTGGTTCCAGCGCCAGGGCGGTCGAGCCGCCGCTCTCGATGGCGCGGTGCGGGAAACGGACGCCCTTGCCCCAGCGGGTGAGCGCCAGCAGGTCGCCCCGGTCGCCGCTCACAGCCGCGACCGGCCCGTCGTGAGGGAAGGGGCTTTCGATTAACACGTCCCCCTGCTTGGTCGCTCGTTGCAACTCCAGGTTCAAGAATTGGCGCACGTATCCCCGCCGCGTCGCCATGGTCCAGAAGCGCGGGAGCCGGCCCACGCTCACCGCCGCCGTCAAACGCTCGTTTTCCGCCAGCGCTGGCGGGTCGCCGGTGGGCCAGTCCCCTTCCGCTTCAATCAACGGCGCTATGTCCGAAATCGCCATCGTCAGACAACGCCCCCGGCTGGTGAATAGGAGTAACGTCTCGCCGGGGCGCGCCGGCACTGCGCAGCGCAATCTGAGGCGGGCCTGCTGGCTCAGCGCCGGGCGCTCCTCGCGGGCCAGCCGATGGGCCAGCGACAGGGGCGCCCGCGCCGCCTGGAGCCGGTCGGAGAGCAGGACCAACGTCGTTTCGTCGGTCGCGTCGCTGTGTAGGAGGGACTGCAAGCGGTCGACCTGCTGTTGCAGAGCGCGGACGTCGGCCGGCGGTTCGGCCGCCTCAACAGACGGCGCCGAACCTCGCGCTGGTCTCTGGAGTTGCAAGCGCACGATCTCGTCGCGCAACCGCTCGTTCTCGGCGTCTAGCTCGGACAGCCGCCGGGCCAGTTCTTCGATGATGTCTGAGGCCGATTCTGGGTGTTTCTCGGTCTCCAGGATCCACCATTTGACGTCGCTTTTATGGAGCATAATCGGGAATTCTGTTAAAGCCTGCATACAGGCTTCATCTTTTACGAATATCAACCCAGAAATGAATTAATCGGAAAGGAGAGGTCGGAAAGGAACGCTCTAAGATCTGCTCAAGTTCAGATATTCCGTTTTCGATCCAGCCATCCACTGGGAAGACGATTTCTTCAATATGTACGGGACTTTTGCGGGCGGCTTGATTAACCTCTTCCAAAATATCAGTGAATTCCATACTTTGTACATAGCCAATCATACCGCCTTCATCATCGCCTTTACCATACTCATGCGAATCCAATAGAAAACGGCAAATACCACGCAGGACATAATTTTCGTTAAGAATCCAGCTAGAGCTTGATGGTGAGCCCAATCGTTTGCATTCAACGACAAATCGCAACTCTGCTTCATCATCATCGGCCAAGTGATTTGCAAGATGCCAATAGAAATCTGGCCTTTTGGTTTCGCTTAGTGCAGGTATGTCGCTTTGATCAGGCAAATTTTGTCCCTCATAGACCGGTAAGTGATAGACTAGCAATGCATCATTGTTACAAACCCTTCGCATGCATCTATAAAATTCCCTGTTCAAACTAGGTTTTTTGGTACTTTGCTCAACCGTGGGCAAATCAGGCTGTTGGCGGAGCATTGTTAATGCTTCTCGAATTACAAAGACAATCTTTTGTTTGTAGTTTTTCCAGAACGGTATACTTGAAATAGATGGCTGGTCCATAGACTACTTCCCAAGCACTTTACGACGATTCGCGGCCTGCACAAGCGTAGCTTCAGCATCTTCGCGCGCGAGGCTACGCGTCCACAACCGACGTTCATCCCGTTTGATGATAAAGACATTGGTGTCCGTCACAGCACGAACCATGCCCTCAATGTAAATTCGTTCACTGACAGGGCATTGCAACGTTTCGCCAAGCTTTTCAAGCAAAACATACCAGGCTTGTTCAT
>DAOTUC010000365.1:0-10262 GCA_034437315.1 Anaerolineae bacterium
GTCTACCGGCCCTTCCTGGAAGAGACGGCGGACGAGTTCGGTCTGCCGCTCGATTTCGCGGCGGGGGCGCCGCTGCGCGATAACCCGGCCATCGCCGCGCTGCTGAACGCGCTGACGTTGCCGCTGCCGGCGGTCAATTGGGCGGTTCGCCCCCTGCTCGACGTACTGACCAGCCCGTACCTCGATTGGTCCGGGCTGGATCTGCCGCTGGGGCAGGATGAAGCTGATTTCGGCGCTCTGGTCGATCGGCTATCCGACGCAGCGCGGGCCGGTCAGGTGGTGGAGGGACTGGACCAATGGCGCGAGGCGTTCCGCCGCTTGATCGACCGCCCGGCTGGTGAGGAAGACGAAACCCCGGCCCGAGTAGAGACTCCGGGCGCAGACGAGGGAGAATTGGCCCCCCGGCGTCCGCCCACCGGCGACGAGGCCGCCAGGCTGGCGGACGCCTTCGAGGCGATCGTGGCGCAACTCACGCCGCCGGAGTCGGCCACATTGCGCCAACGGGTGGCCTGGGTTGAGGCGCTCATTGGCGATGATCCCAAGTTGACGTCGCCGGGCGTCGGCTATCCTTCATCGTTTTCATCCTTGCACGTCGTCGCTCGCGCCCGCGCCAACCCTCTCACCGAAGAGCGGGACGCAGCGGCCCTGCGGGCGTTCAAGGACATCCTGCGCGACCTGGTGTGGGCCGATGCTTCAAGCGCCGGTGACGAGACCGTCGAGATTGCCGAGTCTCTCATGCCCCACGCGCCCTTCGTCGCCGAGTTGGCCCAGGCGGTCGATGGCGCGACCTACCGGGCGCCGGTGGAGGGAGACGCGATTCTGGTCGCCTCCGCCCTGGCGGTGCGGGACCTGACCTTCGACGCCGTGGCCCTGGTGGGGCTGGCGGAGGGGGATTTTCCCCGCGTCGAGCGGGAGGACGTGTTATTGCGCGAATCCGACCGGGCCTGGCTGACCGAGCAGGGCTTCCCCGTTGAGCTCCGCCTGCAGGGGGACGAGGCCTCGTTTTTCTATCAGGCGGTCACCCGGGCGCGCCGTCGCCTGCTCCTGTGCCGGCCGTACCTGAGCGACGACGGGCAGGGGTGGGAACCATCCCCCTACTGGTCGGCGGTGCGCGCGCTGTTCCCGGGCGCCCCCGTGACCCACATCCGCCCCATCGATCCCCTCCGCGACCCTGCGTCGCCCCAGGAAGCCGCCCTAAATCTCAAACCTGCAACCTCAAACCTCATTAAACCTTCACATCCCGGCGACCTCTCCACGCTCACCTCCCTCCTCGCCCGCCGCTTCGGCGCGGAGCGCTCGTGGTCCAGCAGTAAATTGGAGACCTACGCCAAGTGCCCGCTCTACTTCTGGGCGGCCTACGCCATGGCCCTGGAACCGCGCGAGTTGCCTAAGGCCGGTTTCGACGTGTTGATCCTGGGCTCGATCTACCACCTGGTGCTGGAGCGGCTCTACGATCAGGCGCCCGACGGCGACCCCGAACGCTTGCGCGCGTTGCTGCCCGGCGTGGCCCGGCAGGTCTACGACGATGCGCCGAACGAGTACGGTTTCCGTCCCACGCCGCTCTGGGAGCGCCAGCGGGAGGAATTGACCGAGGTCCTGCGGCGGACGCTGGAGGGCTTGATCGAGGTCGCCGGCGAGTACGAGCCGACGGCGCCGGAGTTGGCCTTCGGCCTGCGCGGGGAGCCGCCGTTGGTGTTAGAAGGGGAACAGGTGTTAAAATTGCGCGGCTACATCGACCGGGTGGATCGCGCCCCTGACGGCCGCCTGCGCATCATCGACTACAAGGCCGGCTCGACGCCTATCTCGGCCACCGCCCTCACCAAGGGGGAGCGCTTGCAACTGCCGCTCTACGCCCTGGCGGCCGAACAGGCGCTGGGGGCGGAGGTCGCCAGTGGCTTCTACTGGCACATCGGTTCGGCCCGGCCCAGCAGCCTGCGCCTGGAAAAATACGAGGGCGGCGTGCCCGGCGCCATCGAGACGGCGGTCGGTTACGCGATGGACATCGTGGCTGCCGTGCGGGCCGGCCAATTCGCGCCCACGCCCACCGACGGCGGCTGCCCGACCTTCTGCCCGGCCGCCCCGTTTTGCGCGTTTTACGAGACCAAGGCGTGGTAAAATCATGTCCATCCTCAATTTCCTCCAGCTTAATGAATCCCAGAAACACGCCGTCGCCACGCCCGGCGACGTGCTCGTCACCGCCGGGGCCGGCTCCGGCAAGACGCGGACGCTGGTGGGCCGGTATCTGTATCACCTGGAACAGGGCGCGCCGTTGCGCGGGATCGTCGCCATCACCTTCACCGAGAAGGCCGCCCGCGAGATGCGCACCCGCATCCGCCAGACCATCGACGATTGGCTGGCGCAGGTGGACGACCCCGACCGGCGCTCCGCCTGGGAGGCGCTCTTCGCCGACCTGGACGCGGCCCGCATCGGCACGATCCACAGCCTGTGCGCCCAGGTCTTACGCGAGCATCCGGTCGAGGCGGCCCGCTGGGGCGTCGATCCGGGCTTTGGCGTGCTGGAGGAGGGCCGGGCGGCGGTGCTGCGGGCGCGGGCCGTGGAGGACGCGCTGGCCTGGGCGGCCGAGGACGAGGCGGCCTCTCATCTCTTCGGCGCGCTGGGGGAGTTCGGGCTGCGGACGGCGGCGGCGACCCTCCTGGAGCAGCGGCTGGACGCCGACGCGGCCTTCGAGCGCCTGGGCGACGATCCCCTGGATGCGTGGACCGAGGTCTTGCTGGCCTGGCTCGACGAGCGCTTGAGCGACCCCGGATGGCGGGAACCGCTGGACGCGCTGTCCCGCTTGCAGGCCGACGACCCGAGCGACAAGATGGCGGTCGCCCGGCAAGAGACGCTGGCCCACGCCGATGCCGCCATTGAGGCGCAGCGCCGGGGCGACGCGGCGGCGACGCTGGCGGGGCTGGCCGAGGCGCGGGCGGCGACCACCCTGTACGGACGCAAAGGGAATTGGCCCGGCGACGCGCTGGCGGAGGCGAAGGAGGCGACGCGGGCGCTGCGGGCCTATTTCGACGAGCGCCTGGCCCCCTTGGCCGATCCCAAGAAGGGGGCGGTGTGGGCATTGGACGAGGCCGTCGCCGGCCTGATCTGGCCCTTGCACGCCACCTACCGGCGCGCCCGTGAATTGTACGCCCAGGCCCGGCGGGCGGAGAACGGGCTCGATTTCGACGACCTGGAGGCCGGCGCGCTGGCGCTGCTGCGGGAGCCGGCGGTCCGGGCGGTGTGGCAGGAGAAGGTCCAGGCGGTGTTGGTCGACGAGTTCCAGGATACCAACGAGCGCCAGCGGGAGATCGTGTACGCCCTGGTCTCCGCCGATTCGAGCGGCGCGCTCTTCGTGGTCGGCGACGCCAAGCAGTCGATCTATCGCTTCCGGGGGGCCGACGTGACCGTCTTCCGGCGGGTGCAGGAGGACGTCGAAGCGAGCGGCGAGGTGGTCGCGCTGGACCTGACGTTCCGCGCTCACCGGGGGCTGGTCGAGACGGTCAGCCGGCTCCTGGCGCCCGTCATGGGGGAGGGTGAGCGGCCGGGGCGGCCCTACGAGGTGCCCTTCGCGCCGCTGCGCGCCCATCGGGCCGAGCCGCGGGCGGGGATCGCCGCTCCTTACGTCGAGTTCCACCTGGGGTTAGGCGAGCGGGCGCACGAAGGCCGCCGAGCCGCGGCTGATGGGCTGGCGGAGCGGCTGCTGGCGCTGCGGGAGCATGAGGGGATCGACTGGGCGGACGTGGCGCTCCTCTTCCGCGCCTCGACCGCCTTCTCTGTCTACGAGGATGGCCTGGAGCGGGCGGGGATCCCTTTCGTGACCGTGGCCGGGCGTGGCTTTTACGAGCGCTACGAGGTGCGCGCGCTGCTCAACGCGCTGCAGGCGGCGGCGGACCCGGCCGACGACCTGGCGCTGGTGGGCTTCCTGCGCTCCCCGGCAGTGGGAGGCGTGGGCTTGAGCGACGCGACGCTGTACCTGCTGCGCTTCCCGCCGTCGGAGATCGTGCCCAGGGAGGAGGACACGCCGTGCGCGATCTGGTCGATCTTACATCACCCGGCCCTGCCCGACATCGTGCCGCCGGACGAGTTGGCGCGCGCGCTCCAGGGGCGCGACCTGATCGCGGAATTGCACGATCTTGCAGGGCGTGTGTCGGTGGCCGCTTTGCTCAAACGACTGTTGGATCAGAGTGGTTACCGGGCCGCGGTGCGGGCGACGGGCGGCCCCGCGGGCGGCCCCGCGGGCGGCCCGCGGGCGCTGCGCAACGTCGACAAGCTCTTGGTCGACGCTCACGCCAGCGGGCTGGTGAGCGTGCGGGCCTTCGCCGAGTACGTGCGGGCGCTGCGCGACGTGGGCGCGCGGGAAAGCGAGGCCCCCACCGAGGCGGGGAGCGCGGTTCAACTGATGACGGTGCACAAGGCCAAGGGGCTGGAGTTCCCCGTCGTCGTCATCGCCGATGCCTCACACGGCGGCCATTGGCGCTCGGCGGGGGTGCTGTTGGACGAGCGGCTGGGCGTGGTGGTGAGCGCGCGGGACGAGGACGGACGCCGACCGGCGGCCTACGGCCTGGCGGCGGTGCGCGATGGTGAGCGGGAGGCAGCCGAGGACCGGCGCCTGCTCTACGTCGCTGCGACGCGGGCCGAGGAGAAGCTGCTGGTCAGCGGGTACACCAAGGTGCTCAAGGGTGGGGGCCTGAGCTTGCGGGGCTGGCTCGATCTCCTGGGGCCGCCGGTGGGGCTGGATGGGGTGACGGTCGCCGGGACGCCGGTCGCGGCGCAGGTATTGGACCTGGCGGCGGACGTGGGATGTACGCTTTATCCGGGTGGAGAACAGAGGATAGAGGAGAGAGCAGAGAGGGGAGAGCGGGAGAGGGGGAGCGTGGGTGAGGGGGCGAGGGGCGATCTGGTCGCGCCGTTGGTGGGGGTGCGGGGCGAGGGAGATGAGCGGGAGGCGCGGGAAGAGCGGGAGGTAGGACCGCCGTCGCGCGTCTGGCGGGTGGCGCCCACGGCGCAACGGCCCACAGGCCCGGCGTGGGTCGTGGGTAGTCTGTTCCACGCGGCCTTGCGCTACTGGCGCTTCCCGGACGAAGGCGATCTGGAGGCGTTCTTGCGGCCTTTCGCGCTGCAGGCCGGGCTGACTGATCCGCGGGAGATCAAGGCGACGATCTCCGAGGCCCGGCGCTTGTTGGCCCGTTTCCAGGCTGCGCCAATCTACGCCCGGCTGGATCAGGTCGAGCGATACCACGAGGCGCCCTACACGCTGGTGTTGAACGGCAGAGCGCGCAGCGGCGTCGTGGATTTGCTGTGCCGGATCGACGGCGAATGGACGGTGGTGGAGTTCAAGACCGACGAACTGTCCAACCTGGCCGACGTCAGGCCGCACATTGAGCGCAAGGGTTACGACCGCCAGATGCGCGAGTACGTCGCGGCAGTGACCCGGCTGGTGGGCGAGCGCCCCCGGGGGCTGTGGGTTTTCGTGAACGTGGGCGGCGAGGTGGTCGAGGTCCCATTTGACCCCCCTGTGAATTGTGGTAGAATTCAGTGATTGAATATTGACTTGTGTGGGAGTGATTGATTGTCAATGGGGGGGAAGTGGGTAAGCGATGTCAGACGTTGAGCGTCAACTGCGCATCCTGGAAGTGTTAGAAGAAGATCCGGAGACGACCCAGGCCGGGCTGGCGGCCCAGTTGGGGGTGGCGGTCGGCAGCGTTAATTGGTGCATCAAGCGCTTGGTCAAGAAGGGTTATATTAAGGCGACGCGGATGAAGCGTAATCGTTTGAAGTATTTCGTCACGCCGGAGGGGCTGGCGCTCAAGGCGCGCTTGACCAGGGAGTACATGGAGGCCTCGTTGCGCGTCTACCGCGAATTGCGCGCGGCGGCTCGGGATGCGCTGGATCGGATTAGAGACGAGGGATATGTGACCGTTCGGATCGAGGGGCAGGGCGAGGCGATGGAGATCTTCCACCTGACGTGCCTGGAGGAAGGGGTTTCTTTGCAAAAGGATGGGGTTGCCCCGGCGCCGGAGGTGCAGGCCGATGGGACCGGGTTCGCGATCGTGTGGCCTAATGATATGACCACGATCGCCGGAGGCAATCAATGAGTGAACGAACGATGACCTGGGAGATTGACGAGAGCCTGCGACGTCAGTTGCTGAACTTGTTATTGAGCTATCCGCACCGGAGAAAGATGACTTACGAGGAATTCCTGGACTGGGCCGACGAGGATACCCTGGCTGAATGGGTCGCCTCACCGGGGGAAAAGACGGGAGGAGTGGTTATGTACAGTCCCGCATCGAAGCGACATCAGCGTATTGGCGATTTTCTGACCAGCGTGATCGGGGCTTTCGTTGAACAGCGTGATTTGGGGATTGTATTGAGCGCGCCTTTCCAGATGAAGTTGGAGCAGTCAGGACGAGAACCGGATTTGCTTTTTGTGACGAAGGCGCATCTGGACCGGTTGAAGGAGACCTATCTCGACGGACCGGCCGACCTGGTTGTGGAAATCGTCTCCCCGGAGAGCGCCGGGCGCGATCGTGGCGAGAAGTTCTACGAATATGCCCAGGCTGGGGCGCCGGAATATTGGTTGATTGATCCCCAAACTGCCTGGGTTGAGTTCTATCACCTACAGGAAGGACGCTATCACGTGGCATTCAGCGGTAACGAGGGGGATTATCATTCTCCGGTTCTGCCAGATTTCTGGCTACGGGTTGAGTGGCTATGGCAAGATCCTCTGCCGCATCCGGTGCGCGCGTTGGGCGAGATTGCCGGAATCGAATCAGATCTGCTTGAGCGTTTCTTGCAGGCGTTGGGCGGGCGCAAGTGAGATGTGGCACGCGCAAAACGTGCGAGAGCAATATCAGTAGAGGGCGCATACAAAACTTGGGGGACTAAGTAATGAGGGGAAGCACAGATTTCACCGGAATACGCATTGACACGGATTGGAAGTTAACGGCTCTCTGGTAGTTCGCCTGGTTGGATTAGCAAATGGCCAGTTTTTCGCCACGAATTACACGAATTGTCACTAATCTTTGGGTTTTTCGTGTTAATTCGTGGCTAATTTCTCACCGCGACCATGCGAAATCCCAAAGAACCAAGTTAACAATCAGTGGAAATCGGTGTCATCCGTGGTTAAAAATAGATGAGTGCAATGAAGTCCCCTCAAATAGTAAATACACCCATCAGTAGATTAAAAAGGAGTTCTATGAGCGTCAAAATTCATCCCACGGCGGATGTATCGGATGCGGCCCACATCGGGGATGGGACCAGCATCTGGCACCAGGCCCAGGTGCGGGAGGGGGCCGCGATTGGCCGCGGCTGTATCCTGGCCAAGGGGGCCTACATCGACACAGGCGTGTCCCTGGGGGATCACGTCAAGGTGCAGAATTACGTCTCGATCTACCACGGCGTGACGATCGAGGACGGGGTCTTCTGCGGCCCGCATTGTGTGTTCACCAACGACAAGCGCCCCCGGGCCATCAACGCCGACGGCTCGCTCAAGGCGGCCGATGATTGGACGTTGGGAGAGACGTTGGTCAGGCGAGGGGCCGCGATTGGGGCCAACGCTGTCATTGTCTGCGGCGTGACCGTCGGCGCTTGGGCCATGATCGGCTCGGGCGCGGTCGTCTCACGCGACGTGCCGGATTACGGGTTGGTGTGGGGGAACCCGGCGCGCTTGCATGGGTTCGTCTGCCCGTGCGGCGCGTGCCTGGAAATGGTTGAAGAGGCGTCCGACGTGGTCCACACCCGGTGCCCGGATTGTGATACACGTATTGATATTCCGATAAACGATTGGAGAAAAGTGAAATGATCCACATTGCGCAACCGCAAATTGGCGAGGAAGAGAAGCAAGCCGTCTGGGAGGTCTTGGAATCGGGGATGCTGGCCCAGGGGCCGAAGGTAGCCGCTTTCGAGGAGGCTTTCGCGGCCTATTGCGGCGTAAAACACGCCATCGCGACCTCGTCGGGGACGACGGCGCTGCACACTGCCCTGTTGGCCCACGAGATTGGGCCGGGGGACGAGGTGATCACCACCCCGTTCACCTTTATCGCGTCGGCCAACAGCATCCGCTACGTCGGCGCGACGCCGGTGTTCGTGGATATCGATCCGGTGACGTTCAACATTGATCCCCAGGCGGTCGAGGTGGCGATCACCGAGCGAAGCAAGGCCATCATGCCGGTCCACCTGTTCGGCTTGGTCTGCGATATGGACGCGCTGATGGACGTCGCCGAGCGGCACAATCTGGCGATGATCGAGGATGCGTGCCAATCCCACGGCGCGGAGTTCAACGGCAAGCGGGCGGGCAGCTTCGGCGCCGGGTGCTTCTCGTTCTACCCGACCAAGAACATCACCACGGCCGAGGGTGGCGTCATCACCACCGACGACGACGAGGTCGCCGAGTGGGCGCGTGTCATCCGGCACCACGGCATGCGGCGGCGCTACTATCACGACGAGGTGGGCTACAACTTCCGCATGACCGACGTGCACGCCGCCATCGGGCTCGCCCAGTTGCCCAAGCTGGAGGGTTTCAACGAGGCCCGCATCCGGAACGCGACCTATTTCAACGCGCACCTGGAGGGCGTGGTCACGCCGACGACGCCGGAGGGCTACCGCCACGTGTTCCACCAGTACACCGTGCGCGCGCCCGAGGGCCGGCGGGACGAAATGATCGATTACCTGCGGGAACAGGGCGTGGGATGCGGCGTCTATTACCCGGTGCCGGTGCACCAGCAGAGCATTTACGACAACGTGACCGAGTCGTTCCCCGAGGCGGAGAAGGCCAGCCTGGAGGTGTTATCGTTGCCGGTGCATCCGGGGTTGAGCCAGGCGGATCTGGAGACGATTGTGAAAGCGGTTAATGGGTTTAGAGTCTTACACTCACAAGACTAAAAAATACGAGAAATGTAAGCGTATATTTGGGAGCGTTAGATGGAAAGATCAAATTCGACGATTACGCTATCGCCTCGAATGGGTGCATTTTTGACCCAAGTAACGGAAACAGCAGATTTGAAGACCGCCTTACTGAAGGTTCTTTCTGAGTACGTCGAACTCAAAGCTGACCTGGTCAAACAGCGCATTCGGGCATTGGAAGAAAAGTGGGGTATGTCTTTCTCTGAATTTTCGGATCGGTGTGAAACTGGCACTTTGGGCCAGAATGCATACGATTACGAAGTCGAGAGCGATTTTTGGGAGTGGGAGCAAGCAGAAACGCTATTGAGGCATTATGAGGATTTGCAACGTCAATGGATGTGAAGCAATTCTCGAAAGTCTTGTTACGCTCCCTGGCGGATATTGAGGCTTTCGAAAGTGTCTCACTACAGGTCGAGGGGCCTACTGTCAATGGTCGAGGGTATTTAGACGAGAGAAGTTTCGTCCGCTTCTACTTTAATGAAGTGACAGGTACTCTCGCCTTTGCTTTGATCGAAGAACAGCGGCGAACCTGGGGAATAGATTTCGACAATCGTCGGGGTTGGCATCTTCATCCGCTAAGCGATGTGACCCGTCACATTTCGATTCCCCCATTGTCAGTGTTGGACGTCGTGGCTCAGTTGCGAGATGCCCTGTTGAAAAAAGGATTAATGTCTGATCAAGACGATGATTAAGCCTAACCAATAGATCCTTGCACAGCGAGCAAGAATTTGCCATCAGCATCCTTTATTGGTTCTGGCTCGTCCAGGTTAGGACAAGGGTAGTGGGTGAATGAAACCTCGCGAAGGAGTAGATATGCTGGATCTGGACGCGCTGGACGCTGTTTTTCGCAGATATCCCGACGTGCAAGCGGTCTACCTATTTGGATCGGCGGCGGAAGACCGTATGCGGAGGGATAGCGACATTGACCTGGCTGTCGTGCCGCGCACTGACAATTGCCGAGAACGACGGTTGGAGATGTTGGCGGATCTGACGCGAGCTGGGTTCGATAACGTGGATCTGGTATTTCTGGATACCGACGATCTGGTGCTCAAGTATGAGGTGGTGCGGCAAAATTGCGTCGTTTATCAGGCCGCCGATTTCGATCGGGGCGCGATGTATTCCAAGGTCGTGCGGATGTACCTGGATTTTTTGCCCTACCTGGACGTGCAGCGCCAAGCCTACAAACGGAGGATTCTGCGTGAGAGCACTACAAATTTAGAATTAAACGAATAGAATCAAACTGGAGTTTTCCAATGGATCGTTATTAGAATTCGGAAGTCTCAAAAAGCGCATTGTGCAGCGGATTTTGACACTACAGAAAATCAATGTTGTCTCTGAGATACTCGGCTGAAGACTTCCGAATTCTT
>DAOTUC010000366.1:0-5806 GCA_034437315.1 Anaerolineae bacterium
TGGGCGATCCGCTCCATTCCTTTCCGCATTTCATCACGGGCATCGTCCGAGATGATCCTGCGCTCGATCAGGGCTTTCTGAATGTCCTTGATCTGCCGGATGCTGGCCTCGTAGCGCTGCCGCTCCATACCGATGCGACTTTCGCAATTTTCTTTCGCTTTGGCTAATCGTTTGTCTACATCTTTCTGTGAATACCACTCGGTAGGTCCGAAGAAACCCATTTATTTTCCTCCAATTCCTTTCTCGACCGGTATCGGACAGGCTTAATCGTTAAGCCTCGTCTGAACCTATCTGACATAAACCAACCAAATTTGCCCCAGGTTCCAGAATCATCACCCCTTCGTCGCCCGGTTCGACGATCTCGAACAAGGGAGCAAAATCCACTTCGGGCTCGATGGCCAGCACTGGCCCCCGATCCCCGCTGTCTAGGTAAACCGCTTTGAGCAACGTGTGAACAATCTGCCGCCGTTCCTTCAGGTTTGCCTGGGCCCAAATTGTCCCTAAATCTTGTAATATGCTCGCCGCACACTCTAAGTCTGGCATCTCCACTGGCGTCAGGGCTTTCAATTCCGCTTTCATCTCGTCTCGCTTCTTCACATAGACATCTTCTTCCAGATCCCCCAGCACGAATAACCGCTTCAAGCGCTTCAGGCGCTTCTCAATCTTCGCCCGTTCTCGGGCCTGCTGATCTTTTTTTCCCAACTGCTCTTCAATCTGGGCTAACACGATCTCTCGCCAGTCCTGGGGCAAAGCCAGCTGCCTCAAAAACGACCCTAACGCCCCCTCAGCTTCCTCAGCCCGAACCATCCGCTGGTCACAGTCCCGCCCCTTCTGTCGCGCCGGATCTCGGTAATAGCGGCGTCCACCCGTGTATGATCCTCGCAATCCCTCCCCGCAGCGCGCGCAGTACGCGACCCCCGTCAACGGATAGACCCGACTCCCCTTGCGCGCCGTCGTCCCTCGCTTCGGCGCTCGTTGTCGGCGTACTTCCTGGCAGCGCTCGAACAGTTCTTCGGAGATGATCGCCTCGTGCACACCCGGATACCACTCACCCTTGTACTGCACTTCCCCGACGTAGAAGCGATTCTTCAACATATCCCGCACGCTGTCCTTGCTGAACAATTGCAGTGCGCGATCTCCCCGTCCCTGGGGCCGATAGCCCGCCTCGTTCAGCAACTGGGCGACGTCGTTGTCGGAATAGATCCCCAGCGCGTACTGCTCAAACATATACACCGCGCCATCCCGGTCATCCTCATCGGGATAGGCCTGCCCATCGCCACCGGCGTTCTTGTAGTCCACCGTGTAGCCGAAGGGCACGTCTCCGTTCCACAGCCCGGACTTCGCCCGGGCCTCTTTCCCCTTGGATGTCTCCGCACTCAAGTTATCCAGATACCACTGGGCCAGCGCGGCCAACATCGTCAGCATCATTCGCCCCAGCGGGGTGCTGAAGTCAAACTGCTCCATCACCGAAACCAGCGCCACGTCCACCTCATCCAGCGTGCGACAGGTGGTCAACACGTCCACCACCGAGCGGGAGAAGCGATCTAACTTGTGGACAAGCAGCACGTCGAAGTACTCATTCTGCGCATCGCGCAGCATCTTCCGAAAATCTGGTCGGGCTGTCGTCTTACCGCTTTTGGCCTCATCGGTGTAGATGGCGACCACCTCCCACCCTCGCTCCTCAGCCAGCTTGCGACAGGCCGCCAACTGGGCTTCCATACTAAAACCGTCCCGCTGCATGTCCGAAGAGAAACGGCCGTAGATCGCTGCTCGCATACCTTTGATCGATTCCATCGCCCTTCTACCCTTTCGGCCCTTTCCAGCGGGGAGAATTGCCCGGACAGCGCCGTTGGTCGCTACCCAACAAGCGGATCACGATCTCCGCCACCACCGCCAACAAGCGCTCCACCGCCATCGGATTCATAGCCTGCATAGCCTTCACCGCCGTGTCGATCATCGGTCTTTTATTTCCAACATTCACTTTCATTTTCATTTACCTCTCATTGTAAGTTGCTAAATAATGTCAATTGTTCGTACGGAAGCGCGGGCAATCGCTCCACCCAATAGGTCAACTGCTGATGGGGAATGTCCAGCGCCAGTTCGGCCCAGGACGCACCCTGTCCGGCCAACCAGCGCCGGGCCTCCGAGGCCAACGCCGGATCATTGCTCTGCGCATCCCGCGCCGCCCGCAGCAGGATGGCAGCCGCCAACCTACGATAGGCATCCATCACGACCACTCCGCTTCCTCATCCCACGTTTTCACTAACCAGCGACTGGCGGCTCATATGGACTGACGTTAGAGTAGCCAATGCCGCCAGAGTCGCCCCGTACTCGACAGTCAACGCATCCCAGTGCGCCAGCAGACGCTCGGCCTCATCCTCCCCCTGGCCAGTCGCCGCTTGCAACACCGCCATACCGCGTGTCAGCCGATCCTCCAACCACTCCCGCTTCTGATCCAGGGCCAGCCACACTGCCAACGTCAATTCCTCGCGGGTGTACGAAGCCACGATGCGCCCATCCCGCCGCTCCCAGCGATCGGGATCGCCGGGCGCCGCCATTGAGGTATCTCCAGGGAGAGAGAGGGTGATCGCCGTCATCGGCATCATCGCTCGATCTCCTCGAGTTCAACGATTTCCACATCATCACTCGCCGGTGGATGACAGGTATAGCATATCCAGCCCCCCGTCGGCCTACGCCAGAATCGCCGGTGGTGAGGGTACATCGAGCATCCAACAGGTGGATCAGACGCAAGCTGTCCGTCCGGCGGACAGCTTACGCCCGAACAGCCTTCTTTGCCCATCCCGCTGGAATGTATGTTTTTTTCTCCCCCGCCACCGTTTTGGCCCGCCAAACGTTCACTAACGTTCACCACGTTCACCGCTTCAGGCTCGTCAGGGCATCTTTCCCCATGCTCACCACCCGAGAAATGTATGCTTTTTTCTCCCTCGCCGCCGTTTTGGCCTGCCAAACGTTCACTAACGTTCACCACGTTCACCGCTTCAGGCTTGTCAGGGCGTCTTTCCCTCCGCTCATCACCCGAGAAATGTATGCTTTTTTCTCCCCCGCCACCGTTTTGGCCTGCCAAACGTTCACTAACGTTCACCACGTTCACCGTTTCCGGCGTGTTCTGGCAAATCAACCGCCATTGGTTCGCCCGCTTTTTCGTCCCCGCCCGCGCGATCTGCAAGACCAACATCTCGCCAGATATCTCCACCTGGTAACGCCGATCCCGCTGTTCGTTCAGAAGTAGACCCAGGCGAGTCCGCTGGCTGCGCTCTTTGCCTGTTCCCAGATCTAGCCCCATATCCAGCCGGGCGACGAGCGCGAACAAATCTGATACTCCGACGCTCTCTCCACCAAATCGCTCCCACCACGCCGCCACGAGGCTGCGCCAAATCGCGCCTTGGACGTCAACCTTGTCGTAGAAGTCGGTCAGGTTGCCCAGAAATCCGGCGATACTGGCAGCATCTAAGATTCCGCCCATCGTATCGGCCCACGACTGGAACATCCCCAGCGTGTAGTCGCCCACCGGGCGTCCCCGGGCGATCCAGTTCTGAACCAGCGTCAACGCCGCCCAGACGAGCTCACTGCGATGCGCCCTCACCCACCGCACCAACTGCGGATGTTTGAACGAGCGCCGCAGCCACGGTTGGTCGCACTTGGCATCCATCCGGATGCGAACACAACGCCGCGCGATCTCGTCTGACAACACCGGATTGTTGCCGGTCGCGATCCACTCGCAGCGGACCGGGATGCGCGCCACCGTCGATTGCCCCAGAATCCGATCCTCCCACATTGGTGTGGTGATCGCCGCCGCCAGCGCCGAGGAGTCGAGCTTTCGCCGCAGGTTGTCCAGGACGATGAACTGCGGTCCATCGAGCAGTTTGGCCGTGAGTCTCTTGCGCCACTCGTCGTCGTTGCGCCCCTCCGTCATCGTCATCACCGGTCGCCCGGTCACCACCTGCACCAAGACATCGACCAACAGGCTGGCCCCCGTCCCCGGAGATGGTTTCTCGATCAAGTACAAGGGAGTCGCGCCCGTGATCATCTGCCGGACAAAGGGCTGAATCACCATCGCGACGGCGTGAGCACGCTCGGCGTTGGCTGCAGGTTGTCCATCCCCACCGTCCGGATTCTCAACGAAGGGGAAGTCAACCAGAAGTTCGTCCAGTAGCAACATCTTGGCGCGCTCCACATCCTCATCGCTCGGCCGCTCCGGCACATCCGGAATGGCAAAACCTGACGGCGGGTGATAGTACATACAGGCCTGGGGATGATACCCCGGCGTGGTCAGGATTGTGCCATCCCGGGCAAAGACGGGCGACGATACGATGCCTTCCAGGATGGGCAGGGGCATATCAGGAGTCGCCAACACGTCGCTGACGACGTGGGCGGGAGGCAACGCTGGGATCTCCTCGTCGCCATCGGTGACCTGGTACCAAGTGGCCACACGCGCCACGACGTGTCGCATCCGGGCGTCGTTCAACGGCTGGGTGTTCGGCGTCCCATCGTCCCCCGTCTCGATGCGAGCAGGCAATCCGCCGAAGCGGAACAGGTAGGGATCGCGGTTGGCCTTCTGGATCGCCTCCCAGGTCGCTTTCGTCACCCGAGGCAACTCCCGATCACCGGCGTTGATGCGCGGTAACCCTCGCTCGCTCACCACCAGCCACGGCTTATCGTTGCCGGACCGCCGTCTCTGTATCCCCCCACCTTGCGCCCTTTTCACCGCGTCACTAAACGTGCCGATGTTCGCCAGGCCCGCCTCCTTGACCTTGCGCGCGTACGCCTTGATCGTGAAGGGATCCGCCCTGGACACGGCGCGGGCCAAAGCCATCAGCGCCTCGGATTGCGCCTCGGGCTTTGCATTCACCGCCCGTTCGAACAACTCCTCCAGCGTTTCTTTTGACTCACCGGCGGCGCCAAGCCCACGTCCGGACGCGCGTTCCCGCCAGCCCGATTCCGCCACGTCTCGCAAGTCGTGCCAACCCTTCCCCGAACATCCGTTATGGTGACAACCCGCCGCAACCGCGCCGTTCCGGAACTGGACCACGTAGGCCGCTCGATCTTGATGATCGGGGTCCCAGGGACATATCGGGAAAATCCACCGACGCCCCTTTTCCCAAGGCAAGGGGCCATCGGCCTCTGGAAAATGCTCGTTCATCCAGCCATCCAGATCGAAGCCCCCACCGTTCCTGGGAGGCGCATGATAGCGCGGTTGTTCCGGCGTGGGCGCCGCTTGGGCCAGGCGCTCCAACAGTTCGCGGGAGACGACGTCCAAGCTCTCCGGCGCATCCAGTATGCGGGCCATCCGGTGGGGACGTTCGGCGATGTGGTCGCCCTTGCGGGCTACGGTGCCGTACAGACGCGAAATGCGGGCCGGGTTGAACACGGTCTCGTCCACCTCGACGGCGTCATCGTTGAAGCGGAAGGCCAGCCCTTGCAAAACTCGTTTCACCAGGCCGTTGTCATCGGTCGGCAGGTCGATCCGGTAGAGCAGATGGAAACCGTTGCCCGACGTCGCCAGGACCGGCGCCGACCAGTCCTGCGCCGTCAAATGCGCTCGAATCGACACCGCCGCGTCGTGGGCAGCCCGCCACTCCGTCTCGCTCGACGAGATGCCCGATGATCGTATCGGGTCGACGTCCACGAGGAGCCAGCGTCGCCGGAGCACCTGGTGGTCGGACGTGGTCGGCTCCCCGCGTCCAACGACGCGCACCCGGTTCGCCGCCCGCGCCAGCAGCGAGGGATCGATCTCATTGAGGGTGATGTAGACGCCCTTGGCGTTGGGTGTCAAACGCGCAGCCTC
>DAOTUC010000367.1:0-6888 GCA_034437315.1 Anaerolineae bacterium
CCTAAAGGTTTTGCTCAAGGCCGCGCAAACAACGTTTTTGCCTTAAACAATGACCTTTTTCCATCAAAACCAGCGCAAAAACCTTTAGGGTCTATGATGGGCCATGCGAAATCCTGAAGACCCAATAAAGTATAGCATAGGGCGGACAAGAAAGCAATTGTCGCTCGCCCACTGTCTCATGCTCCGCCCGAAATTTGGCTTCAACAACTGTTGTGCAAGTTCGAGATTGTAGTATCATGACGACTGTCGACAATCCGCGATACGTTCAGCTTATCCTCCCGCGGGTTTAGATGAGCAGTTGCAATAAATCATCAAAGAACAGGGGGTTTGGATTGCATTTTTCATCTTCTTCTTCAACTTCTTCTGCGTTTGCAGTGGGCAAGCTGCCGGCCGACGACCTGGCCCGGCTGTTGGCCCGGTTACAGGCCCGTCGAGAGGCCCACGGCGCGCCGGGAAGCGAGCGCGTCATCCTGGGTCCGAGCATCGGACACGACGCCGCCGTCATCTCCTTCGGCGAGCGCTATCTGGTCGCCAAGAGCGACCCCATCACCTTCGCCACCGACGAGATCGGCTGGTACGCCGTCCACGTCAACGCCAACGACATCGCTTGCACCGGCGCGACCCCGCTCTGGTTCCTGGCGACGTTGCTGTTGCCGGAGGGACAGACAGACCGGGCGCTGGTGGACGGTATCTTCGACCAAATTACGGCGGCCTGTGAGGAACTTGACGTGACGCTGGTGGGCGGGCACACCGAGGTGACGTATGGCATCGACCGCCCCATCGTCGCCGGTTTTATGTTGGGCGAGGTCGCGCCGGAGCGATTGGTGCGTCCCGACGGCGCCCGTCCCGGAGACACACTGGCGCTGACGAAAGGGATCGCCATCGAGGGAAGCGCCATTATCGCGCGCGAGAGCCTCGCGTGCGAGGCGGCGGACGCGCTGGCGGACTTCGATTGGCAAACCATTGAAAGCTGCCGCAATTTCCTGGACGACCCAGGCATCAGCGTCGTCCAGGATGCGGCTGTGGCGACGGCGGCGGGCGAGGTGCACGCTATGCACGACCCCACCGAGGGCGGCCTCGCCACCGGCCTGTGGGAATTGGCGGAGGCGGCGGGCGTGGGGCTGACGGTGGACGAAGACGCGATACCGGTCCTGCCGGAAACGCGGGCTTTTTGTGAGCGGCTGGGGCTGGACCCCCTGGGACTGATCGCCTCCGGCGCGCTGCTGCTGGCGCTGACCCCGGACGACGTTGGGACAATCGTGGACGCGCTGGAAAAGGCCGGGATTGAGACGACCTGCATCGGGCGAGTCGTCGACCGGGAGGCGGGCGTGACGTTGCGCGGCGCGGCGGGAGAACGGCCAATGCCGCGTTTCGACCAGGACGAGATCACCCGTCTGTTTTCGGCGTGAGGGCGAGTAGGGAAGTAGGGGATAGGGGGCGGATGAAGAAGAGAGGACGGCGCTGGATGTTTATTGGGTCGGCGGCGCTGCTGGCGGCGCTGCTGGCGGCGCTGGGCGTATGCGGAGCAATCCGGCTGGCGGCGTCCGGCTCCGACGACGGTGGCGCTCAACCGGCGCGCCCAGTGGACGCTACGCCGCCGGGGAGCGTCGAGGGGCCGGTATCTTTTTCCACCACCACCCTGTCAATCCCCACCTATCCCTACGCCGATTATCTAACGCCCCATTATAGCCCGACGTTCAATATGACCTATACGAAACTCGATTGGCCGCGCTATCAAGGCGACCATCCCCAACCGGTCGCCCGGGATTACGAATTGCTGGTCCTGGAAAACGAGTACCTGCGGGTGACGCTGATGCCGTCGCTGGGCGGCCGCATCTATCAGATGATCTACAAGCCGCTCAACCCGCCCGCCGGTCACAACGTGTTATATCAGAACCCGGTCATCAAGCCCTCCCCCTGGGGACCGCCGGAACAGGGATGGTGGCTGGCAGTAGGCGGCATAGAGTGGTGCTTGCCAGTGGACGAACACGGTTACGAGTGGGGCGAACCGTGGGATTACACTGTCATCTCGACAACCCACGGCGTCACGGTGACCCTGCGCGATACGTCGGCGTCCGATCGCATCCGGGCGACCGTCGCCGTCCATCTGCCGGTGGGCGGGGCTTACATCGCCGTCACGCCCCGGATCGAAAACCCGACCGCCGCCGCCATCGAATACAAGTATTGGACCAACGCCATGCTCGCGCCCGGCCCGCTCAACCGGGTGGGGGCGGAATTGCGGCTCGTCTTCAGCGCCGACGAGATGTCCGTCCATTCCACCGGCGATGAACGGTTGCCGGGGCACGGCGCACCGCCGGAGGGGCCGGACTATCGCTTCAGTTGGCCGATTTATCGGGGCGTCGATTACTCCCGCCTGGGCGAATGGCGCGAGTGGCTAGGCTTCTTCGAATATCCCCAGGCGGCGGGCGATTTCGCCAGCGTCTACGACGTCGAATCGGACGTGGGGGTGGTGCGAATCTTTCCCTCAAGCGTCGCTCTGGGCAGCAAGGGCTTCGGTTTTGGCTGGGCGCATATGATCGATTCCAATCTGTGGACCGACGACGGCTCCACCTATTTCGAGTTGCACGGCGGCGTAGCGCCGACCTTCTGGGATTGGGCCGCCCTGGAACCCGGCGCGTCGCTATCCTGGACCGAGCTATGGTACCCGCTCGCCGGTGTGGGCCGGTTGCGCGCGGCGACGACCGGGGCCGCGTTGGGCGTGCGCGAGATAGATGAGGCCTTCGTCATCGGCCTCCACACGACCGAAGCACAGGGAGCGGGCGCGCTCTACGTCTGGGATCACGATACGTGCGCGGGGCTGGACGGGTGGAAGACACCCCCTTTGATCCCCGGCGCGCCTTTTACCGCCTCGGTGACGGCGGCCGGGCGCAGCCTGCAAGAAATCGCTTTCGTCTACGTGGATGCGGTGGGCGACGTCCTGGTCTCTCTCAACCGCCGGGACTGTCCGCCCCCACTCCCGGCCTTCGAGCCGTTGCCATCGTGGACGCCGACGACGACCTTCAGTGTGACGTGGGGCGCGCGCGCTCTGTGGCGCGGCCTGGCGACCTACGATGTGCAGGTGTGCGACGGCGTTGCGCATGCATATCCGTGCGAAGACGGTTGGGACGATTGGCTGACGAACACCACCGCGATCTCGGGGACCTTTGACGGCGTCCACGGGGGCTCCTATCTCTTCCGCGCCCGCGCCCGCGACATCTACGGGCGCCGATCGCCCTACGTCTCCACCGACGATCTGGCGCGACCGATCTTCACGACTGTGTTGACCGAAGCGGCGCCGGTCCTGGTCACTTCCTACAAGCGGGCCGCGCCTTATCTCTTCGACCTTTCCCAAACCATCGCGTATACCATCGCGCTCAGCAACACCGGTTCGCTCTCCGCAACCGTCGCGCTGACCGACACGCTCCCGGCCGGCCTGGAACCGTTGACGCAGACGCTAAACTACCCCAGCCGGACCTTTCACTGGACTGGGGTAGTTTCGCCCGCTCATACGGTTGTGTTGACCTACGCGCTTTCCCCGACGGCGACGGTGGCGCTCGGCGCGCCGTTGACCAACACCGTCGAGATCGCCGGCAGCGTGTCCGGCCCCTTCATCCGCCGGGCCGTCGTCGTGCGGGCGCACCGGGTGTGGTTGCCGCTCGTCTTACGCTCGCAAAACGTCTAGACCCTCGCTCCTCGCTACTGGACGATCACCTGGATCGGCCCCATCATCTTGAAACATTCCCCGTCCGTGAAGCAAATCGTCATCCACAGGTGATAAGTGCCCGGCCCCAAATCGAACTGATTGATGCGATCGCGGTGATGGAATTTCTGCCCGGGGCTGAAACTCGAGTAAATCCAACTCTTCTGGAATTGTCCGGTCTCCTCCACCAGCACGCCCACCGATTCATACTCCACCGTATGGGGGTTGCTGTTGTGGATCCACATATGGAACCAGATGTCCGCATCCTGAGCGTATGGGCCGGGCGCGCCCTCCACCTCGAAATTCTCCGGCACGATTCCCCGATAATCGGAGGGCTCGCTGGGGGGCGGCGTATCGGTCGGTTCTGGCGCGGGCGGGGCCTCGGTGGCTGGCGCGGCGGTCGGCGGGACGGGCGAAGCGGGCGGCTGGACCTGAGGCACGTTGTCGGCGTTGGAGGCGGTCACCAGATCGCCAAACACCCAAGCCGGCGAGCCTTCATATTCAATCTGCCACCAATCTTCGTATCGACCGATTAGCGTGGCTTGAGCGCCCGGTTCCAGGTAACCCAGGCGGGTGAAATTGGTGCCCGGCCCCTGGCGGACATTCACGCCGTCGGCGCCGGCGACGATCGTCGCTGGCGTCTCCGTCGGCGGGATCGGCGTCGGTTCGGAAGTAGGCGAGGGGATCGGTGTATCGGTGACGTCCGGTGTAGGCGTCGCAGTCGGCGGCAATGGGGTGACAGTCGGCCAGGCGAAGCCGTCTTCCGGCGTGGGCGTCGCTTCGTCCGTCGTTTGGGCCGGCGTTTCATCGACGCTGACCGGCTCTCCGTCGGTCGGGCCGCCGCTCCCGGCGAAGCCGTACCACAGGAGCGCGACGCCCAGCGCCACCGCCAAAAGCCAGCCGATGACGGATAGAATGCCGCAACCGCTTCTAGACCGAGGATATAAATCTTGATTCATCAGGAATCCCCCTTGCTAGATCCAAATAGGTTTGAACAGATGAGGATTACAAACCTCATTTTAGTGAACGCTTGGAAATAGGCGTTTAGTATCGAGAGTCTTAAATAATTGCTCTAGCCGCCGTCCCGGGGGACGTTAATCGGCTCGAGGACGGGCCTCTGAGCAAATTTTTAATAGTCTCTATAGTGACATTTAGTATAACCGACACGGCTCAAAAGTCAACGTAGGGGTCAATTTTGCTTCGTGGTCTTGATTGGCCGAATAGGCGCCAAGCTAATCGGGGTCATTGTCGGAGACCAGGCCATTGTAATCATCTTCCCAGCACTCGCAAGCGGTGCGCGTCTGTTCGCCCTTGACCATGGTCCCATCGTAGGGCATCACGTCTTTCTGGGCGGTCCATCCGGAGAGCGTCATCGGGAGCGGGCCGCTGCCGGCTGGTATCCATTCACCGTTATAGCGCCGGGCGAAGTGGAGGTGTGTCGCTTCGGCCACGCCGCCCTCGCACGAGGGCCGCCCGATGCGCTCGCCCTGCTGGACGAAAGCGCCCGCCGGTACGCGCTCGTCGGCGTAGACGTGCAGGTACAGCAGCGTCCATCCGCTCTGCTCGAACCCATCCCCATCCAGGTCTACGATCACCACGCCGTTCTCGCTCCGCACGACCTTGCCCGCGGCGGCGGCCGTGGCCCACGATGCGGAGGGCGTGCAACCCAACATCCTCTCGCCAGGCACAAAATCCACCGCCGCCCAGGCGCTGCCGATCCCCCAGCCCTCGTGCGGCCCTCCCGTCAGATACCAGGTCTCCCCACCCTCCCAGGGTAGGCGCAACGCTGGCTGGGCCAGATCCGGCGGGATCAGGGGCTCGACGGCGTAGGCGAAGGGGTTTCCAAACAAGCGGTTGTAGGTCGCCGGGAACCCTTCCGGCCCGATCAACGCCAGCCACGCTTCCTGATTTTGGGCCAGTTCCGCCAGGCAGTTTTGCACACCGGCGGTTCCGGGGTTGAGGGTGGGAGCGACGGCGACGCGCATCCCGTCATCGAGGCGCATTGTCGTGCGATTCCCGTACTTCCAACCATAATAACCGCCGTTGAGCCGGACGGCGGCCCAACTCAATTGTTGAAATAATCCCTCGTAGTAATCTTGGACGTGACCGATGGGGTAGACGAGCGTCTCGACGGCCGGTTGGGACGCGGTCACCCAACCCGATTGCATCTCCAGCAAGGCGAGCAACACCCGAGGCCCCACGCTGAAACGCTGGGCGACCAGTTGGACGATCTCCCCACCGGTCAGTGTGCGCCCTTCGACGCGCTCGGTGTAACTCGCCAGGTAACCGGCCTGATTGGCGACGAAGCCCGCCAGGTCGAAGTGGATGTAGGCCGGACCGTAGACCATCTCGCTGTCGGGTACGAGTTTGAGATCCGGGCCGATCTCCGAAGCGACGACGGGAATGACCAGCGTCTGACCGGCGCGGATGCTGTCGGCGCTGGCGAGGTCGTTGGCGGCGACGATTTCGTCGACCGTGCAGCCGAACACCAACGCAATCCACCCCAGCGTCTGGCCCGATTGAACAACGTGGGATTCCAGGCCGTCGCCGTTGGTGAGGTTCACCGGCGTCGGGTTAGGCGTCGGCTCGCCGGTGTAGAAGCCGGGATAGGCGGGCGAGGGGGTGTTCGCTGGCGTGGGAGACACGACCTCCCCGGTCGGTTCCGCCGTCTGATGGGCCTCCTGATCGACCGCCGCGCTTTCCACGTCGAGCGTCACGGGAGAGGATGAGGCTGGCTCGGCGCGACGACAGGCGGACAATCCGTGGATTGCAGCGCCGATTGCGACGGCGCTCACGAGAACGACGATGAACAATTGATAGGATAATCGTTTGATACTCACAGGTTTTCTCCAAAAAACAACCGCCATCAGGCAGCGTAAAAAGTCTACCAGAGATGGGAAAAAAGGGCAAGTCACCGCGTATTAGGTCACGCGGCGCGTTGAAACCTGTTCAAAGCCCAGCGCCCGGCCCAGACCGTCCCACGGGATGGAGAGGGTCATCACCTCCCTCTCCCCGCGCCTCAACGCCGAGGCGTAGGCATAAAAAAACCCCCTAATTATGCAATGAAACGCCAGTAAAAGGGGGGCAAACCGTCGGGCTTGGGCGTTACCTTAAGCACATATTAGGGGAGTATTGAATTTTCCAGGCTGGGGGCGGAGGATTTGAACCCCCACATACGGAGTCAGAGT
>DAOTUC010000368.1:0-19287 GCA_034437315.1 Anaerolineae bacterium
ACCCTAAAGGTTTTGCTCAAGGCCGCGCAAACAACGTTTTTGCCTTAAACAATGACCTTTTTCCATCAAAACCAGCGCAAAAACCTTTAGGGTCTATGATGGGCCATGCGAAATCCTGAAGACCCAATATTGAAAAGCTCATTCCTGGATGCCCCACCAGTACATATCGGCCAGCTTTTGATGCTCCTCGCGCAGGCGGACGTAACTCTCATACCGGTGATCGTCCACCTGACCTTCCATCACCGCCTGTTGGACGGCGCAACCGGGTTCCACCGTGTGGGTGCAATCGGAGAAGCGGCAATTGGGCACCCAGCGGGCGATGTCAGGGAAATAGGCGTCCAATTCCTCCGGATCCACGTCGAAAAAGGCCAGCGCTCGAATGCCGGGCGTATCCGCCACCCATCCTCCCACGTCCAGCGGGATGAGTTGGGGGACGACGGTGGCGTGACGACCTTTCTCGGTCGCCTCGCTGACTTCTTTTATGCGCAGCCCCAGGCCCGGTTGCATCGCGTTGAGCAGGCTGGTCTTGCCCACCCCGGAAGGCCCCATCAGGGCCGAGACTTGCCCTTTCAACATCTCCCGTAATTCGTCTATCCCTTCCTCGGTCACAGCGCTGGTGTAGACTACTGGATAGCCGATTTCCTGGTAGACGCTGAAGAGCGCCTTCGCCGCCACGTCGTCCACCAGGTCCACTTTGTTGACGCACACCAGGGATGGGATATGTTGCAACTCCGCTCCCACCAGCAAGCGATCGAGCATACGCAGGCTGGGCGTGGGTCGGGCGCACGCCAACACGAAGACCGCTTGATCTGGGTTGGCGACGATCACCTGTTCCCGTTCCGCCAGGTAGCCATTCCGATCCCACCGCCGGGATCCGCGTCCTCGCGCCAGCGGCGCCAGGCGGCTCAACGCGCACGTTCGTTCAGTCACTTCCTCGATCATCCCCTTTTCATCCCCAATCACGCTGATGTGCACGTGATCGCCGACGGCTACCAGGTCGGTGTCCCGCCATTCCTGCTTGAGTCGCCCGCGCAACTGGCAGACAAAATCTCCTTCGTCGGTGTGGACGGTGAAAAATCCACTCTGGGCCTTGATGACCAATCCTTTCAGATGTTCAGACATCAAATCTATAACCTCATCTCACTTGCGCCCTCTCAAAAGCAACTATATCCGCTCCAAGGACGTGCAACGGGGTATCGCACGTCACCCCGCGAATTAATATGATTTTAAACAGTTTTGCCTTTTATGTCAAAATTGCCAGGGGTTCTATTTATCGTTCATTTTCCCTGATGTGTATCACTGGCCCAAAGATGATTTTTGTGCGATAATGCCCATGCACGTTCAAGTGTGGAAAACTCCAGTTCGTATGAGTATGGTAACGGGTTATGGCATCCAGATGGGCGCCAGGTTAAGGAGCAATACCCGTGAATGAAATAGATTCCTGGGTAGGCGCCCAACCCCTGTTGGGCGGTTTTAGCACAGAAACGGCCAACGGGGGTTGGCCTACTACCCATAAGGTGATTGAGTCGACACGCATTCACGGGTATTGGGTTGAAGGAGTGTGACGATAAATGAATGATCCAATGGCTGTAAACGTCACGGAAGCAGAGAAGCCCCAATCCAAGTCCAGACGCCGGTTGCCGCGCGGCCGCGTGACGATCTTCCCCAATTGGTGCAAAGGGTGCGAGTTGTGCGTCACCTTCTGCCCCACCCAGGTTTTGGCGCAGGGGCCGGACGCGCGGGTCATCGTCGCCCACCCGGAGAAATGCACCGCTTGCCGATGGTGCGAGCTCCACTGCCCGGACTTCGCCATCTTCGTCACAGACATTGAGTCAGAAAAGTTGGACGAGATGGAGGAATCGGAGGAAAAAGAACAATGACCGCCAAACAAACGTCAACCCCCGTCGCCAACGTGAAATTGATGCAGGGCGATGAGGCATGCGCGGAGGGGGCGATCGCCGCCGGTTGCGAGTTCTTCGCCGGTTACCCCATCACGCCCGCCACCGAAATCGCCGAGGTGTTGTCCAGACGCCTGCCCCAGGTCGGCGGAAAATTCATCCAGATGGAGGATGAGATCAGCTCAATGGCCGCCATCATCGGCGCTTCGGTCGGCGGGGTCAAGTCGATGACGGCGACGTCCGGGCCGGGCTTGAGCCTGATGCAGGAAAACATCGGTTACGCCGCTATGGCCGAAATCCCCTGTGTGATCGTGGACGTGCAACGATTGGGGCCGTCCACCGGGCGCCCCACGGCCCCCTCCCAGGGGGACGTGATGCAGGCCCGATGGGGTTCACACGGCGATTATCCCATCATCGCTCTGTCACCCTCGTCCGTCCGTGAGGTGTTTGACCTGACCATCAGGGCCTTCAACCTGTCGGAACAATACCGCACACCCGTCATTTTGCTGATGGACGAGGTCATCGGCCACATGCGGGAGCGGGTCGTCGTGCCGGATCCGGACGAGATTGAGCGCATCGACCGGGCCAGCACGACGGTGCCGCCCGAATGGTACAAGCCCTACGAGAACTTCCCGGCCGACGCGCCGCCCCTGGTGCCTTTTGGGAACGGTTATCGCTACCACATCACCGGCCTACACCACGACGAGCGTGGCTATCCAACCAATCGGCTCGACGAGGTGCAGCCCTGGTTGGATCGGGTATTCCGCAAGATCGACACCGGCCTCTCCGACATCCTGCTCTACGAGACGGACGGCGTTCAAGAGGCGGAGGTGCTCGTCATCGCCTATGGCGTGACCGCCCGCTCGGCCCGTTACGCGGTAGAGAAGGCCAGAGCGCGGGGCCGCAAGGTCGGCTATCTCAAGCTGAAGACGATCTGGCCCTTCGCCTCGGAGATCGTCGAACACGTCGCCGCCCGCCTGCACCGCGTCATCGTGCCGGAAATGAATATGGGGCAATTGGCCCTGGAGGTCGAGCGGGTCGTCGGCCGACATAAAGTCCGGCGCGTCACCCGCGCTGACGGCGAAATCATCAAACCGGCCGAGATATTGTCCGCTATGGAGGATTAAATGTCCACGACGAATAACCCGAAACACGAATCCCGCGTTCACGAGCGCTATCTGCGCCATCACAAAAAATTCCCCAACGTCTGGTGCGCCGGTTGCGGCATTGGCATCGTCCTCGGCGCGATCATCCGGGCGGTCGACGCGCTGCAAATCGACAAGAACGACGTCGCTGTGATCTCCGGCATCGGTTGCACGGGCCGTATGCCGGTCTACGCCGATTTCAACACCATGCACACCACCCACGGGCGGGCGTTAGCCTTCGCCACCGGGCTGAAAATGGCGCGCCCGGAGATGCGCGTCATCGCCGTCATGGGGGATGGCGACGCCCTGGCGATCGGGGGCAACCATTTCATCCACGCCGCCCGGCGCAATATCGGGATCACGTCCATCGTGGTCAACAATTTCATCTATGGGATGACCGGCGGGCAATATTCCCCCACGACGCCCATCGGCGCGCAGGCCGCCACCGCCCCCTACGGGCACATTGAGCAGCCCTTCCCCATCACCGATCTGTCCATCGCGGCCGGCGCGGCCTTCGTCGCCCGCAGCACCGTCTACCACGTGCGCGAATTGGAAAAGTACATCGTTCAGGCCCTGGGGAAGGATGGATTCTCGGTCGTCGAGGCGGTCTCCTATTGTCACACCACGTTGGGCCGTATCAATCGGTGGGGCAAGGCGCCTGAGATGATGGCCCGACTCAAGGAACAGAGTGTGACCCAGAAGAAGGCGGAGACGCTAAGCGAGGAGCAAAAACGAAACCTCATCGTCCGAGGCGTATTTATCGACCGGGACATCCCGGAGTATACCAGGCTCTACGATCGAGTGATCGAGCGAGCACAGGCGGAGGCTGCAAAATGAGCACACGGTATGAGATTCGGTTGGCCGGCACCGGCGGGCAGGGCGCGATTCTGGCGGGCATTCTGCTGGCCGAAGCGGCGATTCGGGACGGAAAAAACGTCGTTCAGACCCAATCCTACGGACCGGAAGCCCGGGGCGGCGCCAGCCGGTGCGAGGTCGTCATATCAGACCAGGAGATCCACTACCCCAAGGTCATTGACGCCGACATCACGCTCTGTATGAGCCAGGAAGCCTGCGATCGCTACGGCAGGATGGTGGCGCGCGCGGGGGTGTTGATCCTTGATCAGGACCACGTCAGCCGCGCTCCCACCACGCGGGCGATTCGCGCGCCGATGACGACGCTGGCCCGGGAGGTGACCGGGCGCGAAATTGTGGCGAACGTCGTCGGGCTGGGCGTGCTGGTCGGCCTCACCGGCATCGTTTCCAGAGAGGCGCTGGAACAGGCCATTCGAGATCGCGTCCCCCAGGGCACAGCCGAGATCAATCTGAAAGCCCTGGCGACCGGTTTCGAGGCGGTCGAAGACGCACGCCCCTGACCAACCCAGAGGTTGAAATGGTCATGAAGAAGGACCAGGCGACCTTGACCCTGCACTTGCTGGGCAGGGCGCAATTGCGCCACGGGAAGCGCTCGCTGGTCGATGAGCTTGCGGGCAAGGAGCAGGCCCTGTTCATCTACCTGGCCTGTCAACCCCGGCGGCGTTTCTCCCGCGATCACCTATCGACCCTGTTCTGGGGGGAGATTCCCCAATCTCGCGCCCGGTATAACCTCCGCCGCGCGCTGTGGAAACTCCGCCGCGCGCTGGAAGAGATCGGCGTCCCGCCGGACGATTGCATCGTCTCCGATGCTTCCTGGATTCATCTATCCCCCAACGCCCCATGCTGGGTGGATGCGCTGACGTTTGAGGAAGCGCTCAAAGTCCACTTCCGGGGCGCGGAATCTCAGATCAACGCGACGGGCAAGCGCATCGCTCAAATTCGTCATACCCTGGACCTGTACCGGGGGGATTTCCTGGCGGGTTTCTCCATCCTTCACGCCCCCGATTTCGAGGAATGGGTCACCCTCGAACGGGAACGGCTGTTCCTCCTCCTGTTGCGCGCCCTGACCAACCTGATCCAGGCGTTCATCGGGCAGGGCCAGCACGTCGAGGCCATCGACGCTTGCCACCGCATCCTGGCGCTTGACGCGCTCCAGGAGGACATTCACCGCTTGCTGATGCGTCTCTACTGGGAGACCGGGCAGCGGGCCCAGGCCATCCGGCAGTATCAGACCTATCAGGAACTGCTCCAGCGCGAGTTGGGCATCCAGCCCCTGGAGGAGACGCAGGCGTTGTATCAGCGCATCCTCCGACAAAAGACGCCGCCGACTGTTCCTTCCTCTTCGCTGGCGTTGACCTCTCGCCTGACGCCGCCGACCCCGCCTACGGAGTCTTTCGTCCGTCCCCGCTTGATTAATCTCCTGGATCAGGGGCTTGACGCCCGGCTGACGCTCGTATCGGCCCCGCCGGGTTACGGGAAAACCACGCTGGTCGCCCAATGGTTACACGCTCACGCATCTGACGGCGGTCCATCCGACCTGCACTTCACGTGGTACAAGGTCAGCCCGGTGGATAACGATCCGACCGCTTTTCTGGAGAGCCTGGCGGCCTCTATCGCCCGCATCCACCCTGACGTCAATCAGGAGTTGCAAAACGAGATTCGCGATGTCCTCGCCCTGCGCGGAGGCCTTCGGCAGGCGACCGGATGCTTGATCAATGCGTTGGAATCGTTGAACGCGCATCCCTTGGCCATCATCCTCGATGACGAGGAACGCCTGAACAATCCCGAAAGCCTCCAAATTCTTCAACAGCTGATCGACTTCTTGCCGGTCAATGGATGCCTTTACGTGCTGACCCGCATAGACCCGGATCTTGCCCTCCCCCGCCTGCGTATCCGCGGCCAATTGCTGGAGATTCGCGCGCCAGACCTGCGATTCACCTCCGAGGAAGCCCGGGCCTTTCTCCGACAGGCGACCGGCCCGCATCTCAAGCTGTCGGATGTTGAGGACATCGTTCGGCGGGCCGAGGGATGGGCCGCCCCCTTGTGGTTGGCGGCTAACGCTTTCAAACGTTTCGCCTCCAGCCTGGATACCGTCTGGGAAGGGGTCGCGGCCTACTTGCGGGACGAAGTGCTGGCTCACCAGTCGCCGGAGATGCGCGCCTTCCTCCTCCGCAGCGCCGTTTTAGATTGTCTGACGCCGGACCTATGCCACGCCGTTCTGGATCTCCCCCACGTCAAAGATTCCCGTCAAGCGGCTCACCAGCTCAATGAGATTGAGCGACGCAATCTGTTCATCCAACGATTGTCGTCTGCCGGCCCAGGTGAATCTGACGACGCCGAAAAGGCCGGCCTGGACGGGGTTCAATATATCTACCATCCTCTCTTTCGCTCGTTTCTCCGCGCCGAGTTGGCCGTGCGCCTGTCCCCGGCCGAGATCCAGGATTTGCACCGCAGAGCGGCCCAGGCGCTGGAGGCGCGGCGCGACCTGCAATCCGCCTTCGCCCATTACCAGCAAGCGGGGGAGGGGAACGATGTCGCCCGGCTGCTCGATCAGGGGGTTGCGCGGACCTCGCCGCGCTGGCTGGACCGGCTAGATTCAGCCTCGGACCAGCGCCCGCAGGTCGCCCTGAGCGCCGGCCAGCTCCACCAGGCCGAAGGTCGTCTGGCCCAGGCGGAAATCAGCCTGCTGCACGGTCGGTATGCTCAGGGACTCGACCTGGCCCGGCAGGCGATGGCGCGCTGGGACGCGCTGGCGAATGACGTTCAGCGCCGGACAGCCGGCCTGTGCACAATCGGTCAGTTGCAAATTTGCCGGGGGGAATTAGAGGATGCGCAGGCGACGTTGAAAGAGGCTCAACATCTGCTCGTCGAACTGAGCTCCTCGACGTTAATCTTCCAGACGCTGCGCACCCAGGCCTGGGCGGCTTACGTCCAGGGCGCTTATCACCGGGCGATGGCGCTCAACCGTCGGGCCGAACAGGAGGCCAGTTGCGACGTCCCGCCGGAGATCGTCGCCGCCTTCTGCAATCCCGCCCCGGCCATTCTCCGCGAATGGGGGGAGGGGGAGATTGTGCGGCATCTCGCGCACCAGCGTGTGCTGGCGGCCCATCAAAGTCAAGACCGGTTGGCTCTGATTCACGCCTACGTGGATCTGGGCGATCTGCATCTGGACCAGGGCGAACGCGGAGAGGCGGCGGACGCCTACCGGCAAGCGATCGAGGAGGCCGACGCCCTGGGCGAGAATGGCCTCTACCGGCTTTACGCCCTGGCCCGCCTGGCCTATCTGCACTTTCTCCAGGGCGACCCTTACGCGCTCGTCGAGTTAGAGGGGGATGCGGAGCGGTACGAGGGCCAGAACGTCTCACCGCTGGAACAGACGCTCGCCCAATTGATCGCCGCCTTGCCCGCCGTCCACCAGCGGCTGTCCGGCGCCGCGCCTCCCGCTCCCCGCCTCTACGAGCGATTGGCGGATGTGCATCGCGCCTTCGACCGGATTGGCGCAGGTTATGGGGCCTTCGTCTCGGCCGCGCTCCTGGGGAGGCTGTACCTGGCGGATGACGAATCGCCTCCCTGGAAAGCGCGGCGTTACATTTCCATCGCCCTGGACGCCGCCGCCGCCGAGAGGTATATCCAGACCCTCGTTGTCTCTCCTGCGCTTTCCCTGCCGCTCCTGCGCTTCGGCTTACGCGAGGCTATCGAGCCCCGTTTCGCCGGGCGCGTCCTGGCCCGGATAGGCTCAGAGGCGCTGCCGGGCATTATCGACCTCAGCCGGGCGGCCGATCCATGCGTCCGGGAGCGCGCGATCACCGCCCTCGTCGCGTTCGGAACCCCCGATCAAAATATCGACCACCGAGAGACCGTCCTCTCCGCCCTGACGCGCCTGGCGCAGGACGACGATCCCACTGTGCGCGCCCTCGCCGGACAGGCTCATCGGAAGTTCTCCCCTCCCAGTTAGCCGGGTTTTGAAACACACGGTTGACAATTGAAGGATTACCTTGATAATGGCACATTTGTCTCAGACGAATAAATTCGCGGGCCACAACTGCAAAGTCGGCCTACGCCGACTATAAACTAACCTACGAAGGCAGGTTTTGCAGTGCGTGATTTTTACGCGCTGTAGCCACGCGGTTTTAACCGCCGTGCGTTGTAATGTGCCATTGTGAAATTACGTCAAAATTTGACACGCTGTGTGACACGCTCTCCGCAACAGTCTGCGCCATTCTCCCTTGCTATGATAGAGGCAAAATATGGGAGGAGACAAGATGGCGCTGGACAAATGCTTACGTTCATCCATCGGGGTAGGACTTCTCATTTTATTCCTTTTCTCTAGCTTGATTCAACCACATCCTGTTTTAGCCGCGACGACATCTCCATCCTCCTCCAACCGAGTATTGGTCCTACTCCAACAAGATGACACACGGATGCGCAGCATCCATCATATCAATTCAATCATTTCATCCTTAGAGATGATAGGCGGTCGAATCATTCACTTTTTTCCACCGTCCGCCTTCGTCGCCGATGTACCGGCGGGAGCTTCTATCTCCTTCCCATCCCATACAACGACATCCGACACATCCCAGGACCCCACTTCTCAAGACCCCACCTCCTCAGTCCTCGTCTACGACCACGAAATCGACGCTGACACCCTGGCAAACCTCCCCGACCACGTCCACTACGCCGTCCACGCCTGGAACAACTTACTTGCGCCGCCTACTCCCGCCGGTGCATCGCAAACACTCAACAGCGCCTTTTCAGAGCACGAGCCTTCGCGCGCCGCGATGGTCGCCCCGCCTCCTCAAAATATCCCTCAGATGCAGATGCTCGCTGCCAGCGATCCCACGCCCGGTTACGCCGAGACGAGCGAATTCCTCATTGGCCGGGTGGCGGTCGGCATCCTGTTGCCCGAAAGCGACGGCAGCATCGACCCATCGACGGAGGATTGGAGCGACGAGGCGCGCGCGCTGGTCATCAGCGAAATCACCGCCGCCCTCGATTGGTGGGCCGTTCGAGAGCCGGACGCCAATCTCACTTTCGTGTACGATGACAGTTTAGCGACGCCCATCTCCACCCGTTACGAACCCATCTCCCGCCCGTACAGCGATCAGTCCCTCTGGATCAACCAGGTGATGGCGGAAAAGGGGTACACTGAATCGAGTTACTTCGACCGAGTGCGTAGTTACAACAATGACCTGCGCCGGGAGCACGACGCAGATTGGGCTTTCACCATCTTCGTCGTCGATAGCGCTAACGACGACGACAACCGTTTCGCCGACGGTTACTTCGCCTACGCCTACCTTGGCGGGCCGTTTATGGTGATGACCTACGGCAACAATGGGTATGGCCCGTCCAATATGGACGCCGTCGCCGCCCACGAAATCGGTCACATCTTCCACGCCCTCGATCAATATGCTGGCGCTAACCAGCCCTGTACGCGCCAGTCGGGCTACCTGGGGGGGGTGAATCAGAACAGCCGGTATGGAGATTGCGCCTCTGACGAGCCGAGCATCATGCGGGGGCAGGTCTCGCCCTACACCAATAAAGACCTCGACGAGTACGCCCGCGCCCAGATCGGTTGGCGCGATTCCGACGACGACGGCATCCTGGACCCGGTCGATACGACGATCAGCCTGAGCAGCGCCGAAATTATCACCGATGGGCAGGTCTCCAACGTGTTGACCGTGACCGGCAATCTGCGCGATGAACCATTCCCCTCCCCCCAGCGCCGCAGCGTGACCATCAACGCCATCACCCGCATCGAATACCAGGCGGACGATGAGACGTGGATCGACGTTCCGGCGGCCGACGGCGCGTTCGATAGCTATAGCGAGGATTTCACGTTCACCACGCCCGCGCTGCCCACCGGCGACGTCGAGATTGTGGTGCGGGCGACGAATTCGGCCGGCGGCGTGACGACGATGACGGTCGCCAGTGTGTCGGTCGTCGATCCGGTGGACGAGATTATCTACACGACCCTGAAGCGCCCGGTCCGCCAGGCGGATGGGGATGACGAATCGGACGTGTTGGTCTACCAGGGGCAGGCGACGTCGGAGGTCAGCTACATCGCCGAGATGTATTATCGCATCGACAATGAAGCCTGGCGACCGCTCACGCCAGACGACGGCGTCTTCGACGACCCCAATGAGGATTTCACGCTCGTCATCGACCTCGCCGCGCTGAAACCGGGCGAGCGGCGCATCCAGGCCTACGCCGTCGATGGCCTGGGGAACGTGGAATCGACCCCCGCCAGCGATTTCATCACCATCGCGCCGCGGACCAGCTACATCTTTCTCCCGCTGGTGATGGCGCAGCCATAACTTGCCAATCTCCGCAAGTCGCGCGTTCGCGCCAAACGCATCCCCTTAAAGCAGAAGCGCCTTGACCAGCAGCGTCGCGTAACTTCCTCTGGGCAGAACAAAGGACAGGGTAAGCCGGCGTTGGCCCGGGAAAAGCTCGTCGGGCTTGTCCGCCGAGAGGGCGATGTCCTGGGGGAAGAGCAGCAGCGCCCTTTTTCCCCGGTACATATACGCCTTCTTGAGAATCCGGCCCTGGGTACCTGGCCCGGTGGCTGGGCAGTGCAATCTGGCGCTCGCGCTCGAAATCGTTGGGTAGGGTGTGGTAGAGCGTCAATGCTTCCCGCGCGATCTCGAGAGGGGCGGGCGCCCCCGCCAGCCAATGGGCCAGGCAGCGGGATACGATCCGGTTCCACAGGAGCGATTGGTAGGCCGAGAGGTAGATGCTCAACAGCCGCCTGTTGATCAGGTTGAGCGCTTTGCGCCATTCCGTCTCCGTCGGTTGGGGGATGGTCGCGCAGGTAGGTGAGCACCGACCGAAAATTGGAAGGGCTGGGCGCCGCGTCGAAGAGCGTGTCCCAATCCCCCCAATGACGGGCCGCGAAGGCCTTGAACTTGCGGACGGGTTGGGGATCGCCGACGAAGTGGTGGGAGAGGTAGGCGCGCACCGCGCCCTCGGCGTCTCGCTGCAAGATCAATTTGGCGATGTGATCCCGCCCCGGGGATAATGAACCGAAGCGCTGCCGGTCGAAGTAGTTTGGCAGGCCGAATGTGGTCGCCTGGCGCGCGCGTGTGTGAATGGTCGCTGTCTCCGCGTCGGTCAGATCGCACAGGATGAGGGTGAAACGATTCGCCGTGATGTCGGCCGGCGTCAGCGGTCGCTCCGTGCGCCCCAGGAACTCAGCCTCAAAGCCTGGACCCGCCATTCGCTTGGGCGCTTGGCCCTGCACCGTCGCGTATTGCACGGCGATCGCTTGCTTGTCCTTGAGCACCGGGAAGGTGATGGCCGATTGGTGAACGTTCGGAATTCGCGCCATTTGCCGCCGGACGCTCAACGTCGTCACCCCTTGTTTGCACACCCGGCAGACGGCGAATTGTCCCCGCTCTCCCAACGAAAGCGGTATCTGCTCCTCTACGAAGAAATCCTCTGTTTGAACTTTGTATCGCAATGAACACCTCCTGGCGTTGGCCAATCCCTTTTAAACCTCCGCCGCTTTGGAATCGCTATAGAGACTATTAAAAAATTCGCTCGGAGGCTCGTCCTCGGGCCGATTAGCGCCCCCGGGACGGCGGCTAGCGCATTTATTTCTAACACTTTTGTGCTATAATGGCAAATCAGAAGCAACTGTTTATCGTGTAATCTTGTGGGAGGTTAAGGCGAATTTATGGTTGAGCAAGTTAGGACCTTGGTGGTGGATGACGAGGAGCGCATTCGATTTTTCCTGGAGGAGACTCTGCGCCGCGTGGGGCATATCGTCACGCAGGCTGCCGACGGTGAGGAAGCCCTGGACCGGTTGCGAGAGATCCCTTTCGATCTGGCAATCGTGGATTTGAACCTCGGCGGGCGGATTGACGGCCTGCGCGTTCTCGAAGCGGCCCGCTGGCGGTGGCCGAGTATGGCGGTCGTCATCTTGACCGCCCACGGTTCCCTGGAATCGGCGATGGACGCCATTCGCGAAGGGGTGGACGGGTATCTGCTCAAACCGGTCGAACCGGCAGAGGTGCGCCGGGCGGCGGACGAGGCTATGGAGAAGCGACGGGCTTTGATACAAAAAAAGGAGGGGCGGGTATTGCAACGCGGGCCTTTCTTCGTGGACCTGACAAAGCACGAGGTCACGTTGAACGGCAAAGACCTCAATCTCACGCCACGTGAATTCAGTCTTTTGACCCATATGATGCAGAACGCGCACCGCGTCATCCCGCCGCCAGAATTGGTCGAGGTGGTGCGGGATTATAAACCAGAGCACATGCACGAAGCGCGCCAGATCATCAAGTGGTATATCTACCGCTTGCGTCAAAAGGTGGAACCGGACCCCTCCAATCCCCAATACATCATCAACGTCCGGGGCGTCGGATACCGTTTTCAGGAATGATTGTCCGGTTGATTGTTCGGTAGATTGTTCAGCAGTAACCGAAGGGCGTCCCGGCAGGCCGTGGCGATTGCCTCCAACGAAAGACCAACCTTTCTAAACGGAAGACGGTCGTTATGCCAACGGAATACATCGTTTTGCATAGACGGTTTCTGGTAAAATAGGGGTGAGTTTGGCATTGCAAGCAAGCAGGATTAAAGATTAACGAGGAGGTTGAAAATGCTGGAGAACACCTATACGTATACAGCGCGAAACGCCAGGCGGCCCGAAGAGGTGCTCACATTTACGTTGCACGATCATCAATTGTCCATTGATCTGGGGTCGCCCCTGGAGCACGTCGAAAGGGCGGTCGAGGCCCAGCAGAGTGAGGACGTTGATTATCCCATTCAGTCCTGGCTCAAGCCGATGGCGCTCTCTATGGTGGAGCGGGCGACGGCTCCTTTTGACGTGTCTGACGTCATCGTCGACGTTGCGGAAGACGTGTTACACGTCAGGGCATGGTACCGGGTGGGGGGATTGCGCTTATCGTCGGTCACCCTGGTTCACGGGGAGGTGGACAATCCCGCCGCCGCGCGAGCTTTCGCGGCCGAATTGGCGCAGCGCAAGGGGGAGCGACCCGCTCTGAATAAGCTGCTGGACGTGATGGATTACTGGGTCGCCTGGTTTGTGGCCGGGTTTGTGATGGTTTTTCTGCTGCAAATATGGCGTCGCAGGAACAGCTAGAAGGTTGAACTGATCGCTAGCAAAGGGCCCTGGATATGCCGTTCCAGGGTCTTTTGCTGCGCATTTTAACGGGAGGTCTTATGTTGGAACTTTTATCGTTGGTCGCGCGCGGCACGCGGGAACTGGGGTTGCGCACACTGTACCATACGGTGAGATATTTCTTTCGCGAGCGTGGGCAGCGAGTCCGTTTCAAGGAGTACATTGAGGCATACGTCGAGAATGGGAGATCATCCCCGCCGGCGTTATCCGAGTATCGGCGGCCGGGCCGGGTCGTCGATTGCGAGCGTCACGGGCAACGCGTCGTCGTCCGGTGCGACAACGGCGCATATATCTTGACCGTCCTGGCGCCCGAACTGATACAGGTGCGTCTCGATCCCATCGACGGCGGCGGACTCCCGGCGACGGCGGCGCCGTCCTGCGCGGTCGCCAAGCCAGCGGCCGATTGGCCGCCCTGCGAGTTTCAGGCGACCGAGGATGCCGCCGGGAACGGTATCGAGATCCGAACCGAAAAGTTGATATGCCGGATTGACGGGGCGCGCGGCCGGCTGACTTTCCTGGATCTGGACGGTCGCGTGATCAGCCAGGATGAGGCCGGAGGCGGCTGGCATCCCCAGGGGCCGGTCGCCTGTCGGAAACAGATCCAGGAGGATGAGCATTTCTACGGCCTGGGAGAGCGGGCTTTCGGGCTCGACCTGCGCGGGCGGCGCTACGAGAATTGGAACACCGATCCTCGCACGTACCAAGTCGGTCAGGACCCGATCCACCTGTGCATCCCGACGCTCCTGGGCCTGCACAGCGGCGGCGATCAGGCGTATGCCATCTTTTTTGATAACACCTTCCGCGGCTATTTCGACCTGGGGGAGCGGGATTCCGACATCCTCTCCTTTGGCGCTGAGAACGGCCCGCTGCGCTACTATTTCATCTACGGGCCGGAGACGCCAGACGTGCTGGATCGCTACACCGAGCTGACCGGCCGCACCCCTCTGCCGCCCCTGTGGATGTTGGGGTATCATCAAAGCCGCTGGTCCTATCACCCTGAAGCGCGTGTGCGTAAATTGGCCCGAGACTTCCGCCAGGTCTACCACGTCCCCTGTGATGCTATCCACCTGGACATCCACTACATGGACGATTACCGCTGCTTTACCTGGGACGCGCAGCGATTCCCCGATCCGGTCAAGCAGATCGACGATTTGCACGAGCAGGGCTTTAAGGTCATCACGATCATCGATCCGGGCATCAAGGCGGATCACGAGTATTCAGTCTGCCGGGACGGCCTGGAGCGGGACGTCTTTTGTCAATACCCGGACGGCGAGACGTTGTTCAAGGGGCCGGTCTGGCCGGGCGATTGTTACTTCCCCGATTTCACCGCTCCCCGCGTGCGCGCGTGGTGGGGCGATTTATACCAGACGTTGGTCGCGGACGGCGTCGATGGTTTCTGGAACGATATGAACGAACCGGCCATTTTTGGATTGCGATCCACGACTCTGCCGGCCTTTATCCAGCACGACCTGGATGGGCGAAGCGGGCGACACGCCGAGGCGCACAACGTCTACGGGATGCAGATGGCGCGGGCGACCGTCGAGGGCCTGAGAAAGATCCGTCCCAACGAACGCCCGGTCTGTATCACCCGCTCCGGCTGGGCTGGTGTGCAGCGCTACGCGATGAGCTGGACCGGCGATAACCGATCGGATTGGGAACACCTGTGGCTCTCTATGCCGATGTTGATGAACCTGGGGCTCAGCGGCCTCGCCCACACCGGGCCAGACATCGGCGGCTATTCCCGTTTCGCCAGCGGCGAACTCTTCACCCGCTGGCTGCAAATGGGCGTTTTTCTGCCTTTCCTCCGATCCCATACGTTTGTGCACAGTCCAGATCAAGAACCGTGGAGTTGGGGGCAGCCCTATTTAGACATTAACCGGCGCTACATCGAATTGCGCTACCGGCTGCTCCCTTACCTGTATACCGTGCTCTGGCAGTGCCATCGCGCCGGGCGGCCCGTCGTGCGCCCCCTCTTCTGGGATTACCAGCGGGATGAGGAGACGTACACCCTGGATGACCAGTTCCTATGCGGGGATGCGTTCCTGGTCGCGCCGGTGGTCGAGGAGGGGGCGGAAGAGCGCGAGGTCTATTTACCGGAAGGCGTTTGGTACGATTTCTGGACCGGTCAACTGTACGAGGGGCCGGCCCATATCATCGCCGAAGCTCCGTTAGAGCGCTTGCCCCTTTTCGTCCGGGCCGGTTCGATCGCGCCGATGTGGCCGGTGATGCAATACGTCGGGGAAAGGCCGGTGGAGCAGTTGACGTTGCACATCTACCCGGGAGATGGCGAAAGCGTGTTGTACGAGGACGACGGTCGGACGATGGCCTTCCGGCGAGGCGCTTATCGGCTGACCACTTTCACGCTATCGACCGACGCCGACGAGCGGGGAGAGCCAGTTCTCACGTTGACCCGCCGGGCGGAGGGGGCTTACGAACCGGCGTATCAGCAATACGAAATCATCGTCGTGCTCGACGCTCACACGTCGTCCTACCGCTCGGCCCAGGTGGCGGCGAAGGACGGGCGTCGCGAGACGTATGCACTTCAACCGGTCGAGGGGCGCGTTTGCCTGACCGTGGACGCGCAAAGATTCGACCAATTACGATTGACGCTTACGCCTAACCCGGGCGATCCAGACCCGAAAAGAAACCCTTGACCGTATCTTCTCAATAATTCGGGGAATAGTTTGTAGTAACCGCTTCAGCGGTCATTTTGACGGCTAAAGCCGTTACTACGAACATTTTCTCCCCTACTTTTTGAAAAGAAACCCTTGACCGCCAAATTCTTGTTCGCTGTACAAGGATCCTAGTGGTTAGGCCATCACATTCCCTCCACCGGCCGGTCAAACGAAAATCCAACCTTTACAACCAATCACGAAGACAATCTCAACCAACGCCAATGGTTGGCTTGGCTGGCGCGTGTTATGCTGATAATGAGGACGTATGTTTAAGGCTGAGTTGTACGAGTTAGCGGCGCGATGCATAAGGAGGTTTTGTCATGTTCTTCGTAGATTTCTCGTTTGCCTTGGTCGTCGGTTTATTGCTGACAGCGCTATTTGCGGCGATTTTCGACGCTCGGGGGCCCTGGGATATCTGGTGGGCCTTTTTGCTGATCGTCTTTCTGGCCGCGTGGGTGGGCGGTGTGTGGGTGACGCCTTTCGGTCCGACGCTGTTTGAGGTCGCCTGGTTGCCGTTCCTATTCGTGGGATTGATCTTTGCGCTCCTGATGGCGGCAATCCCGCCGACGAGGCCCCGCACGTATGGCAAGGCCGTGGCGGAGGCGCGGGCGGAAGAAACAGCGGTGACGGTGCTGAGTATATTTTTCTGGTTGCTGATCGTTCTAATGGTCATCGCCCTCATCGTCGCTTATATTTGGAGTGGATAAATGGTTCAATCTCCTGATTTGAAAGTTGAACAACCGTGGACCCGCTCCCGTGAGGAGACGTTGGAGGCTTTGGACGTCTCGCGGGAGCGGGGGCTGGATGAGGCGACGGCCAAAAAGCGACGCCAAGTGGCGGGCGTCAATCGCCTGCGCAGCATCGAGCGTAAGAGCGCCTGGCAGATTTTGGTCGAGCAGTTCAAGAGCTTGATCGTCCTGTTGCTCGCCGTGGCGACCATTCTTTCTTTCACCTTCGGCGAGTTGGTGGAGGGAGCGGCCGTTGCGGTGGTGATTCTGATCAACGCAGCGATCGGCTTCGTCACCGAACTGCGGGCCGTGCGCTCGATGGAAGCGCTCCAGAAATTGAGCCGCGTCGACGCCAAAGTGCGCCGGGATGGCGCCGTGCACGAAATACCGGCGGAGAGGTTGTCGCCGGGAGACATCGTCATCCTGGATGGGGGCGACGTGGTCACGGCCGACCTGCGTCTGCTGGAGGCCTCTAAACTCCAGGCCAACGAGTCGGCGCTGACGGGCGAGTCGGTCCCGGTGAGCAAGCAGGTGGAGCCCCTGAGCGAAGACGCGCCCCTGGCCGAGCGGGCGAACATGGTCTTCAAGGGGACGGCCATCACCCGGGGCACAGGAGAGGGCGTCGTCGTGGCCACCGGGATGGATACCGAATTGGGGCGGATCTCCACCCTGGTCGAGGAGGCGGAGGAGGAAGCGACGCCGCTGGAGCGACGGCTCCAGCAGCTGGGCCATCGCTTGATCTGGGTGACCCTGGGCATCGGCGCCGCTGTGGTTGTCGCGGGCGTCGTCGGGGGCAAGGACGTGCTGTTGATGATCGAGACCGCCATCGCCCTGGCCGTGGCCAGCATCCCGGAGGGGTTGCCCATCGTGGCGACGGTGGCCTTGGCCCGGGGCATGTGGCGCATGGCCCAGCGCAACGCGCTGATCAACAATCTCTCCTCGGTCGAGACGCTGGGCGCGACCAACGTCATCCTCACCGACAAGACCGGCACGCTGACGGAGAACCAGATGACGGCCACCCGCTTCGTCCTGGCCTCGGGAGAGGCGGTGCAGGTGACGGGCGAGGGCCTGGACACGGAAGGAGAATTCCAGCGGGACGGCGAGACGTTGAATCCAGCGGAGGAAGAATTGCTCCGGCAGGCGCTAGAGGTGGGCGTGCTGTGCAACAACGCCGCGCTACAGGCGGACGAGGATGGGAGCCAAGACACGGACGTTGAGGCCATCGGCGATCCGGTCGAGGCGGCCCTGCTGGTCGCCGGAGCCAAGGCCGGGATAAGGCGCGCTCGTTTGTTAGACGAGCAGCCCGAGGCCCGGGAGGACGCTTTCGATCCCGACGTGAAAATGATGGCGACTTTCAACGAGGAAAACGGCCAATACCGCGTCGCCGTCAAGGGCGCGCTCGAGGCGGCGCTGGCGGCCTCGTCGCAGATTATGACGCCCGAAGGCGAAGGCCGGGCGATTGACGATGCGGAGCGGGAGCGATGGCGTGAGCGGAACATTCGCATGGCCGAGGAGGGGTTGCGGGTCCTGGCCCTGGCGACGAAGACGGTCGCTTCCACTGACGTCGAACCTTACGAGGACCTCATCTTCATTGGCCTGGTGGGCCTGCTAGATCCGCCCCGCGAGGACGTGCAGCCGGCCATCGAAGCGGCCCAGAGCGCGGGCGTGCGGGTGGTCATGGCGACCGGCGATCAGGCGGCGACCGCCAAAAACGTGGCCCGCGCGGTGGGCCTGGCGTCGGCGGATGCGGACGTTCGAGCCGTTCACGGTAGCGAATTAGGGGGAAGGAGCGACTGGAGCGCCGACGAGCGCCAGAAAATCCTGGAAGCGCCCATCTTCGCCCGGGTGACGCCCGAGCAGAAGTTGGACCTGATCGCCCTGCACCAAGAGAACGGGGCCATTGTTGCGATGACGGGGGACGGCGTGAACGACGCGCCGGCGCTGAAGAAGGCCGACATCGGCGTCGCGATGGGGCAGCGGGGCGCCCAGGTCGCCCAGGAGGCGTCGGACATGGTGCTCCAGGATGACGCCTTTTCCTCCATCGTCGTCGCCATTGAGCAGGGACGTGTGATCTTCAACAACATCCGGCGCTTCGTGCTCTACCTGCTTTCCTGCAACATGGCCGAGATCATGGTGATCGGCCTGGCGTCGGTGGTCAACGCGCCATTGCCCATCCGGCCGTTACAGATCCTGTTTTTGAACCTGGTGACCGACGTTTTTCCGGCGTTGGCCCTGGGCGTGGGTGAGGGCGACCCGGCCATCATGGAACAACCGCCCCGTGACCCCGACGAATCGATCATGACCAAGCGTAATTGGACCGCGGTCTTCGGCTACGGCGCACTGATCACCGCCTCGGTACTGGGCGCTTTCGCCATAGCCTTTACCTGGTTAGGTACAGGTACCGACCGGGCGGTGACGATCTCGTTCCTGACGCTGGCCTGCGCCCAGTTGTGGCACGTGTTCGACATGCGCGACCCCGGCTCCCATTTCCTGCGCAACGACGTCACGCGCAACACGTACGTCTGGGGAGCGGTGGGGTTATGCGTGGGGCTGTTGCTGTTGGCGGTTTACGTGCCCCTGCTGGCGGACCTCCTGAGCGTGGTCGATCCGGGCGTCAAGGGCTGGGGCGTCATCGTCGGGATGAGCTTGATCCCGTGGGCCGTCGGGCAGACGTTGGCCCAGTTCGAGCTGAATTTGTAACTGGAGTTTTCCAGTCAATCGTCATTAGAATTCGGAAGTCTCAAAAGGCGCATTGAACAGCCGATTTTGACGTGATAGTCAATCAACTTTGCCTCTGAGATACTCGACGGAAGACTTCCGAATTCT
>DAOTUC010000369.1:0-4076 GCA_034437315.1 Anaerolineae bacterium
ACCTTGTCGCGGAATTTCTCGTCGGGCGCCTTGAGCACGCGGGCCATCGTCTCGTAATCGAAGTCCACGATCAGGTTGCCCACGAAGATAATGTAATCCTCAATCTCGCCCACCCCGGTGCCGGAGACCTTGCGGTCGCGGGCCACGATGTCGTTGACCGGCTTATACTGGGCCGGGATCCCCAGCGCCCGGTAGGCCTCAATGGGTGGCTGGAGGAACTTGCGATAGAAGGCCTCTTTGCCGGCCGGGACCAGCGGGTTATCCTTGTGGATGACGAGCTGCCAGAAAAGTTGATCCCCATCCAGGTAGACGGCGCCGCCGCCGACCTCGCGCCGGAAGATGGGGATGGCGTTCTCCCGGCAGTAGGCCATGTCGACCTCCTGGTCCACATCCTGGTGGTAACCAACGCAGAAATAAGGGGAGGCGGGCGCGAGTAAAATCAACCCCTCGCGGTCCAGGCGGGGCAATGCGTGATAGAGCAATTGAGAATCTTGCCAGGGAACTGCGCCAAGGCGATAGATATGCATAGTTGAGTTTCTCCTCGTGTCGATGTGTCGGTAAATTGGTAGGGTGTGTTTCAAATACTTTGAGCATTGTTTGTAGTGCGGGCGCTATCTAGCGCGCTTTTACGGCGATGAATCGCCTACTACGAGCTTGGACTACTACGAGCTTGGCCTCAAATGAAATGAAATACACCCAAATCGGTAGACCGGTCTACAGTTCGGCCAGTACAGCTTCGACGGCGCGGGGGATGGCCGCCTCGACGGTCGGGGTGCACGTCTCGCCGAAGGTCAGGACGTCATCTACCGCGATGGCGATGATGACGAAATCGTCGTCCTCGGGCAGCGTCAATCCCATCCCGCGGCCTAACGCCAGCGCGCCCGGCAGCGAGAGGTCGTGGGTCGAGCCTGAATGGAGCGACAAGCGTAAATCGTTGAGCGACAAGCGCCGGACCGCGCCCGGTTCGCTGCCCTCGCCGGGCAGAATCGCGTCTACCATGACGATCCGCTCGTACCCGCCGATGACGTCCAGCAGACGCAGGCCGCCCACGCTCGCCTCGGCGAAGTCCACGTCGTTCACATCGTTCACATCGTTCACGTCGTCCCGCGAGAACCGTTCTGCCGCCTCCCGCGCTACGTAGATCCCGATCCCATCGTCGCACAGGATCGTGTTTCCCATACCCAGAACCAGCGTCTTCAAATTAAACCTCCGTCATTGTCGTTTGAATTCGAGTCCTTCTTCCTCTTCGGCGCTCACGTCGACGAGCACCTGGTCGCCGTTCTGGAAATCTCCCCGGAGCAGCCTGACGCTGAGGGGGCTTTCGATGTGTTTTTGCAGCGCGCGGCGCAATGGTCGGGCGCCGAACTGGGGATCGAAACCCTCGCTAGCCAACCACTGGCGGGCGTCATCGGTCAATTCTACCGTCAGACCGATCTCCGCCATTCGCTCGTCAATCTCCGCCATCTGCAGGTCGACGATCCGTTCCACATCCTCCACGGTGAGATCGTTGAAGATGATGATCTCATCCAGACGGTTGATGAACTCCGGCCGGAAGGTCTTCTTGAGGTCGTCCTCGATTTTGCGGGCGTTCTCGTTTCCATCATCTCCTCCACCGGGCATAAAGCCCAACGCGCCCCCCTTGCGGGCGTAGTCGGTGCCCACGTTGGAGGTCATAATGATGACCGTGTTGCGGAAGTCCACCAGTCGCCCTTGTCCATCGGTCAAGCGCCCGTCGTCTAATATCTGGAGCAGCGCGTTCCACACGTCCGGGTGGGCCTTTTCGATCTCGTCAAAGAGGACGACGCGGTAGGGCCGCCGGCGCACCGCCTCGGTCAGTTGCCCGCCCTGCTCGTAACCGATGTAGCCGGGAGGCGCGCCGAAGAGGCGGCTGACGGTGTGGTGCTCCCGGTATTCGCTCATGTCGATGCGCAACAGGGCGTCCTCGTCGTCGAAGATGAACCATGCCAGCGCTTTCGCCAGTTCCGTCTTGCCCACGCCCGACGAGCCCAGGAAGATGAAACTGCCGATGGGGCGCGTGGGATCCTTGAGGCCCGAGCGGGCGCGCCGGATGGCGTCGGAGATGGCCCCCAGGGCCTCGTCCTGGCCCACGATGCGCTTACGCAGCGCGTCCTCCATGCGCAGGAGTTTCTCCGCCTCCGTCTCCATCATCTGCGCCACGGGAATCCCGGTCCAACTGGCCACGACCTCGGCGATGTCCTCTTCCTCAATGGTCTCGTCCAATTGGTGTTCCTGTTGCCACGTCTCGCGGTGAAGGTTGAACTCCGCCTGGAGGTTGATGCGCTCCGTTTTCAGCTCGGCGGCCCGTTTGTAATCCTCCAGGGCGCTGGCGGCGTCGATCTCAGTCTGCAAGCGTTGCAGATCTCCATGCAATTCCTTCAGTTCCGGCGGCAGGGTGTAGAGCGCGACTCGCAGCTTGGCCGCCGCCTCGTCCATCAGGTCGATGGCCTTGTCGGGCAGATGGCGATCGGTGACGTAGCGATGCGAGAGACGGGCGGCGGCTACGATCGATTCGTCGGAGATGCTGACCTTGTGATGGGCCTCGTAACGATCACGCAGACCTTTAAGCATCTCGATGGTCTCCTCCACCGACGGTTCCTCGACGAAGACCGGGGCGAAACGCCGTTCCAGGGCGCTGTCCCGCTCGATATACTGGCGGTATTCGTCCAGCGTCGTCGCGCCGATGCACTGCAACTCGCCCCGGGCTAGCGCCGGTTTCATCATGTTGGAGGCGTCCATCGCGCCCATCCCGGCCCCGGCCCCCACGACGTTGTGCAACTCGTCGATGAAGAGGATGATCTCCCCCTCGGAGCGTTGGATCTCCTCGATGGCGCCCTTCAGCCGTTCCTCGAACTCGCCCCGGAAACGGGAACCGGCGACCATCGCGGCCAGGTCCAATTGCACCACCCGCCGCCCCTGAAGGATCTCCGGGACGTCGTCGGTGGCGATCTGCTGGGCCAGCCCCTCGATGATGGCGGTCTTGCCCACCCCGGCTTCGCCGATGAGCACCGGGTTGTTCTTGGTGCGGCGGCTGAGGATCTGGATCACACGCAGGATCTCGTCGTCCCGCCCGATGACTGGATCCAGCTTGCCCTCGCGGGCCATGAGCGTCAGGTCGCGGCTGAATTTCTCCAGGATGCGGTAACGCGCCTCGGCCTGCCGGTCGGTCACCCGTTGCCCGCCTCGGATCTCCTTGATGGCCCCGGTGATGCGGTCCTTGGTCACGCCGCTATCGCGCAGGATGCGGGCGGCGGGGGTGTTGCGCTCGCCGGCGATGGCCATAAATAGGTGCTCAGTCGAAATGTAATCGTCCTTCAGGCGGTTGGCCTCGTCGTTGGCCAGGTCGAGCACCCGCTTGACCCGGGGCGTGATGAAGACCTGACCCACACCCCCGCCGCCGTAGATGCCGGCCTTGGGACTGCCGCGCAGCACTTCATCCAAGCGCTGGTTGATCAGGTCGGCGTCGGTGCCCATCGCCTCCAGGATTTGCGGCACCACTCCGTCCGGCTGCTCAATGAGCGCCAACAGGAGGTGCTCGATATCCACTTGCGTATGTCCGTAGCGCGTCATCGTCTCCACGGCCCGTTGGGCCGCGTCCTGGGCGCGCTCGGTGAAACGATCTAATCGCATCATCGTTTGCTTATCTCCGTAAACTCGCTGTGCTAAATCTGTTTAAATTCGAATGACTCACCGCAGAGGCGCAGATAGTGCGGCGCAGAGAACGCTGAGGCCTCTTCTGATGGAGAGTTGAGAACTCTGTGCCCTTTCATCGGTGTTTTTCCTGTAAGTACTGCCACTTCAATTCATCTGGATCGAAATCTTTCAAGAAGCCTCGCCATTTATCTAGAAAATTCGTTACATCCTGAGAGGCACTTGTGTCTTGCTGTGAAGTGGGATGGACTATGACAACAATTTCGACCTGTTGATGTGCCCACTGGGCCATCTCTGGAATTTCAATCACCCCTTTTTCTTGAACTGTCGCTTCAAACTTATAGGTTTTCACCGTCTGGCGCTCCTCAATCCCTACCCAACACATTTGCCCTCAGTATATACGTCGT
>DAOTUC010000370.1:0-19751 GCA_034437315.1 Anaerolineae bacterium
GAGAGAGCCGGTTCCGCCGTCGTCCATTCGATGGTCAAGGTGTCGAGAGATTGGGTTGAGGTGACGTTAGTGATAAGATCGGATGCTTGCCACGAGTTGGGGGCGGGCAGACGGTCGTTGGGGAAGGGCGTCTGGAAAAGAGCGCCCGCGTCCCAGAATGTGTCGTAGGGAGGATGATTGACGTCTGGCGAGACGTAAGTAATGGCGGTGATCGTATCTCCAAGTGACTCGGCGGCGACGGTGTGCAACCCCCACTCGTAGAAATAGGTCTTTTCAGGCGACCAGACGACGTCGGTGGGCAGAGCGGTCATATAGAGGCTATACGAACGTCCAAATGGATCGATGCCAATGCGCGCGTGGTGGTCAGCGCCCGCCTTGGAGTGATTCCGCCCGTACATATCGAACTGGTAAAAGGTGCAAGGTTGCACCTGGATACGTTGAAAGATGCCGGCTGTGTAGGAGGCCTCCCAATACCCGAAATAGATCTGGGCGTGATGTCCATCGTAACGCCAGGGTCGCCAGTCCCGCACATCGTCATACTCTGGGACCACGTTCCCTTGCCACCAGCGTTTCCAGCCATTGGCGATGAAGTGATTGGGGTATTTCCAATAGAAGCCCTCTTCCATGCTGCCGTTGACCAGGAGATTTTCTCCCGTCTGGTTTTCGATGAATAAGTCTTGACGCTGCCAGGGGAAGGGCTCCGATCCCCTGACGCTGTCTTCGCGCCCTTCCAAGAATAAGACAGCGCATAGAAGAGCAATGATTATGCAAAATGTTCGTCGTTTCATATCACTTCAATCCCATTTTCTTAGAAATTGGGGAAAAGTAGACGGGATGAAATTTCAATCCTCAATTGATTTTGACCATATCGGCGCGGCGGCATCAAGAACCGGTTCTCCATCGACGGAGACCGGCAAGCGCGATCCATCGGTTGGGTCGTACAGGCCGACGGTGATACGCCCTCCCTGAGATGGGAGCGCCGAGGGCAGAGAACGAATATCCAGGATCACATCCCCGGGCTGCCAGAGCGAGGTCGGGAAAGCGCCGCCCATCGGCGGGCCGTCTCCGGTGGCGATCTGAGCGCCCGATGCATCCTCGAGATGGACGAAGACCGTGTAGTCGGTGGGGAGCGATTGGCGCGCTTCCCAGCACAGGTCTACGGCGACGTTCCCGTCGGCGGGTTGGACTGTGACATGCGTCAATTGCGCCGCGTCGCCGAAGCGCACGTCGGAGGCCAATTTCCCGTCCGGGGGACAGGCCGGCGCGCGACCGGGCACGCGCAACGTCGTCAAAACCAGGCCCTTTCCCACGTCCCGGCCATCTATGCGTACCGGCAAGCGGTCGCCGCTCTCATATTCGTAGAACGTCGTCAACAAATCCCAGGCTTGGGTTGCCGCATCGCTTTCCGGCAGCCGGAAATTGTAATAGTCGGCGATTATCCGGCCGGACGACCAGGCAGTTGTGGGATAATTGCCCTGTCCGGGCCACGTGTTGTAGTTGAAGCGCAGACTATCGTCGCCGGGTATGGGCGAGGTCAGTTGAATGGCCAGGGCGTAATCTTGAGTGATGGGCGCCATCGCCTGCCAATATAACGTCACGTCAAGGTAAAGCGGGTCGTCGACGATCTGTGCGTCATATCCCGCGAGAGTGATTGCTGGGCCAAAGGTCGCATCCAAAGAATGAGAGATAGGCGGACCGCTGGCCTCGTCATAAACTCGCGGCGGCGCGAAGAAAGGATATAACTCCCATCTCAATGCCGCTAGAGCAGCTACTGCCAGCACGAGAACAAGACATCTGCTTCCCCAGACACGCCAGTTCGCTGGAAGGAGGCGCAGCACACCATAGGCCAAGAGCGCAGAAATGGTTGCAGTAGCCGGAAACAGTAACCGGCCGCCGGGGGCCGGCGTGAGCATATTCCAGCGCAACCACGCAAAAAAGATAATGCCGAACCACAGGACTAGGAAGAACAGCGCTGACCGATTGGGCTGCTCTGCTTTACGATAGGCTGGCCCTCTCTCACCCCGCACAAGTCCCCACGTGAAACCAGCCAATCCCACCGCCGTCAACAAACTATAGAGGACGTAAAACCGATTGCTGAAAAAAGAGCAGGCGATCTGGCCCCAAAAGGAGCGGAACACGAGACCAAACTCGTTCAGCGGAAGGATAGGGGATCCCCGCAGGCCGACCATGTTGAGCATCGGCTGTAAAGCCGTGAGATCGCCGTACAATTGCCAGTTGCGCCAGAACCACCAACCTGAAATGGCGACCGCTATGACGCCAATCAGCGCCCCGTGGAGGATCGGTGTGGCGGCCATCGTCCACCGTGTGTGTCGTGGGGCAGGTTCAGAGCGGTAACGGTGCCAGGCGATTTCGAGCAAAACGAGGCCGATCAACGCCCAAAGCCCCAGGCCGCTTAATTTGGAAAGAGCGGCCAGGCCAGCTAAAATACCCAATCCCACCGAACGTCGCCACGAAGGCCCTCGCTGATGCGTGAACAGGGCCAGGTAGAGACCGATGGTGGTCAGAGGGGTGACCAGGTTATCGTTGTTTACACCGCTGGCGACAGAGAGAAACTGGGGATTGAAGGCGGTGATAGCGGCAGCCAGGAGAGCGGCCCGTGGTCGATGAGGAAACACCAGCCGCGTGACGGCATAGACGCCCAAGACGGTCAACGCTTGCAAAAAGGGCGTCAACGCACGTAGGACGTGTAACGTCAGTAGCGCGCCGTCCCATGGGAAGGCATCCCGCGATGGATTGTGGTAGAGGCCATGCTTGTTATATGGGTGATCCGATGGGCCGCATGCGACGAACGGGTTACTCACCAGGTAAACGTTCATATCCTCACTGGAGAGGCCCAGCAAGCGGGTCGCTCCGGCCATCAAAATGTAATAGAGGGGCGGTTGAGAGGCCTCTTGACGATAGAAGTATTGTTTCTGTAGCACCGGATCGTGAACGGGGAGCGATCCGGTCTCGGCGATGCAACGAATGGCGGAAAAGTGCTCAATTTCGTCCAGGTTTTCAAAGGGGCCCATCACCATGCCATAAGCCCAGGCCAAAGCGAGGAAAGAGATGAGAATGAGCCACAGTTCCCTATTGGCTACAATGTGAGAAATATATTTTTTAATCGTGAGCTCTCCGCTAGATTTTGCATCCTGATGATGTAATCCACTTGACCAATCTGATGAACCAAAGCGCGCTGGCGACGCTGCCGCCGCCCAATACCAAGATCAGGATTATAATCAATATCCGCGCTTGTGGCAAGGGAATCCCGCTGGTCCACACCTGCCAGGGCCACATATCGAAAGGGCGGGCGTTGAACGGGTCGTAGAACCAGCGCATGGCTTCCCAACTCCAGGGGCGGGCGGCGTTCACGGGCATAGGGCGCGGCAAATTCGCCTCCCTAAAAGCCAATTGCTCCCCGTCGCTCAACACGTCTACTCGCTCGACGAAAACGCTTAGATCGCGGGGATCCCCCGGCGCCATCCAGGTCGTCGCCGTCATCTCTAGCGTGCCGGGGAAAATTTGCACAGTCTCGTGGGGAATGGTCAAGTTTTCCCACCATCGTGTTTCACGTTCGTTTTCCGCGATGAGGCGCCGCTCCGCAGGTAAAGGCGCGCCGTCGTAGAGAAGGCTTAGACCCGTCCACGCGCTGGCGGCCGCGTCGGATGAGCGAGGGCGCGAGTACGAGATTTGGACCGTCATCGCTTGCTCCGGTCGAGCATAGATGCGCAACCGCCCGCGCTCCCCCATCCAGCGGCCAAAGGGGGCCAGGTCAGGCGCTTCAACATCGTAAAAGCCATCGTCGATCATATAGAATTGCTCGCCGGCCGCCCGCAGGTCGTGATCGTATTGTCGCCACGCTTTGACCTGTTGGGGCCACAAGCGCCATTGAGCCGTCAGGGCTGATTGAGCCGGATAATACAATTGATGATCGAATTGCACTGTGCTGAACACGTAAGTGCTGTAATCGACCAGGATGGTGGATGCCTGTATCCAGAAACCGAGTGTGAATAGCAGCGTGGCGGCGCCGACGCGCCATACGCGCCCGACGTCGATGCGCTCCAGGCATGCGCCGATGGGCAAGGTGAGGAACGGTGTGATGCAGACGATGTAACGCGGCCCCCAGTTGGCGCCGCCGTGCCAACGATGGACCAGACTGTAGAACAAGGGATAGATCGCGGCGATTGTAAACATCAACCATGCTTCATTCCGGCGGCGGCGCGCCAATGCTGGCATTCCCCATAACGCCAACACGGTCGGCGGCGAGAAAAAGAAGAAACCTTTGCCGGAACTGAAGAAAAAGCTATACAGGCTGGTCAGGGGAGTCGCCGTCGTCGACCAATCATTTATCGCGCGGATTGGAGGCCCTTTAGTGTACCCGGTCTCCAACAGATTGCCAAAACGCGCGTAATTGAACGCCATCAAAGCGCCGACGATGAGTGCAAAGGCGACGCCTCCTGCTAGCGCCGTACGAGCGGCCCAATGCCATCGGGTATGTTGCCCATTGCAGCGCAAAAATTCTAGCCAGATGTAGAGCGCGAAAGCCGGCATCGCCGCCGCCATCACGTATTTGCTCGTGATCCCCAGTCCCATAGCAGCGCCGGCCAAAGAGATCCATCCCCAATGCCCGGTCTGCTTGTAGCGATACATCGCCCAAGCCGCCGCAACCAGCCAAAAGGTGAGAAGCGTCTCGGCGAAGAACGTGCGGGCATAGGGCCAGCCGATCGTGGCTAACCCGTAGGTCAGCGCGACGAAAAGAGCCGTTCGGCGGCGGTAGCCCAGGTCCACGCCGAACAGATAGAGGATCGCGGTCGTCGCTGCGTGGACGGGGCTGTTAAATAAACAGACAAAGAAGCGGGTAAAGTAACCGGTGAATGAGGGAGGGAAAAATCGGGCGATCCAACGCCCTGCCCAATAGAATGGCACGGTTAGCAACGACTGCAATGGCCCGGTGATGGCATAGAGATTGCCATCCGGCGCACGGACGACGGCTCTGGGGGCGTTGCTCGCTCGTTCTGGTTCCAATTGGGCAAAAGTACCGCGTTCGACGAGGCTCTCGGTCACGATAAACATCGTCTCGGCGTCTTGAATATCGATGTGCGCCCGCGCTGTCAGCCAGCATAGGCAAGACAATAGACAGAATAACGCCAACGCCAAACGTACATCAAATCGCTTCATATATTTTTGCTTTGCGCCAAATCCCCCTGGGAACTCGACGTCATTATCCACGAAAACTATTCTTTGTCCAGTTGTAGCCACTTGCCCTCCCGCAGATTTTCTACCCAACCTGCGGGAGGGCAAACTGAGCCATGACGTCCAGTCTTGAAAAATCGCTTAATCATGTTACAATGCCGCCCGTTGCGCTGTCCTGGAGATTGAACGTGAGGGGAAACATACAAGTGTACAGAGAAAAGATGATTGGCGTTGTGGTGCCGGCTTACAACGAGGAAAAGCTGATCGGGCGCACCCTGGACGCCATCCCCGATTTCGTGGATCGGGTCGTCGTGGTGGACGATTGCAGCCACGACGGGACGGCCGAACGGGTGCAGGCGCGCGTTGCAGGACAGCCGGAGCGGGTGGCCCTGATTCGGCACGACGTCAATCAGGGGGTGGGGGGAGCAATCGCTACCGGGTACAAGTGGTGTCGCGATCACGGGGTAGACGCGGCGGTGGTGATGGCCGGGGATGCGCAGATGGACCCCGCCGACCTGCCGGCGCTGCTGGATCCGGTGGTGGATGGCGAGGTGGATTACGCCAAAGGCAACCGGCTGTTCACCGGGGATGCGTGGAACCAGATCCCCAAGATTCGCTACCTGGGCAACTCGGCCATGTCGCTGCTGACCAAGATCGCGTCGGGTTACTGGCACGTGGCCGATTCGCAGTCGGGCTACACCGCCATCAGCGCCAGGGCCCTCAGAACGATTGATTGGGATCGAATGTATAAGCGGTACGGACAGCCCAACGATCTGCTGGTGCGGCTCAACGTCTACAATTTCCACGTGCGCGACGTGCCGGTCAGGCCGGTGTACAACATTGGCGAGAAATCGGGCGTCAAACCGCTGCGCATGATCCCCAAGCTATCGTGGTTGTTGTTCAAGCTCTTCCTTTACCGCATGGTACAGAAGTACGTGATTCGGGACTTTCACCCGTTGCTGTTTTTCTACTTAATGGGGGGGATGCTGTTCACGCCGGGGGTGTTGTTCGGCCTATACCTGCTCTTTTATCGCCTGTTTGTGGGACGAGTGGCGCCGACCAGCGCACTGTTCGCCGTCTTTCTCTTCGTATCGGGCCTGCAAGCCATCTTTTTCGCCATGTGGTTCGATATGGAGTATAATCGGGATCTGCGGTGAGAGCGTTGCGCATTGCTATAATTTCGCATGCCTATCCATATCTTGAAGAGAGTCACGCAGGGCAGTTTGTCCACGAGCTTGCTTCTACTCTGGTGAAACTTGGCCATCAAGTTTATTCTGTCATTCCCTTGCCCTCTTTTGACCATAGGGGGGAGATGGACAGTGTTCACCTGGAGTTCTATGAAACGAGAGACCGGGTCAGTTACGGTCGGGCCGACAATGAATACATTAAGACTCCCAAGGTAGCTGTAGCACTTTCTTTAGGTAGAGCAATGATTAAGCTGTATCAGGTGGTAAGAGAACACGATATTGATGTGATCCACGCACATTGGGCAGTTCCGATGGGCTTTGTGTCCAGCCTCGTTAAGTTAATGACTGACAAACCGTTGGTAATCACCACCCACGGTCGTGACGTATACGTCGACCCGGAAGCAGGAGCTATTGTGCCCGAGTTGTGGTATGTTCGTCCGTTTCTTCGTTTTGCATTGAGACAAGCGGACCGTGTGATATCGGTTAGCCAAGATTGCCGCCGTCACACGGTGGCTGCCGGGGCCTCCCCTGATAGAACTAGCGTGATATACAATGGAGTCGATGCTAAACGTTTCTCTCCGATAGAGAGCAATGAGCATATCCGGCAGATTTTGGGGGTTTCAGATGCGGCTAGATTAGTTTTATTTGTTGGTTCGCTGAGAAGCTACAAAGGGGTTGACGTGCTCATTCGAGCCATGCCCCTTGTTTTAGAGTCTGAGCCGTTGGCTGTGGTCGTGATAATTGGAAGCGGACCTCAAAAGAAGGATCTGATCGCGCTGCGGGATCGTCTGGGGTTGCAGAAAGCGGTGATTTTCGCTGGTTCGATTCCGAACTCGGAGATCGTTTCCTATGAAAACGAGTGTGATGTATTTGTTTTGTCGTCACGGAGGGAGAGTTTTGGAATTGCAGCCGTAGAAGCTATGGCTTGTGCGAAGCCTGTTATTGGTACAAAAGTAGGTGGACTTAAAGAGGTGATAGATGATGGTCAGACGGGTATACTAGTCGAACCCAATAATTCTGAACAATTGGCCAAGGCTATCCTTCAGGTTCTTGAGGATAAGTCTTATGCTCAAAGGCTAGGTGAAAATGCCCGTCGCAAAGTTGAAGCAAAATTCGATTGGGTAAAGATTGCACGTCGAACAATCAACCTGTATGGTGACGTATTGGAGAGCTAACTTATGATTGAAAAACCAACTATCATCATAACCTCGCTTGGTAGGACTGGGACATTGTTTTTTTCCGATCTGTTCAGAGAAGTTATACCTGATAGTACGTCTCTGCATGAGCCTGATTACTTCAACTTTGGTCAGTATCGTGGCCCAAAGGAGAGAATTAGGGAAGCTATTAGACAGGTGAGAGAGTCAGGTTTCTACAATCTTATTATTAGAAAGTCGCTGGGCAAGTGGAACGTCCGAGCTGTCTCCGACGCAAGGGTTTGTGGTAAGTTGAGTTATTCGGACGCTGCAAGCCAGATACTTGATCAACGGCGGAACTTTATCAATTCTCAAAAAGGGAGTATCTATATCGAGAGCAATTCCGCTTTCTACGGCGTGATAGATGTTCTCCCTGATGTTTTTAACGAACATAGGGTTATCTACCTGGTGCGAGATGGACGAGACTGGATTCGCTCAATGATGAATTTCACCGCAGTGACTATGTATGGCAAAGGGTGGTTGAGGACCTTGATTTCGCCTGACTGGCCCACAGCTACAGATCTGAAGGATGAGCCATTTGCAACTCGGTGGCCCTCAATGTCTGTATTCGAAAAGCTGTGCTGGGCCTGGACACGACTGAATGAATATGCCTTAGATTCCGTTCGTGAAAATCAGCACGCCCGCGTGTTTCGTTTCGAGGACATTTTTAAGGGAAAAGATCGGTACAAGCATTTGCAGGATCTAGTTACATTTGCTGCCTCTCATAATAAGCATTCAAGTGAATTTAGTTTGGATGGATGGCTTGAACGAAAGATCCATGGGAGCAACAATCACTTTCCTGAGTGGAACGGTTGGTCTTCGAGTCAGAAACAGCAGTACAAAGTGATATGCAGTCCGTTAATGGAAAGGTTAAGGTACAAATTCGATTGATGCGGGATCAACGTTTTCCACTATCGAAGAAGCGTTACTCCTGGGTGTTTGGGGTTGTCATCGTCCTACTGGTAGTGTTGAGCAGCTTGCTGTTGGTCTACCTGTTACACGACATAGACTGGAAGACCATTCGCCGGGCGAGTCCTTGGACTATCCTTGTAATCCTGGGGCTAACTGTTCTGGGGACATTAGTTTACACGACCCTAATTTACCTGCTCGTCCGGGGAAGTGGCTTTCATACCACGCTTGGGCAAGCTTACTTGGTTCTCACGGCGAGCCTGAGCGCCAATTACGTCACACCGGTCAAGGTAGGCATCCCTCTGCGCGTCTACTTATATCATCATTTCATAGGTATTCCACCCGCGACCGGCACAGCCCTGGTGACGATAGAGACGTTGGTGGGGATGTTAACTCCCGCTTTCCTGGCGGTGGTGGGCATTGCGCTCGTGTTCCCTTCAATAGGGTTGATGACCCCAGTCATTTTAATTGCAGTGTTGCTACTTGGTCTATTGGCGGTTTTGAAGTTGCCTTTATCAACCTTGCAACCTCATCTAGCGCGGTTACCCGGGGCAGGTTTCTTCACACGCACGTTGAAGTTTTTTGACTGTGTGCGGTTGGGTTTGCACGGCCTGCCCGCCATAGTAGTGTTAGGTGCGGTTTTGCTCGACTTAACGATGCTGGGATTGCAAGCGGTGCGACTTTGGATGATTTTGCGCATCTTTGGTCCGACCCCATCGCCAGTGAAGTTACTAGCCGTGCTTACTATTTCTGTGACGGCTGGTAATCTCTCGATGATTCCAATGGGCCTGGGGGTGAGGGATGCGAGCTTCACATTGCTGTTGGCAAAGTTGGGGATTCCGAGCGAGGTCGCGCTTTCGGCGGCAGTGATCCAACGGCTTTTCTCGCCTGGATGGCCGCTATTGTTGGGATTTGTTTCATCTAATATATTAGGTTTGAAGGAAATCCTGCAGATGAAAGACGCAGAAATCACTAAAGACGATTTATGATAGCTGGAGAATAATGTCTATGACGAGTTTATTTCAACCGTTATCGTTTCTATTTAACCTGGATGATAGTCGTCGCAGGAGCACTGCTCTGATCGGCTTGTTAGTCACGGCTTTTATCCTGCGTTTAGCGGTTGCTTTGATCCTCCCCATAGACTACCGCATTCGAGATGATGCTGTTGAATACGTCTCTGTTGCTGAGCATTTGCTCGACTATGGAGTTTACGGGGAAGAGCCGGGCGTACCATATGCTGTGGTTCCGCCTGTCTATCCATTGTTTATCGCGGGCATCTTTGCGCTCAGCGGAAAGAGTTTGATGGTCGTGCGCCTGGCGCAGGTCGTCGTCGGTGTCTTTGCCGTCTGGTTGACCTATCTCGCTGGCAAGAGTGCCTTCTCGGCCCGCGTGGGCTTGGGGGTAGCTCTGATCTGTACTATTTATCCGCCGTCCGGCTCTACGTGGTGCTGTTGATGCTGGGGCAGACGATCGATTGGCTCGCCGTGCTGGCTGCACTTACCATCTCGATCACGGCCGGCAACCTCTCGATGATCCCGATGGGGCTGGGCGTGCGAGATGCCAGTTTGACCCTGCTGCTGCGCCAACTCGGCGCGCCAGACGAGGTCGCGCTTTCGACCGCCGTGATTCAGCGGCTGTTTGCCCCCGGTTTGCCATTGTTGCTCGGCCTGATCTCGGCTAACATTCTGGGCATCTCGGAAATGGTCAAGCGCTGGGATCAAGACGGCTAAAAGCGGCGTCAGGGAACCTCTAGCGGCGTCAGCACGATACGATCCCCAGCCGCTATCCCCGCGACTCGAACGGGCCACCGCTCTAGCGTGTCCAGCCAATAGACGCCGGTCTGGAGCCAGTAGGTCCCTGGCGCGACATCCTTTGGAGACGTCAACTCGTGTCGCTGCACCAGGACGTCCCCGGCGCGCAGTTGATCGAGGGGAACGCCCAGGCCATCCCCAACGGCAATCGGCTGACCTTGCGCGTCCAACAGATGACCCATCAGGGAGAAGGGGCGCGGCGGCGGCGCCTCGCCCTCCTCCACCTGCCACCAGGTCAGCAGCGTGAGCGCCTCCCCGGTCGAGAGTGTCTCGTATCCCAAAAACGCCAGCGGCCCATCGAGGCGGACCGGCGCCGCACTACGCGCCGCAACCGGCGTCCCCTCATCCATCACCTGCTGCGGCGACCATTCGGCCGGGGCGACCCAAGCCGTCTCCACCGAAGCGGGGACGAGTTGAGTGGGCGTGGACGCCCACTCAAAGATGGTCAGCGGAGGCGTGTCGCGGGGCGCCCGCTGCTCGAAACTGAGCCGCGCGAGAGATGACTGCCGCGCCACAAAGGGGTCACTGCTTGTGACAGTCTCCCGGTGAAGCGCGTACCAGCCGACCGATTCGCCCCCATCGGGATAGAGCCAGCCCTGGGTGCAGTCGAAATAGGCCAGGCGCAAATCGTCCACGTCCCGCCCCAAGCCCTCCTTCACGTCCTGCCGCGCGAGGGGCGCGGCCGGCGCGGTGCATTGGGCCAGCCAGGTCGGGCGCGGGTGCGGTTCGGGGACGTGGTAGACCAACAGGGCGTTGGCGACCACGTCGTCCGGCTCGCGATGCCAGAACCAGTTGTACATCTCCGCGTCGGTCAACTGAATGCCCCGCAGGGTGGACGCGCTGATGACGTAAATTCCCGGATCCGGATTGAAACGGTTAGGGAGCACGGCGGGCGCCTCCGGGAGCGGGGGCAGCGGGGCGGCCTCCACGCCGTATAACTCGGGCCGGATGAAGAAGGTAAAGCTGCTCAATTTCACGTCGGGCCAGGCGCGCTCGTCCAGGTAATCCCGCAGCGCCTTCAATCCCTGCCCCCAATCGACGTTGGAATCAGCCAGGTAGCGGTAGCCGTTGCGCGGCCCACCGACGATCTCGTTAAAATAGGTCAGATGGAAGGGCCAGACGAGCAACGTCCCGACCACTTGCCAGAGAAGTAGGGCGTAAAGCGCAAACCGTGAAATTTGAGAGGTGAGGCGTGAAACATCGGGCCTGAGGCGTGGAAACGGCGCGGCCAGCCGGGCGACGAAGAGATAGAGGAAAGGATGGATGGGCAGAATGTGGCGGTAGCCCAAATTGATCGAGCCGGAGAGGCTGATGATGAGATAGCTGACCGGCACGCTCGCCAGCACGATCTCGCGCTTCCATTGCCTGGGACGTCGCCACGCGACCCACAGCGCCGCGCCCAGGAGGAGCAAGGTGGGTATGGGCGTTTTGAGGACGAATACGACCGGAAAGTAATACCAGCGCCCGCCCCGGTAGGTCTCTCCCAGCAGATAGGTCAAATCCCCACCGGAGACGTGCCGGGCCACCCGAATGAGGGCGTTCCAATACGTGGGGGCGGGGAGCGGGATTGAGGAGTCGGGCAGCGGCGCGACTTGGAACAGATGAACGGCCCACAACGTGAGAAAGGCGACGCCCAGATAAATCCCCAGGTTGACGATCAAGCGAATAAAGCACATCCGCTGGCTTATTTTTCGTCGATGGATGAGGCCCCAGAGGATCATCAGACCAACGCTGATAGGCAGCAAGATGACGGCGGAGATTTTAGCCGCCATCGCCAGGCCGAGCGACAGGCCAGTCAACACCAGAACCGGCCAAGTGGAGCGTCTGAGGATGCGCTGAACGCCGTACATCGTGATAAACATCAGCGCGCTCACGCCCAAATCCAGGTTCGCCAGCGCCGAATGGGCCAGGATGTTGGGCGAGAAGGCGAAAAGCGCCAGCGCGAGCAAGCCCGCCCGGCGGCCAAACCAGTCGGAACTCCAGCGAAAGAGGAAGGCACCCAGCAACAAGGCGAGCCAGATATTTGGGATACGGGGGGGGATCACCCAGCCATCGATGGGCAAAGCGCCCCAGGTCTCGTTGCGTACGAAGAGCCGCCGATCGCCCAGCCCCCACGTCGGCACATCCTCTGGCTCAGGAACCTGTGACGAGAGAAGCAGAGGCCAGCTCATCCACATCTCCAGCAGCGGCGGGTGGTCCTCGACCAGGCGCAGATCGCCGGTGCGGAGGATGGCGTAACCGGTGGAGATGTGAACGTCCTCGTCAAAGGTGATAGAGAGGCGCGGGATAGCGGTCATCGCCTGGACGAAGAGCAGCCCCAGCAGAAGCGTCGCCGTGAGGATGATCCACGCATCGTGGCGGCTGGCATCCTTTCCAGTCATAGCATTCATGGGATGATGACCTCCTCTTCAGAGAGCGACCGGGGCAGATTGACCTCAATCATATGGTCCCGCTGGACATGCCCGGTCGCGTCCATCACCGGGAGCCGTTCCAGGGAGGGCCAGGTGTACATCCCGAAATGCAAGACGTAAGCGTCGTCTATGTCCACGGCCTGTGCCGGGGATAACGTGAGTGTGTCGGTGACGACCTGACCGGGCAGCCAATATGAGGAGGGGAAGCGGCCGTCCAGCGGCTGCCGGTCCGCCTGGGCCAACATCTCACCGTCCGCTCCTCTCAGGTGCGCGAAGATCGTCGCATCGTAAGGCGCGGGGGCCAGCGATCGCCAGACGAGGGTGAGTGTGAGCGCATCGTGGGAGATGTTTGTAATCTGCGCCCGGTTGAGTCCAATCACGCCGTCAAACACGTAGCGCGGCAGGCGCTCGTCCAGCGTCGCTTCAGCGGGTGATAGCACCGGCACACCGCGGACGGCAGCGATGTCGAGCGCGTCGCCTCCCGAACGGATGGCTCGCAAACGGCGACCTGTCTCTGCTTCGATGAACACGATCTCGATTGACGCGCCAAGCGGCGTGGGGGTCGCGGGAGAGACGAATACCAACACCCGATCGCAGAAGGCGCGGCCCACTGCCCAGCGGTCGGTGGGAAGATTGCCCAATCCAGGATACGTGCGCCGCCGCCCCCAGACGCCAGGAGCGCCATGGGCCTCCGTCTGGCTGGGATCCAGGATCTGCACCAGAAGCGTGTGGGTTGCATCGGTCTGGGAGAGCGGTTCCCAGCACAGTTCGATGGGCAGATAATCGCCGGGGTGGATGTAAGCCGCCGGTAGGTCGTATCCCAGGAGTCGGGCGACCGGCGCGCTTGTCTCTGGATCGACGTAAACGATGTCTGTGGGATATGCGATCGGGCGCTGGGCCTGCCACGTGCGCCAGGGTCGGTATAGGGATCGCAGGCTCACCCACGGCGTCAGGATGCCGGTGACGACGAGCGTGCCCACGCCCACTGAGAGGGCAATCCGACGCAAACGAGCGGGGAACGCCAGCAGCCAGCCCAGGACGAACAGCACACTCAAGGGGGCGAGCGCCGGGAACATCAGCCGCCCGTAGGCCCACGCCCCCTCTTGGGCCCAGTACACGATCAGCAGAAACAGGAAGGCGCCAGGCCAACTCAGGAGTAGAAGAAGGGTGTCAAACGTCAGAAATGGAATGGTGGACACAAAGCGGAATGCAGAAAGCGTGAAACGCAAAAGGAGCAATGCGAGACTGATTCGCCCCCACCAGATGAGGGCTTGGTCCAGTCGAGTGGGGCTGACGAAAGTACGCGCCAGATTGGCCCAGAACGTGCGCTCAATGCTGGACAGGTCGCGCCAGAACCGTTCGGCAAGGGGCTGGGCTTCGGCCGCGGTGAGAGCGTGCACGTTGGTGGACAGTGGATCACCGTAGAGCAGTCCATTCCGCGCGTACCACCACCCGCCGATGAGCAGCGCGACGGTCGCGATGACGACAGCGTCGCGGAAAAAGGCGCGGGACAGCTTCCGGTGGATGAGCAGCAACGCCAATCCTGTCAAGGGCAAGAAGACCAAAGCACTCACCTTGGTGAGCGCAGCGATCCCGATGAGCGCGCCCGCCAGCGGGGCGAAGCGCCGGAAATCCCCGCGCTTCAGCCGGCGGATCAGGACGGCGACGAGCGACGCGCCCAGGAAGGCGGCCGCCGCATCGTTGTTGATCGCCGTCGCGATATAGAGGAACTTGGGTTGAAATCCAACGACGGCGGCGGTCGCGAGAGGGGCGAGGGATTGCTCGGGGAAGACTTCGGAGGCCAGCCAATAGGCGGCGATCACGGTTCCCAGACCAAAGAGGAGGGAGGTCAAACGCCCCCCCAGAACCAGCGGCGTCATATGCGGGGGATGGAGGAAGACGTTGCGGTTGTCCTCCCGGTAGCCCGGGACCGAGAAGTCCACGTAGGGGTTGGTATCCAGCAGGCGCGCGGCGTTGGCGTCGTCGGGCAGCCAGGCGGTGAGGATTGAGGCGACGAGGTAATACAAGGGCGGCTGCTTGTACTCGGATTGGAAACCCTCCGAGAAGGAGAGTGGCGGCAGGGCGCGATGCGCTCGCAGGTAGCGGATGTAGCCGTAATGTCCATCCTCGTCCGGCTTTTCAAACACGGGTGTGACGAGGGCGTAGACGAGGCCGGTCAAAAGGTAGACGACGAGCAACCAGAAAAGCGGCGCGCGCACAAGTCGAGGGACGTGTTTCACGGATTGACGACCTCTACCGCTGTCACGATCAGCCGGTCGGCGATGGGATCTCCGTTCGCCAGGATGGGCAACCGCTTGAGATCGGCCAACGTGTAGACGCCAGACTGGAGCCAGTACACGCCGGGCGCTGCATCGGGCGGGACGTCCAACAGGTGGCGCTGGACGACGACGTCTTCCGCGCGCCAGTGCTCGACCGGCGTCCCCAGGCCATCCCCCACCGACAGAACCCCGCCCTCCGCGCCGAGCAGGTGGGCCATCAACGAGATGGGTGAAGCGGGCGCTTCGTTTACCGACCAATAGGTCCAGACCTCCCACGTCTCTCCCGCCTCGACGCGCGGCGCATGGACTCGGTATCCCAGGAAGTCGAGCGTATCGGAGAAAGCGACCGGCGGGGAGAGCGCCATCCCACTTTCGCTCGCCGTTTGAGGAGACTGACCGGCCGGCGCTGCTATGATCGCATCGGCTTGCAAGTGCTGCATCACCTCGCCCGCGTCATCGGGTCGCCATTCGTGGATGGAAAAGGAAGGTGCGCCGCGCGTCGTCTGCTGTTCGTAGGCCAATCGAGCGGGAGCGCTGTGCGCCTGGATAAAGGGGATCTCCGTCTCCCGGCCGCGAAACAGCACGTACCACCCCGCCGACTGTCCCCCGTGCGGGTAGATCCAACTGTGGGCGCAGTCGAAGGAGACGATGCGCAGGTCGTCCCGCCCGAACCCTTCGGCGATTTCCTCTGGGGTGAGCGGCGTCGTGGGACTCGTGCATTGGGCCGCCCACGTGGGCGGCGAATTTGGCTCGGTCACGTGATAGTAGAACAGGACGCGCCCGATCTTGGCGTCCGGTTCCCGTTTACGGAACCAGTCGTACATCTCCGGGTCGACCAGCGGGATACCGTCCAACGTGGTGGCGCTGATGACGTAATCGCCGGGCGGCGGGTCGAAGCGAGAGGGGAAGACGGCCGGCGTATCGCCCCGCATCGGCGTCAGCGGCTCGTACCCGACGCCGTAGATCGCCGGGTCGTAGAAGATGAAGGCGGAGAGGCGGACCGGGCCGATCCCGCGCTCCCGTTGGAAGCGGGCCAGGTCTTTGTACGCTTGCCCCCAATCGGTGTTCGAATCGGCCAGGTAGCGATAACCGTTGTCCGGGCCGCCGGCCAATTCGTTGAAATAGGCCAGGTAGTGGGGAAAAAGGCGCAGTGTGCCGAGCGCCAGCCAGGCGAGGAGGCCGAAAAATACAAAACGCAAAGCGTGAAACGACAGACGTTCCTTATGCCTGACGACGTATTCGGCCAGGCTTCCGACTCCGACGAACAGGAGGGGTAGAATCGGCAGCAAGTGGCGGTAACCGATGTTGAGATTGCTGAAGAGAGATGAAATGGCGTACACCCCGGGGAACACGATCAACGCGCCCCATTGGATGACGTAAGCGCGCCAATCGGCCCATATGCGCCCGTGCCACAAGCGCTCGCTCGCTATCTTGCACAGACCGAGCGCTACCGTCGCCGCCAACAGGATCAGCGTGGGCAGGGGAGTTTTGAGCGCAAAAGCGAGCGGGAAGTAGTGCCGCCAACCATGGGCGCTGTTCTCCCCCATCAGGAACGCCGCGTGACCGTCTGCCATATGCTGGCGCAACCGTTGCCAGGGGATAACGTGGCTGGCGGCCGGAACCGGAAAAGGGGCGCCGGGGATTGCGCCCACCTCAAACCCATAGATCGCCCAGAGCGTCAATCCGGCGATCAGGAGAAGCGACAGGAGTCTTCCCCACTTGCGCGGGGGAAGCGCCAACACACCCAGCCCAATCACGACAGGCAACAGGATCAGGGCGGATAGTTTCGCCCCCTGCGCCCATCCTAGCGTGACGCCGGCGACGATCAAGCGGGACAGCGTGGGGCGGCGGAGGAAGCGGGTCAAAGCAAAGAGCGCCAGGGTGATGAAACAGGCGGCGCCCAGGTCGGTGCCAGCGACGGCGGCGTGGGCCAGGATGTTGGGGTCGAAGGCCAGCAGGCACAGCGCCAGCAGACCGCCCGCCCATCCCCCCAGGTCCGTGGCCCATCGAAAAACGAGCGCGCCCAACAACACCGCCAGAAGCGCCGTCGGTGTCCGCGCGGCGAACACCAGGCGGTCGATCGGTTCGTAAGGGTAGATCAGTTCCTGGGTCGCCCGCACCAGGCGCACGCTATCGGTGACGGCGACGTCGGATTCCCACCCGGTGAGCGTCGCGGGGTCTCTCAGGTCGGGGACGAGCAGGAGCGGCAGCGCCTCCAGCAGCTTGACCAGCGGCGGGTGCTCCTCCACCAGGCGGAAGTCGCCGGTGCGCCAGATCGTGTAGCCGCTGGTCATGTGGAGACCCTCATCAATGGTGATCGACGTGCGGGCGGCGCTGCCCGCAGCCTGACCAAAGATCAAACACAGGAGCGCCAGGGCCAAGTATTTCGACCAGGCGGGAGATTGAGATTGCATCGCCATCATTTATCGCCGTGTAACATCCAGGGGTTTCCCCTTCGACTGAAAGATACGGGTGTGTTTCAAATGCTTTGAGCGTTGTTTGTAGTGCGCGCGCTAGGACGGCGATAAATCGCCTACTACGAGCCTTGCCTCAAATGAAATGAAACACACCCGAAAGATACTCGGTAATTGTACCATTGTCCTGGTTTCGGGCAAGGCGCTTTGTCTTGACACCTGTTTTCTTTTCGCTTATACTCCCTACAAATCAGGAGCAGGCGTAGGCCTGCTCTAAGTTTGTGACCAGAAAAGGAGCAATTAACATGAAATCTCGGTTTCAGTATGTAACACTGATTGTCTTAATCGCGGCGATGATCTTTTCGTTCATCCCGCTTTCACCCGCCCACGCCGAGCCGAACCTGGACCCGCCCGACCCGACGGGCAAGCAGATGAAGATGCTTGCGGCTACCTTGGACAACCCGGGTTTCGATAATGGTAACTGGTATTGGGATGGTTACGTGCCCGGGGCCGACGCGTCCTTTGTCCCCAGCCACTGGACGATCTGGTACAAGGACGGCACAATTCCCCTTTACACCCGCGTCACCACCAAGAAAGTCGATGGCAAGGAGGCCGTCCGCGGGCACGCTTATTGGAATGGGGCCGAGGGGCTGCAAGCGGGCCTTTACCAGGTCATCGACGGTGTCACGCCGTGTTTGAACTATCGTTTCCGGATGTACGGTCAGGCGATGCCGGTCGAGGATCACGACGTGTTGTACGGCATGCGCGTCGGCGTCCACCCCACGGGATACGCGCCCAGCAATAAAGCGATCGATAACGCCGACTTCAATCAGATCGTGTGGGGGGACGCCCTCACCAACGCTTGTCTCAACACGTGGTGCCTGAACTCGGTGACGGCCGAGGCCCAGGCGAGCAAAATCACCGTCTTTATGTACGCGCATATGAACGCCCGCACCGGTCACGACATGATCTGGGACGCCGGGTCGTTTGAACAGGTGGACCGCACCGAAAACCTGATCGACGCCAGCCAGCCTCTGCCAGATGAGAGCAGCGTTATCCAGGGCCACGACCGTCAGGTCGACGAGGAGACGAACACCGCCGCTATCTCCTGGAACACGGGTAGCACCAATACCTACGGGCAGCTTCTCTACCGCGAGGAGGGGGGCGGCGCGTGGCAGTATTCCGGTATCCAGCCCTGGGGGACGTCCCACCAGGTCAACTTGACCGGACTACAAGTCGGGATCACCTACGAATACGTGCTCGTATCATACGGTCACATTGGCGGGACGTGCAAGGCGGTCGTCTCACGGGAGTATGATTTCAGCATCGCCACGCCATTGACCGGCGTATCCATCACCGGCGATGAGGATCCTCAGCATACCGGCTACATCGGGCAGGATTACACCTTCACCGCTCAAGCGACACCGTCCGATGCGACCACGCCAATCGACTTTGAATGGACGGCGACCGGGCAGACGAAGCAGACGAATCAGCGGGAGACCTTGGAGGACTCGATCACCTTTTCGTGGGATACACCCGGCCACAAGACGATCCAGGTCAACGCCAGCAACGTCGCCAACACCGTCCAGGCGACGTACGCCATCGAGATCATCGGCGACGAATACGAGCCGGACGACGAGTGTAGCCAGGCAAATGAGATTGTGATCGACGCCCCTCCCCAGGCGCATACCTTCCACAATGCCAATGACGTCGATTGGGTCTCCTTCGATGCCAGCGCTGACACCGCCTACCTCATCGAGGCGCTGACGCCGCCCGGTTCCGACGCTGACGTCTCGCTGTACGTGTACGATTCCTGCGCTTCTGGAAACCCTTTGGCATCACGGACCTACACCTATACGCCCGACGCGCGCCTACCCTTCACGGCGACCAGGGACGGTAATTTCTATCTTTTCTTGCATCAGGATCCATCCACCAGCGGGGACGATATGGCCTACGATCTCTCCGTCCGCACCCTGCCGCAACAGGCGGCGCCCGGCGCGGTCGTCCTGGTCGCCGGCAAGCTAGAAGACGACGACCCGCTCCAATCGAACATCTACCACGCCGCCGACGCCGCTTACCAAACGTTCAAAAATCACGGTTACGACGACGAGCAGATCTTTTACCTATCGACCGATGCATCCAATCCCGATGTAAATGACCCCAATCCTACCTATATAGGCTTACAAAACGCTATTACCTGGTGGGCCAAAAGCAAGCTCACCGCACCCAACACTCCGTTTACGCTCTACATGGTGGGTCACGGCGGGGACGGTGTCTTCTACCTGAACGGCAGCGAGGATCAAGTATCTCCATCAGACCTTAACAGCTGGTTGACTCAACTGGAAAATGAAACT
>DAOTUC010000371.1:0-37298 GCA_034437315.1 Anaerolineae bacterium
GAGAGAGCCGGTTCCGCCGTCGTCCATTCGATGGTCAAGGTGTCGAGAGATTGGGTTGAGGTGACGTTAGTGATAAGATCGGATGCTTGCCACGAGTTGGGGGCGGGCAGACGGTCGTTGGGGAAGGGCAGCGCGATCAGCCTTCCAGCGTCCCAGTAGCTGTCGTTGTAGTCATCCAGATTATCTGGGGAAATGTGAGTCATGACAGTGATGATATTTTGACGAGCTTCAGTTTGCACCATATGCTGACCCCATCTACGCCTAAAACTCTGATCCGGCGACCAAACGATCTCGGCTGGCAGATTGGACATATAGATCCCCAAATCATGGCCGAAGGGGTCTATGCCGATGCGAGCATGATGGTTGGCAGTCTCACTTCCAGAGTTATTGAGCCCATACATGCTGAATTGGTAGTGAATGCAAGGGGTCACGTGCACCTTTTGGAAAATACCAGTGGTAGGCGGGCCCCATCCATGATGCCTTTGAGAGTGTTCGCCGTCTCGGACATGATATTTTTGGCCATCGTCATATTCGTGCATTAAATTGCCTCTCCACCAACGTTCCCAGTGATTGGCGATGAAATGGTTCGGAGGCAACCAATAAAATCCATCCTCCATACTCCCGTTGATTAGCAGGTTTTTCTGGGCTTGTCTTTCGGCATAGAGACTTTTGTCTTTAAAAGGCGCTTCGTCCATTCCTTGTACCATCTCTTTTCCTTGCACCATCTTTTGCCCTTCAAGTAGAATGATGATGCACAACAAAAAAGCAGTTATCCCATAAAACGATCGTTGTTTCATGTCACTTCAATAACCTCTATTTCAACTGAAGTTTTCCAGTAAATCGTCATTAGAATTCGGAAGTCTCAAAAAGAGCATTGCGCAGCGGATTTTGACGCTATGGTAAAATCGGTTTTGCCGCTAAGATACTCGGTTGAAGGCTTCCGAATTCTCAAGTGGAAAACTCTAAATTTCAAAGTTAGGGTTCTCTGAGATTTCGCAGCGGTGACTTAAAAACCTGGATATAGTGACTCCGTAAAGATCAATCCTAGATATAGGGGGTGATCTGTAGAGCCTGTAGGTTGCAACCCAACTTCAAATATGATGCCTCATATCGAACCACTATATGTGCTACTAAGACGCCAGATCCTCCTATACGTAGTGGCTCGCGGCTGGCGGATTCGCTGCGAAAGCCCGCGAGTATGGATTGCGCCTTGGGGATTGATCGTTAAGGCGTCGTCGGCCAAATCTGTACCGCCGCGTCGGGTATGGGATGCTCAACGATGGACGCCGGTAGACGTGAGCCGTCGTTTGGGTTGTACAATCCAACAGTGATACGCCCGCCTTGAGAGGGAAGCGCCACCGGCAGTATATGGGTGTCCCGAATGACATCTCCCGGCTGCCACATCGACGTAGGGAAAGAACCTCCCATGGGTGGACCGTCGCCGGTGGCAATCTGCGTTCCCGGTGTATCCTCAAGATGGACGAAGACGGTGTAATCGGCGGAAAGCGGTTGCAAAACTTCCCAACACAGGTGTACGGCTGTGCTCTCCGCTGCGGACGCGATGCTCGCGTGGGTCAGGGCGACTGCCTCTCCGAACGTCGCCCGCGCCTGTAACACGTCATCCGCCGGACAGATTGGAAGATCCCCCGGTATCCTCAGGCGCGTCAAGACGACGTGATCTGTAGGTGCTCCCCCCTTCTCTCCCGAGTCTATTGACAGCCGTTCTCCGCTCGTCCCTTCGTAAAACGCGACGTGGAGCTCCCAGGCCTGGGTGTAGAAATCGGCCTCCGGTAGACACAGGTCATAGGTATCGACGATGACCTCTCCCGGTCGCCAGGCGGAGGTCGGATAGGTGCCGTGGCCGGGCCAGGCGTTGTAATTCAGGCGTAATACATTGTCACCTGGGCGGGCAGAGACGAGTTGGACGGTTAACACGTAATCCTCGACCATCGGCGCCAGGGCTTGCCAATAGAGGGTCAGGTCGAGCGATTCGTCCTTGCTCGTAACCGAAACGTCGTAGCCCAGTAGCGCGATCTTCTCTGCGATAGAGGCTTCGAACGCCTGCGTCGGTCGAACGGCTCGAGTCCGGTCGTAGCGAGCGGGGGGAGCGAAGAACCCGGGCAGAATCCTGAGCCCCGTCCAAGTAGCGAAAAATGCCAGGAGTGCGATGGTGAGATAGGCCCGCCAGGCAGCGAACTTTCGCATCAGGCTATCAATTCCCAGGGCCATCAGTAATCCGACGGCGGGCAGGGCGGGGAAGAGCAAGCGACCACCGGGGGCTGCGGTCATCGCGTTCCAGCGTGTCCAGCTCCCTAAAATCAGCAGAAACCATGTAGCTAGAATGAGCACCGCCCCACGCATTGTAGGCCTTAGCCGACGCCACCCCACGATCAGGCCGCTGAAAGCGATCAGCGTCAGAATGGCATAGAAGGCATAAAAGCCCGGGGGATAGAACGCGCAAGGGATCTGTCCCCAGAAGGAGCGGAACATCGTGCCCAACTCCAGGAACGATTGGCAAAGCGATCCATCGCGGGCGCCGACCCATACCAGCATCGGCTGTAAAGCGGTCGGATCACCGTAAAGCCGCCAGTTGCGCCAAAACCACCATCCACTGAGCGCCAAGGCGATCGAGACAACCAAGATCCCATGAGTGAAAGCCGGTTTCCAATGGTCGATCGTCAACCACGCGGGACGGGATGAGGCCGAGGAGCGGTCGGGCCGCACAATAGCAACGATGAAAAACAGGGGCAGGAGAAACCATCCGCTCAGTTTGGACAACCCGGCCAGGCCGATGAGTACGCCAAGGCCGACAGTACGCCCCGTTGAAAGGCCATCTTGCCACGTGCGCAGTATGAGGCATAGGCTGAGCGTGACCAGGGGCGTGAGCAGGTTGTCATTGTTGACGCCACTGGCGACGAGGAGAAACTGGGGGTTAAAGGCGACGATGGCCATCGCCGCCAGGCCCACGTGACGACGACGGGGGAAGACCAACCTGGCCAGCACGTAGGTGCCCAGTACCGTGATCGCCTGGAGCAGCGTGGAGCAGAGCCGCAGTGCGTGGAGCGTCAGCAGCGCGCCGCGCCACGGGAACGACTCTTGATGGGGATCGTGATAGAGGACGGCCCGGTTATCGTACAAGCTGGCTGCACCAGGCCCGCAGGCAACCCAGGGATTCAAGGGCCACGCGGCGGCTGAATCGTCGGTCTCGAGGCGCAGCACCTGCACCAGGGCGGCGGAGAGCGCGTGGTACAGGGGCGGCTGGGACGCCTCCTGGCGGTAGTGGTAGTTCTCAGCCTCCGCTGTCCCATGAACCGGCAAGCGCCCCGTATCCGCGATGTATCGCACGACCTCGAAATGTTCGATTTCGTCCAGGTTTTCGAACGGGGGTACCACGATGCCATAGATCATGGCCAGCACAAGGAATCCGATCAACACGAGCGTAGGCGGTCCCTTCAGAAATGCCAGCAAACGGTCTCTCACCTATAGCCTCCGTTTGAGCAATGAGAGCAGCCAGAACGCACTGGCAAGGAGGCCGCTTCCTGTGATCAAAGTAAACACGGCAATGAACGTGCGAGCTTTTTGCAAAGTGACGCCACAGGTCCAGACGTACCAGGCCCAGATGTCAAACGGCTGGGCGTTCGCCGGGTTGTAGAACCAGAACATGGCGTCCCAACTCCAACGATAGGCCGTGGTCACGGGCAGGGGCCGGGGCAGGTGGGCGTCGTTGAAGGATAACGGACCGCCGTCCTTCAGAATCTCAACGTTGGAGACGAAGACGCTCAACGCTCGGGGATCGGCGGTCTCCTGGGGTAGCCAGGTCGTCGCGGTGATCTCGAAGGCGCCGGGCAGGATGTGCACGTCTTCGGCGGGGATGGTGAACGTCTCGATCCACTGAGTCTCGCGTTCGTTTTCTGTGACGGGCTGCCGCTCGCCGTCCACGGCCACACGGTCGTAGGTCGCGTGCAATCCCGACCAGTCTTCGGTTGCATCAGCCTGCCGGGGGCGGGAATAGGCGATGTGGATGGTCAGCGCCTGCTCGGGCTGGGCGTAGATGCACAACGATCCCCGTCGCCCCATCCAACGGCCAAAGGGGGCCATTTCGGGAACCTCGACGTCGTAAAAGCCATCGTCTAGCAGGTAGAATTCGGCGCCGGACGCCCGCAAGTCGTGATCGTACGCCCGCCAGGCCCGGGTCTGCCAGGGCCACAGGCGCCATTGGGCCGCCAGGGGAGAAGCGGACGGCCTGAATATCTGGTCCATGAAGGGGGTGTCACTGAACAGGTAGGTGCTATAGTTGACGAAAATCACCGACATCTGGATCAAAAACCCCAGGATGAATAGCGCGGTCGCGCTACTCACACGACACCAACGGGGAATATCCCGCCGCTCGAGGAATGCGCCCAGGAACAGGATCAGGAAAGGCGTGATACAAAGGATGTGTCTCGGTCCCCAGTTAGCGCCGCCGTACCACTTGGCCTTGGTCAAACTGTAGACGAGGGGATACAGTATGGCGATTGCCAGGAGCAATGCGCTCTCGTTAAATCGACGGCGCGCCAATGCCGCAATGCCCCAGAGAGATAATAGAGCCGGCGGCGAGAAGAAGAAAAAGCCTTTACCTGAACTAAGGAAGAATCCGTATAAGGTGGTCAAGGGATTGGCGCGTGTAGTTCTCGCAACGGCCGAAGCCAGGGGATCTCCGCCAGTGTAACCAGTCTCCAGGGGATGGCTAAAACGGGAGGCGTTAAACAGGGCCAAGGCCAGTATAATGAGCCCGAAGGATAACCCGCCAGCCAGTAGCGTGTAGGTAGTCCAGCGCCGGCGGACGGGTGGATCCTTTTCCCTTAAATAGACCAATAGCAGATACAACGCAAAAGCGGGGAGGGAAAAGGCCATGACGTATTTGTTGGCAATCCCCAACGCCAGGGCGCTGCCGGATAAGGCCATCCATGGCCATCGATCGGTCAGAACGTAACGATGGATCGCCCACGCGGCCAGCACCAGCCAGAAAGTGAGCGGTGTGTCGGCGAAAAAAGTTCGCGAGTAAGGCCAGGCCAGCGTCGCAAAGCCATACGTCAGGGTGATAAACAAGGCCGTTCGGCGACGATATCCGAGGTCTCTGCCCATCAGGTAGACCAAGGCGGTCGTCGCGGCATGGATGGGGCAATTGATCAAAACGACGAAGAAGCGGGTAAAATAGCTGGAAAATGGCGGTGGGAACCCTTTAGCCGTCCACTTGCCTATGAGGTAGAACGGAATGGCCAATAATGATTGTAAGGGGCCTGTGATGGCGTAAATGCCAGCGCTGGTATGCCGTGCAGATCGAAGGGCGTCTCCAATGACTTCTGGATCTAACAACGTAAACGTGCCTCGCTCGGCTAGCGCTTCTGTCGTTTGGTAGGCTGTTTCGCCATCTGTGGTCTGAATGCACGCGCTGCTTGTGAGCAAGTATAGACAGGTCAAAAGGCAAAATATAGCCAGTGCAATCCGTATATCGAGTCGTTGGGTCGTGATTTTGTTCATAAAGATAATTCTCTCAGCGCGATATTTCGGCCAGCAAAATCCGGTCGCCGCTCGTTTGTCCATCAATGGTCACAGGCCAGCGCGCCATGGTATCCAGCCAGTAAGCGCCCGTTTGCAACCAGTAGACACCGGGCGGAAGATCCTGGGCGGCGATGCGATGGCGTTGCACGATAACGTCGCCCGGGCGCCAGACTTCGATGGGCACGCCCAGACCATCTTCCACCGCCACCGCTCGTCCTGTCGTGTCCAGAAGATGAGCCATCAGGGAGAGAGGACGAGCAGGGGAGTCATCCACCCGCCAGTAAGTGTGCAATTCGATGGCGTCGGTTTTGGCTTGCACGTTGTATCCCAAGAAAGTCAAAGGTCCCGCCATGCTGACCGGCGCTGAGATCACAGTCCCTTCCGTTGCCGCTCGATCTAATGGCCACTCGGACGGCGCGATGTGCACGTCGGTATGGGGTGGGATAGCGCCCGCCGGACTCTCCCGCTGCTCGTAGATCGCCAAGGCCGGGTGGCTCCAAAATTCGCGCTGGCGAAAGGATAGCGGTATCTGGGCCAATCGTTTCGATGCCCAATCTGTGAGTGGTTGGTCTCCAGGTAACACAGTCCAACCGGTGGCGCCGGCCGGGTAGAGCCAACTGGTCTCACAGTTGAAAGGTGCCAATCGCAGGTCGTGACGTCCAAACCCTTCGGTGACCTGGACCGGGGTAAGCGATGGTTGAGGAGCCGCGCACTGGGCCACCCAGCTGGCGTCTATTCTTTCTTTTACGTCGTAGATGAAGAAATTGTGCCCGACGCGATCTCTAGGCTGGCGATGGCGGAACCAGTCGTAGGTGTCCGGGTCGAGCACCCATATCCCCTGCAGGGGGACGGGGCTGATAGCATACACCCCGGGTTGGGGATTGAAACGGGCGGTCAACGTGATCGGCGCGCCTATCGTCGGCGGCAATGGTTGGTAGGATAGATCGTAAAGCGCAGGTTCCATGGACGAAAAAGCGGCCAGACGCACCTGGGGAATGTCCTGTTCGTCGAGATAGCGTTCCAGAATTTTAAGTCCCTGTCCCCAATCGACGCTGGAATCGGCCAGGTAGCGGTAGCCGCCGTCTGGCCCTCCGGCGATCTCGTTGAAATAGGTCAGATAGTGCGGGAAGATCCTCACTGTCCCAATAACATAGTATCCCATCAGCAGTCCGGACAATATCCATTGCCATCCAGGGCTTCGTCGGTCAATCATGCCCCCATCTCCAAAAAGTTGTGCGACGAAGACGAAGCAAAAAGGATAAATCGTCAGCATGTGTCGATGGCCGATATTGAGCGCCATGCCCATGGCGACGATTAAATAGGCCCCGGGAATTACCACCAGGGGAAGTACGCGCCACGGATGTTTCGGCCCTCGCCTGAGAAAGCAGGCCGCCGCTATGAGCATCCCGATGAGGGTGGAGATGGGCGTTTTAATCAACAGGGCCAGTGGGAAATATCCCCAATGCCCACCCGTAATCAGCCGCCCAGATAGGAACGTCTTCTGTCCTTCGGCCATATAGTCCCGAATATAGGCCAGCCCTGCCCAGTGCGAGGCGGCTGGAACGGGCCATCCCCCGTGAGCCAGCGGACGCAGTTCGAAGAGATAGGCGCCCCAGAGGACCAAGAGCGCGAGCAGCATCCACCCCGCCAGTCTTAGCCCCCAGATCCCCGTCTGTCGGAGTCGGCTCGTTCGTTTCTCCAGCGCCCAGACGAGCGCTACGATCAGAACGACCACGCCCGGCCAGAAGGGGCCGGAGGCTTTGCTAGCCAAGGCGGCGCCCATACCGACTCCCACCCCCAGATAGGTACCCCAACGGGGACGGCGGAGGTAACGAGCCAGTGCATAACTCGTGATGAAGCCAAACGCCGTCACGCCTATGTCGGTCGTATTGAGTTGGCCGTGGGCGACGATGTGGGGATCGAAGACGAAAAGGCCGAGAGCCAATAGACCGGCTTTGCCGCCCCAGGCCTGCTGCGCCCAGCGATAGACGAAAGCGGCCAATAGAAGAGATAGCCACATCACGGGTATCCGAGTGACAAAGGTCGTACGTTCCAAAGGGCCTAACTGCTTGACCATGGCGCGGCTGAATCCCAACGAATCCACTGAGCCCCAACTGGGGATTTGTCTTGCATCGGGCTGATTGGGGTCCAACAGGAGTGGCCATGCGGTCAGCAGATTGACCAACGGCGGATGGCCGATCACGCCATGCCAACGCACGTCCCTGGTCGTCAGATCGGCATAACCGATGGCTATGTATAGCGGTTCATCATAGGTGAGGGATAAGTGACGGGAGGCCAGCGCTGTTTGGGCAAATAGAACGAGCAGCAGGACCAAGGCCAACCACCTTGATTGAGGTCTCTTCACTTGCTGTCTAAGCGGTGGCGCCTGGTATGGTTTATTGGATTGCATCAGCATGTAGACTACCCACGACGTTCTACACGATCAATAAAAACGACTATCGGCGTGTAATTGTACCATCGTCTCGGATTCAGGCAAGGATGGTCTCTGGGGAACGCCGTCCATCGGCTAACGCGACCGTCAGGGTTTGGCGCTATCCAGGGGGATATCAAAGGCATGATTGGGTTGAGCGTTTCCATTCACATCAACCATAGGGAGACGCTCCAATGAGGGCCATTTGTACATCCCAACGCTCAAAACCAATGGTCCTTTATGGGATTCGTGTATCAATGGCAACTTGAATACGTCTGTTATGATCTGCCCTGGAAGCCAGTAGGACGTGGGAAAGCGACCGTCCAACGGCTGGCGATCGGCCTGGGCCAGGATGTCGCCCTTGGCATCTTTCAGGTGGACAAAGGTCGTTGCGTCATATGGCACGGGTTGTAACGATTGCCACGTGATCGTCAGAACAACCGAGTCCCCCCCCTCCCTTGATACCTGTGTTTGTTCAACACCAATCGCACGATCCAGGACATACGTCACTTTTTGCGTGCTCGTTGGCAACTGGGGCAACTGATCCGCAGCCAAAATCGGCGCGCTGCCGATAAGCGCCAATGAGACGTGTTCGCCTTGAGCATTGACCGCTTGCATGCGCTTACCGGTTTCCGGATCGATAAAGCCCACTTCAATAGTCGCGCCCAGGGGCGTCGGGGTCTCCTCCGAGACGTACACCAAGACATCATCACAAAACGCTTTGCCGAGGATCCAGCGATCCGTGGGCAAGTTGCCCAAGCCGGGATATGTCTGCCTTGACCCCCACATTCCGGGGAGATCCTGCCGGTTGAGTTTGCTGGTATCCAACACCTGTACGAAGACCGCATAGCGTTTATTCGTTTGGGCGAGGGGTTTCCAACACAATTCGATTGAAAGATACGTCCCCGGAGAGGAAAAAGGAGCGTTTATGTCATAGCTGATCAATTGAGCGACCTGGATTCCCGTATCGGGTTCGACGTAGGTCATATTCACGGGACGTTCAATTTGTTCCACATTTTTCTCATGCCGGGGATGGTAAAGCGGATAGATGCTGACAAAAGGTGTGAGTATACCGGCGACTAGAACGGGCATCACACAAATGGGCAAAAGCAAGTGTCGCCAACGTCGGGGAAGTGCGTATAACCACCCCAGGACCAATAACATAGCTATCGGCGTTATCGTTGGAAACAGCAACCGGCCAAAAGCCCATGGGTATTGCCGGGTCCAATACGTGAAAATCAACACGATAAAGATCACGGGCCAGCTGAGCAAGACCACCAGTATCTTTTTGATCGCGCTCGTTCGAAATTTTATCCACAAACCACCGAGCAAAAGCACCATGCTTATCCGGCCCCACCAAATGAGCAGATTATCCAACCAGATCCGGCTGACAAAGGTGCGGGATGGATTCGCCCAGAAGGTATGCTCAATCGTGAACAAATCATAGGCTATGCGGCTCTTGAACAGCCTGTCGTACGGTTTGCTGGAGACATGCGCACCAATAGATAAGGGATCATGATAAAGCAGCGTATTTCGTGCGTACCACCACCCACCAACCAGCAGGGCAACGATTACAATAATTATGCCATCGCGAAAGAAAGAGCGTCGTAAGCCGCGATGGATCAAAAGCAACGCCAGGCCAGTCAACGGAAAAAATGTCAATGCGCTGACCTTGGTGATGCTGGCGAGGCCGAGAAATACGCCCAAGAGCAGCGCCTGGTGACGCGAGGGTCCTTGCTGTAATTGACGTACCAGCGAAAGCACAATCAGCCCCCCCAGGAAAGCGACCATGGCGTCGTTGCTGACCGCCGTCGCCACGTAGAGAAACTGGGGATGGAAGCCGGTGACAATCGCCGTTACGGCAGGCGCGAGGGATGACTCGGGAAACAATTGCCGGGCGAGAAAATATGCGACGATCATCGTGCCCAGACCAAAAAGCAAAGAGACCAATCGAGCTCCCAAGACGACGGGTGTCATATGTGGCGGGTGAAGAAATACGTTCCGGTTATCATGTCGATGGCCAGGAACCGAGAATGCTCTATAGGGATTGGCCTCCAGGAGGATGTCTGGATTTTCGATTTCGGGCAACCAACCGGTCAACGCTGCCGCGAGGGCGTAATACAGAGGGGGTTGTTTGTATTCAAATGAAAATCCCAATAAGTTGGGAGACTTAAGGGGCGGTAATGCGCGATGCTCTCGTAGATATAGAATGTACCCGTAATGCCCGTTCTCGTCATGTTTTTCCAACGCCGGTGTAACGTATGCATAGGTAACGCCAACGAGAAGATACAGGATCATCAATCCAAAAAGCGGTATGCGCATAGCGCTTACCACCTTTGACCATGAGATATTCATCACGATCTTCAAATCCCAGCACAAGAAATCAGGCTACTCAAGTTTCACGTCCTTTTAGTCGGTTTCTAATTGTATCAAGAGCGTGTTCGTGCCCGGCACATCCGCCACTGACCACTGCTCCATCGTATCCAGCCAATATCCCCCTGATCGGAGCCATACGTCAACCCCTCCCGTCCAGGTGACAGGGAAGCGGTGACGTTGCACAATGACGTCTCCGGGCAGCAGTATAGGAGGCCAGGTACCCAGGCCATCGTCTACGCCCAAGACGTCTCCGCCCGACGAAAGCAGGTGGGCCAGGAAGGGCAAAATGGGCAGAATGTGGCGATAGCCGATGTTCAACCAGAAGCCAAGGGCAGCGATAAAGAAAAGAGCGGGAGTCAAAATCCCAACCAGGATTGTCCACCAACGCCGCCGCCAGAGCGACCACGCCGTTCCCCACAAAGCGCCCATCAAGATTGGCAGCGGGGTTTTCGACAAAAGTGCAACCAGGAAATAATGCGCCCAGTCGCCGCTTGAACGATATCCCATCAAAAAGGCTTGATGACCACTACTGCTGCGCCTTTCCATCCTGAGCAATGATTTGACGTAAGATACTAATGGCAGCTTAGGCCAATTTGTATGCCAGGAACCGGTCTCGAATCCATACAAAGCCCACAGAACGAAAAAGGCCATCACACCTGTCAATACCAGCCAACCCAGATTGTACGCCAACCGGTGAGACCATCCATCAATAGTTTCGCAGCTACTCTGCCGGTCTGTTCCCAATTGGCAAGTTCGTAACAAGACGAATAGGGCAAAGAGCGGAATGAGCATCAACGCCGACATTTTGGAACCCAGGGCCAGCCCCAGAGTCAATCCTGCCATGATCATGCGCTTGATTGAGGGCTGTACCATCAGGCGCTGGAAGGTGTAAACGGCCAAGGCGAAGCAACACGTAAACGCCAGGTCCGTGGTCACGAGCCGGCCATGGGCCAAAATGTTCGGTGAGAAGGTGTAAACAAACAGGGCCAGCACGCTTCCGGCTCGACCATGCCAGTCTTTAGCCCAACGGAACAGCACTGCTCCCAGAAGCAATGTCAGGCCCATCACGACCACCCGTTGAGGGAAAATCAAAACATCTATTGGGCGATCAAAGGCATCGAGGACTTCCCAGGCGGTCTCAATCAGGCCGGGATTATTCGACCAAGCGGGTAACGCGCGAGGGTCTGGGCGATTCGGTAATGTCCAAAGGGTCAATCCAGTCAAAAGGTGGACAAATGGCGGATGATATACTTGCATTCGCCAGTCCATAGTCGTCAAATCCACATAACCATAGCTGGCAAATGTTGGTTCGTCAAAGGTGGCTGACTTCACCGACGCACTCGTCACCAACTGGGCAAAGAGGAGAAACAGTAAAGCAACAGCGAACCAATAATGCTTCAATTTGGATAGAGAACGTTTCATTTGTTAGAGTTTAACAGGCTATTTTATCTTGTCAAGTTTTAAGCTACTTGACACCTGAAGTCGCCCTAGTATACTTGCCTAGCATATTCATAGGAAAAGGATGGTTCTGTTGGAAAAACGTCAGCAACTCGTAGCGTGCGGATTACTTCTCGCTCTATTTGCCCAGGTCGCCCTGGCCGCGCGCCATACGTCTATCACGCTTGATGAGCCCCTGCACATCACGAGTGGTTACGCCTGCCTGGTGACCGGCGATTACCGCCTGGTGGAGGAACATCCGCCTCTGCTCAAGATGGTACAGGCCGCGCCCTTATTGCTCGCCCGGCCCTCCCTGCCTGATCCGCGTGACGTGCCGGGTTGGGACGATGGGGACCTGATCGTCGCGGCCCAGCACGTCGTCGTGCCCTACCGGCCGATTGAGCCCCTGGTATTTGCCGCCCGGGCGCCGACGATGCTCGTGGGGATACTGCTGGCTGCGCTGGTCTATCGCTGGGCGGCCGACGCGTTTGGCCCGGGGGCCGGGCTCATGGCGCTGGCATTGTGCGCTTTCGATCCCAATATCCTGGCCCACGCAGGCGTCGCCGCCACCGACCTGGGGGCGGCGTGCGCGACGTTCGCGGCCACGTACACCTTCTGGCGGTGGATCAGGCAGCGAGACGGCCCGTCGTGGCGACGGGGACTGGTTGCGGCCGTCGTATTAGGTTTGGCGCTGGGAGTCAAATCGACGGTTTTAATGCTGTTGCCGATTTTCGGCCTGTTTATCCTGGCAGCCCGTCCACCCCAACGATCCCTGCGCCCATACCTGGGACAGGCGCTGGCGGCCAGCGCCGTGGCATTCGTCGTGTTGTGGGCATTGTATCGTTTCGAGCTTGGCGCTGTGCCGGGGTGGGATTTCCCGATCCCGGCGCCGAGCCATTTCCTGCCCTTGCTCAAGCTCCAGGAGCATATGCGTGAGGGCCACTCCGCTTTTTTGATGGGCCGGAACTACCATCACGGCGTGTGGTATTACTTCCCGGTCGCCTTTGCCCTCAAGACACCGCCGCTAACCCTGGCCCTGATCTTGCTGACGGCGCTGGGGTTGTTGGCGCAACGTATCCGATCGGCGGGATGGCGCAGTGAAGCTGCCATATTATCGTTGCCCCTGCTCTACTTTGGAGTCAGTCTGACCAGTGGGATCAACATCGGCTACCGGCACCTATTGCCCCTATTGCCCTTCTTGTTCGTGTGGGTCTCACGTCTCGCGCCTTGGGTCTGGTGTTTCCAAACCCGCGCACTCCGCGCCGCGTTAGGCGTCGCTCTGTACGGCTACGTTCTCGTCACGATGATCCTCTTTCCGTGGCACCTGGCCTATTTCAACCTGTTCGCCGGCGGGGTAGACGGCGGATATCGCTACCTGGTCGACTCGAACCTGGATTGGGGACAGACCTGGAAAGCGCTGAAGCGCTACGTCGACGAGCACGACATAACCGAATTCGGGCTGAGCCAGTACACGATCAACAATCCTCACGCCTACGACCTGGACTACACCCCCTTACCGCCCTGGCCCGACGCGCCGCCGGTGCTGCCCCGCCGTTTCAACCCGGCGCCGGGCGTGTACGCCATCAGCACCACCACGTTGCAGGGGGTCGTGGTGGCCGATTCGGAGATGTTTGACTATTTTCGCAAGAGGACGCCCGTGGAGCGGGTGGGACACGCGATGTTCGTCTACGAGCTTGACGAGCACCTCCCTGGCGAGTGGGCGGCGCAATGCACCCATCCCGTCGCGCCCCTGCCCCCGGACGTACTGGCAGAGGGCCTGGGGCGAGATGATCTACGCCTGGCCTATTTCGACTGCGGGCAGAGCTGGCTCTACCCCCCGGGGAATGGCTGGTACGTGCTCTCCCGAGACGTCGGGGATCTGGAAATGAGCCTGGTCCACGCCCGGCGCGCGCGCTTGGCCTACGAACAGACCCGCACCGGTTCCGTCCCGCCCTTTGCGGTCTACGAGTGGTTTGAACGGGCGCCGTTGAGTGAACTGAAGCCATCCCCCGTCTACGCCGCTCCCAGCGCTTGGCCGCCAGCGCAGGCCGAAACGCAGGGCGTCCGATTGACGCCCCCGGTGATGGTGGGCCGCGACGTCGAGTTCCTGGGGCACGTGGCCACCAGCGAGATGGATGCGACGGCATCGACGACGCTTCAGACCTACTGGCGCGTCACACAGGCGCCCACACAGGCGCTTTCGTTGATGGCCCACGTGCTGGATGAAACCGGCGCCCCAATCGCGGTGGGGGATGGGTTGGGCGTCCCCGTCGACCAGTGGCGCTCGGGCGACGTGATCGTGCAGTTCCACGAGATCGCGCCGCCGCCCGACACCCCGCCAGGTGTGTACTGGCTCCAGACCGGCGCCTACACGTTGCCCGATTTACGACGCCTGCCCATCCGGCAAAACGAGCATCAAGTTGGCAATCGACTATTGATTGGACGTGTAACAATGGGGCATGGGGAAATGGAAGCGTCACCGTGACCACGTCAGGCCCGCACCGCAGTCCGTGGCGTTGGCAATCGCTGCTCGCGTTCCTGTTGCTCACCGCGATGTTTGCCCAGTTGCTCGCCGCCGCGACGCAGCTCTCAATGACGATTGACGAGGGCTTTCACATCACCAGTGGTTACGAATATCTCCGCACCGGGCAAATGCGCTTGATGGACGAGCACGTGCCGCTGGTCAAGGCGCTCTTCGCCTGGCCCCTTTTCCTCGTGCCAGACCTGCGCCCGCCGGAGCAGGCCGCTGGCTGGGAATCCGGGGACCTGATCTCGGTCGCCCAGGAGACCCTGCTGGCCTACCAGCCGATTGACCGGGTCATCGTCCCTTCCCGCGTACTGGTGGCGCTGCTCACGCTGCTGCTGGCGGCGACGGTCTACCGGTGGGCGGCCAACTGCTTTGGCCCGACGGCGGGGCTGTTTACGCTGTGCCTGTTGGCCTTCGATCCCAACATCCTGGCCCACGGCAGCCTGGCGACGACCGACATGGGAGCAGTGGCCTTCATCTTCTGGGCCGTCTGGGCCTTTGCCCGCTATCTGAAGGCGCCCACCCGCTGGCGTCGGTGGGGTGTAGCCGCGCTGTTGCTTGGGCTGGCCCAGGGGGCCAAGCTGACGGCGGCCTTGCTCCTGCCGGTGCTGGGGCTGTTGGCGCTCGTGGATGCCTGGCAGCGGGGAGTCAAGCAGGAGAGGCCAGGGGCGACGATCTTGCGCCGGACGCTCGCCTATGGCGGGATGGTCGTGGCGGCGGCGATAGTGGTATGGGGATTGTACCGGTTCGAGGTACGCCCGCTGCCCCAGATCGCCGGGGGGGCGCTGCCCCTGCCGGCGGCGAGTCACGTCGAGCGCTGGTTGCGTCTGCGGGACGTGATCGCCTACGGGCGCGAGTCCTTCCTGTTGGGCCAAAACCGCATGCACGGCTGGTGGCAGTATTTCCCGGTTGCTTTCGCCCTCAAGACGCCGCTGCCTACCCTGCTGTTCAGCGCGTTGACCGTCGTCGTGCTGTTCCAGGGACATCGGCGCGACCTCGTAGACGAACTGGCCCTGGGCCTCTTTCCCCTGGTATACGCCGTCTCCAGTCTGACGAGCACCATCAACATTGGCTACCGCCATCTGTTGCCCATCCTGCCGTTCCTCTACGTATCCGTCTCCCGTCTCACCCTGCTCGCGCAGGTACGCACATCCCGCCGGCCACGTTACGTTTTACGTTTTACGTTTTTTGCCCTGTTGCTCCTTCAGCCCATCACCTCCCTATCCATCGCCCCCCACTACCTGGCCTACTTCAACTCCATCGCCGGGGGAGCCGACCAGGGATACCGGTTCCTGGCCGATTCCAACACCGACTGGGGACAGACGCTCAAGGCCTTGGCCGATTACCAACGCGAGCACGATCTGGGAGCGGTGAAACTCTCCCAGTTCACCTTTCTAGATCCCGCAGCGTACGGCGTGCGCTACGCACCCATCGCGCCGATGAAGGGCGCGCCGCCGGTGCTCCCTCGGCGCTTCAACCCGGCGCCCAGTCTCTACGCCATCAGCGCGACGACGCTGGACGGCGTACCCCTGCCGCTGCCCTCGACCTACGACTGGTTCCGGCGCCGCCCGCCACTGGCAAAAATCGGGCACGTGATGTTTCTCTACCGGGTGGAGGAGAACACAGGAACGTGGGTCGCCCAATGCACCGCGCCCGTCACACCCCTGGCGGATGAAACGCTGGTCGAGGGCTTTGGCTCCGCCGAGCTGCGGCAGATCTACTTCGATTGCCGGCAGAGTTGGATCTTTCCCGATGGCGGCGCCTCCGCTGGCTGGTACGTGCGAGCGACGCCGGGAATCGACGGGTTGCGCTGGCCGACTGACGACACCCGGCGCCTGGCGTGGTGGCCCGACTGGGTGAGACGATTGCCCCTGGACGCCTGGCGCTTGAGTTACGTGCAGCCGACGCCGGGCGTGGCGCCAGCCTTCGCCATCTGGGAATGGGAGCGCACGTCCTCCCCGAACGCTCTTATTGTCCCACCCCACCCGACGTCAGAGGTCGTGTTGGATGACACCCTCGCCTTCGTGGGGTGCGCCGCCCCCGACACCCTCCAGGCGGGAGCCACGGTGGACGTGTTGACCTACTGGCGCGTCCTCGCACGACCGGCGCGCCCTGCATCGCTGAAGATGCACCTAGTCAACGATCGGGGCGAGACCGTCGCCGTAGGGGATGGATTGGGCATACCGATTGACCAGTGGTACGCGGGTGATATAATAGTCCAGCGACATCGACTCTCCACACCCGAGGAAACCCCAGAGGGTGACTACCAACTCCAAACAGGCGTCTATTGGTTAGATACGATGGCGCAGTGGACAGTTATGAAAAACTCTCAGGACGAGGCACTTTTTCTGCCTATTAAAATTGTACATTAGAAGAGTTATCGTCAATGAGGGAATCGCAAATAAATAACCAGCATCAGCTAAATCTTGCTTCACCAAATTGGGGGAATCTGAGGAAGCGTATTGAAACTAAACGAAATCACATTCAGTCGCAGACAAGCATTGGCGTTGATGACACTCATATTGTTATTGAGTAGCGCGCTAAGAATGGTGTCGCTGGAACGGTCTCCCCCTGGTTTTTTGCTGGACGAGGCCTGCGAGGGCTATGATGCCTATTCAATTTGGCACACTGGACGAGATCATCACGGCGTGCTACTCCCCACAGTCATGAGATCATTCAATGACTATCGATCGCCCCTGTTTATCTACTCAATGGCTCCAATTGTTGGAACGGCTGGACTCTCGGTAACGACTGCTCGATTAACGGCGGCTTTCTGGGGAATCCTGGCGGTTGCCGCCGCGTATCGAGTAGGTGCTCAATTGTTTGGACGCGCGCCCAGTCTTGTAGCAGCCTTGTTCTTGGCAATTTCACCCTGGTATGTTCCCGTTAGTCGCATTGCTCATGAATCAAATACGACAGTTCTAACTATGACCCTCATTGTAGGAATGTTATGGCATTGGCAACGCTCGGCGCGACATCGGTGGGTGATCGGAGCAGCCGTTGTCTCTGGATTGGGGATTTACGCTTACGCTGTCACAAAGCTATCTATACCCGTAATGGTTGCTGCACTAGGCCTACTTTTTGGACGCACAGTGGTAAAACATTATCGCTGGGTACTCGTCGCGGCTGTCGTTGGGACCTTATTAGCCATCCCAATGATTTGCAACACATTGCGTTATCCCGGTGAAATGCAAGCACGCTATCACCGAATTGCAGTTTTGCAACGTGGTCATCCGCCAGGTGAATCCATTGAACAGATTTTGCGTAACGCCTGGAATAGCTTTTCCCCACAATACCTGTTCACGCACGGCGACACTGATCAGGTCCGCCATCCCAAAGGGACAGGTCAGTTATACCCACCCCAAGCATTGCTCATTGTAGTAGGAATCATTTGGGGAATAAAGCAACGTGAAGTCCGGTTTCCACTGGCAGTCGTGGCCATATGGATTTTGAGCAGCACCTTACCGTCTTTGCTAACCCAAACGAACGCCCTAAGATCATTACCGGCAGTCGTACCATGGCAACTGCTTTCTGGGCTAGGGATGGTCACTCTGGTAAATTTGTTGCGAACGCGCGCGACTCGACTTGCTATCACAAGTGTGATATTAGCCTGGGTGGGAGTCAATGCCGTTGACTACTTTGCATACTACTTCACCCGGTATCCCGCCGACGTCTCACGCTCATTCAATGTAGGGATACGAGAAGCAGTGACGGCCATGGATGCGCTTGATGATGAATATGACGCGGTTTACTTTAACACCGATGCATCGACCTATCTTATATACATTGATATCCTTTTCTTTACTCGCTACGACCCGCACCTTTTGCAATCTGATTTGCCCCAGCAGGAAAAGGGACTTTTCGCCCCCGTCTTGCGTGTAGGAAAATACCACACTATCCCCGATGCAGAAGACATATGGAACAAGGGACTGCCTGGACTGTTCGTCGTCCCGGCTGACGCGATACCAGAAGTCCCCCCGTTGAAAGTCATCACGGATACGAATGGTAGTCCAATGTTCAAGATAATAGGTCGGCATTTTTTTCCCTATAATATCGACAAGCTGGAATGGTTCACTCAATGCACTCAGCCTGTACCACCACTTAACGCGGAAACCATCGCTAAGGGACGTTATCGTGACAACCTGCGCTACGCCGACTTTGACTGTACCTCTGCCTGGCTATATCCTGTGGAAGGATCTGGACCAGGCGCATATGTCCTCCACTACTACCTGATGTCGCAGGCATCATTTGATCCAACTGGTCGTCCACAGGCCAGCGATCCCTTCATTGCGCGCCACCTGGTAAATAACCAATTGGCTTTTAACATGCCCGAGTTCACCCTCGAGTTTCCAGGTTTCGTGATTTATGAACAGACACAACCTCCCATCATCCCCGCGCCTTCACGTCTCGTGGCTTTGCCTGCTACCGCATCGCCTCATTACTCGTCCGCCTTTACTACACCAGTGACACTAGACGGGCCACTGACCTTTTTAGGCGCGGCTGCTTATCCAGAAAATGGATCGTTAGATGTAGAAACATGGTGGCGTATCACGGACGGCAACATCGTACAACCTTTTTCTATCATGGGACATTTACTCACAGAACAAGGAGACGTCCTGGGAGTAGCGGATGGACTGGGAGTTTTCCCGCCGGTGCTAATGACAGAAGACGTGTTCGTGCAGCGGCATCGTTTTCCAACCTTCCCGGAAGGAGACAAGATTTGGCTGCGCACGGGAGCATACTGGCTCAATACGATGGAACGTTGGAACGTGGTTGGTGTAGAGGGCGCCGACGCCCTATTTGTCCCACTAGACGGATATTCACCAGATCAGTAGAGCAACACATCCTTATCCATGTTCTTGTCAAAGACTCAGAATGATTCGCAAAAAAAAAGCTGCTTGGGTTAGTATTGGTCTATTGCTCATCTTATTCGCCTTACTGGCGGTAGGATCACGTCGAGTTTCGATCACTACGGATGAGATGGGACACGTTGCGTTTGGTTATGCACTTTTGGCCGAAGGCAAAGAGGCCTTTTGGATGTATCCCCTACGCGGTCAACCGCCATTTCTCAATTTACTACAAGCCTCTCTCCCTTATTTGGCTAACCCGGGCATCCCGGTAAACGAATTAGCAGGATGGAATGTCTATCTGCGCGCCTTTGTCGAGGATTTCGCGTTCCAGATGTTCCGGGTCGAGCGGGCACAGATGGGATGGTTCCGTTTCACGCCTCCTTTGAATGAGTACCCCGTTACGTATCCGCCCCACGGGATAGCGCAAGATATCATCGTAGCCCGTATGCCCATTATATTTCTCACGGTTATTTTGGCGGCGCTGATATTTCGCTGGAGCAAGGAGTTATGGTCATCTAAAGCCGCTTTGTTCGCCTTGTTTTTGCTGACGTTTGATCCTTCGATCTTGGCTCACGGGAGGCTGGCTTGTACGGATGTAGGCGCCGTCACTTTAGGTACGGCCGCCCTCTATGCCACCTGGCGTTGGTTGAAGACGGATCAACCCGCCTGGCCTTGGTCGATAGGGACAGGGCTATTACTGGGTTTGACTATGCTGGCGAAGGCGTCGGGCATCTTGTGGGTAGCCGCGTCCGGATTGATCGTCATTGGATATACAGCCATTCATCACGAGGGAAGTCAACGCCTGGAGAAGTTATGCCAGGTGATAATAGCTGGAACCATCAGCCTATTACTTATTTGGGCCAGTTACGGTTTTACGGTAGGAGACGTCTCCGGGTTCCCCCTGCCCCTGCCAGCGCCCGAGTACTGGCGATTGATTCTCTTCCAAAGAATTGGCGCCGATTTACAACAGAGCTTCGCCTTGGGAATGCGTACCTATGGCAGTCTATGGTGGTACTTTCCGCTTGCGTTCCTGGTTAAAAACCCTTTACCACTTCTTTTTTGTCTCATCATTAGCTTGATTATGCTGATCCGCCGCTTTCCCGGATTGCACCGGGTTCTCACCCTGGGGCTTTTCCCAGTTCTATATGCGGCCATCGCCATCAAGTGGGGGAGAAACGTCAGTTACCGGTATATGTTGCCCGTGCAGCCCTTTCTTTATCTATTCGCTGCCGAGGGAGCAAACAGGCTGTTTTGGGCCAAGTCCCGTTGGACGCGTTGGCTACTGACTGTGTTACTGGCTTGGCTGGTCATCGAGGCCGGGCGAGCGTATCCCAATGAAATCGCCTACTTCAATCAACTGGTGGGCGGGCCCGAGGGGGGCTACCGTTACCTGTCTGATTCCAACGTGGAATGGGGGCAATCTACGGACGCGCTCTACGCATACGCGCAGACACACCCCGGCACGCGGGTCGAGCCTCCCGCGTCCCCATTCTTGCCCGCGCCAGGGCGTTACATCGTGAATGCCGCCCAGTTGCAGGGTATGAATATCGGCGATCCCTTCGCCTACGAGTGGTTCCGGCACCGGGAACCTGCGGGGATCCTTCACGAGACGCTGCTCCTATACGACGTACCTCCCCATCGCGTGACCTGGTTCGCCCAGTGCACCGCTCCGCATATGCCCCTGGACGACGCTGCCATCGCCCGGGGAACGGGGTTGGACGAACTGCGGAAGATCCGCTTCGATTGCACCCAGACCTGGTTCCATCCATCTGGAGAAACGGGGGAGAATGGCCTGGAAAGTCCGGTGGACGATGAGCGCCCGGAAGGTATCTACGCCCTCAATCACGATTTGATCGAGGAATCCGGGCTTTGCCTGCCGACTTTCCTACGTTGTCCCCCCACGCCCAGTGATGCGTTTATCGCGCGCCGATTACTCCGGGAAGGTCAAGGCGCTCGCCTGTCTTACGAGCGCGAGATCGGCGACCATCAGTCCCCGCCTTTCGCGCTCTATGAGACGTCATCCGTCCCAGCCAAGACTCCGGCGTCATCACCGACGTACGTCGCCCCGGTCGAGACGGCGCCCGGCGGCCTGGCGGACTCGGCGCCGGCGAGCGGCGGCGTGCTTTTCGACGGTCGCTTCGCTTTCCTGGGCGCGGCGGCCTATCCGGACAAAGATGGCCTGGACGTGGAGACCTGGTGGCAGGTCACGTTGGACGCCGGGGAACCGATCACGCGCCCCATTTCGATCATGGGCCATTTGCTCACGGCGGAGGGAGAGACGCTGGAAGTAGCCGACGGCCTGGGAATCTCGCCCCTGTACCTGCGGACCGGTGACGTCTTCGTGCAGCGGCACCGCTTCTCCAACGCGCCGGCGGGCTCGTCGGCCTGGCTGCGGGCGGGCGTCTACTGGTTGGATACCATGGCGCGCTGGCCAGTGACGGGCGCGCCGGCGTCGGACGCCGTCTTCGCGCCCCTGGAAGAAAAGTAGAGGTTACCATTGATTGCCCCAGTTCGCGATGACAAGAAAGAGCGTCCCCGGTACGAGGGGCGATCTGGCCGATGGCGCTGGATGTTGATCGTCGCCCTGGCTATCGGCATTGCCTTGCGCATGGTACAGTTCCGCCAAATTCCGCCAGGGCTGTACCGAGACGAGGCGTATCATGGCATAGATGCGTTAACCACGCTGCAGGGTGATATACGTGTATTTTACGATACCAATTTCGGGCGCGAGGGGCTTTTCATTTGGTTGACCGCGCTTTCCGTATGGTTCTGGGGCGCATCACCATTGGCTGTGCGCTTCCCCTCACTCATCATAGGCGTATTGACGTTATTAACCTGTTACGGGATGACAAAAGAACTCTACGGGCGACGCATAGCAACCCTGGCAACCTCAGTATTTGCCATCACGTTATGGCACGTTCATTTTAGCCGTGTAGGGTTTCGCGCGATATTGATCCCCCTGTTCACATCGTTGAGTGTGTGGATGGTCGCGCGGGGAGTACGCACATCAAAAAACTGGTTGCTGGGATTGGGCGGCGTCGCTGCGGGAACTCTGATATACACTTACATCGCCGCACGCGCGGCGATCTTACCCACGATGTTATTCGTGGGTTATGTGTGGTTGCGACGACGCTCACCTAAAATCCCCTCGCTACGACAATGGCTGTGCTTCACCCTGCCTGCATTAGCGATTATGTCGCCCTTTCTCCTCTTCACCGCAAGGCATTGGGAAGACATTTTCCTGCGCACGCAAATTGCCGTAGGCGTCTTCACAGTCTCCAACCCAGGGCAGTTGCTGCTGCGCAATATCTCTAATACCCTCAGTATGTTCACATTCCGGGGGGATTTTGTCAGCCGGCACAATGTGCCGCTACGACCAGTTTTCGACCCCGCTTTGGGGACCATGTTCTATCTCGGACTATGGCAGGCAGGCCGTCGCTTCAAACGGGAATACGCAACCGCATTTCTATTACTCTGGATTCCTGCTATGTTGCTGCCCTCACTGCTAACGGAAGATTGCCCGCACTTTATCCGTATGATGGGCATTTTACCCTTCATCGCCATCTTTCCCGCCATTGGCCTGGATTGGTGCTGGGAACAGCTTGTGAAAAGAGGCAAACCTTATTGGTCGGCGACTTTCGTTGGCGTTATCCTCGTCGTTGGCTTGGGCAGCACGACGTGGCATTACTTTATTCGTTATCCCACTATGACAGACATCCGCCACGCATTCGAATTTGACAGCATAGAGCAGCCCGCCGCCGCTCCAGGCGCTTATCGTAAACTCGACTGGAGCAAAAACGTCTGGCGCACCCTTGAACATCCCGCATCCCAACCGGGAATTTGTTATCGTTTTGAATGCGCCGGCGTGGAACTTGCTCACGATATTAACGCCTACCTGGAGACAGGTTGGACAAAAGACGCCTGGCGTGTTTCTCCCACACCAGGACGCACCGACCGGCAGGTATTTGTGCAATTCCAGTTATGGAAAGACGTCGTCAATGCGCACTTCTTAATTCCAGATTCACCAGGATTTAATGTCCCCGGAGCTGGTGAGATTGACTCTGTAACGCCCAATCCTAACCTGCCTACTCTCTTTTACGGGTGGTATAATCAATATTATCCCAAGTTCTGGAAATCTGACTTGCTGGCCTGGTTACCCCCCCGGGCACTGATCGAGGTGTACGAGGGGACCTGGGCGACGACGCATCAGGACCCCTCGCCCCATCCGGCCTACCTCAAGTTCGTCGCCACGCCGACCGAGGCGCCCGGTGAGCTACTGGCCGAACTGGAGCCGGGGATCGCCCTCGTGGATAGTTGCACGATCCCGGGCGATGGCCTGGTCAAACTCCAATTGCACTGGTATAGCCGGGAGGCCATCGACGTGGATTATACCGTGTTCGTGCATTACGAACGGGACGACCAGATCATCGCCCAGGCCGATGGGCCGCCGGCGATGGGCTATTATCCCACGTCAGATTGGCGGCGTCACGACCAGATTCTCGATCGACGCTGGCTGGACGTGCCGGAGAGACTCGAAGGTGACCGGGTGTGGGTCGGGATGTACGTATGGCAAACCGGGCAACGACTACCGGTATCGGGAGCGAGGTTCCCGGTCGAGGACAACCGGATTCTCGCCAATACACAACCTTGCAATCAAGAGAGGAAAAAATCACCATGAAAACACGAATCAAACATCGTCTTTCTTCATCGGGTTTTCGGGGCCTGGGACTCGTAGCAACAATCTTTGTCGCGATCTTATTGATCTTTACCCAGGCCGTCGTATCTAAACCGGCGGTCAGCGTGTCCGAAGAGGTCTTTGTACCAGTTGGCGCGTTCCTGATGGGATGCGCCACCGATCTCTTCGGCGGGTGCGACTCGGATACCCAACCCGTTCACGGCGTTTACCTGGACGCTTTTTACATCGACCGGACGGAGGTCACCAATGCCCAGTATCGTGCCTGTGTCCAAGCGGGCGGTTGCTCGCCTCCCCGCTCCGACGCATCAAACAAGCGCCCAGATTATTACACGAATACTCGATATAACCATCACCCGGTGATCAACGTCGACTGGCATCAGGCCAGGGCCTATTGTCAATGGGTGGGAAAGCGACTGCCCACCGAGGCCGAATGGGAGAAGGCAGCCCGTGGGACAGATTTGCTCAAGTATCCGTGGGGCAATGACGCGCCTTCGTGTGAGCGGACAAATTACCTTGGTTGCATAGAGGATACGACAAGGGTGGGCAGCTATCCCGAAATCACCAGCCCGTATGGAGCCCTGGACATGGCCGGTAACGTCAGTGAATGGATAAACGACGTTTATAGCAAGCATTATTACAAAGGCTCGCCATATTACAACCCCCAGGGTCCGGGAGGTACCGGTGAGCACCTGTTACGTGGCGGATCTTGGGAAGATAACCTGGGAGGTGTTACGACGTTCGTCCGGTTAGATGGATCGGAGATTTACAAATATCAACGGATCGGCTTTCGCTGTGTCCGGACTGATGATTCTACCCCGACGCCTACCGCTACCCCCACCTCTACTCCGACACCCACGCCCACGCCTACTCCCACGCCCACCCCTACTCCCTTTGCCGCCGGTGACGTGGGACCGACCGGCGGCGCGCTCTGGCTGGCGGATCAGGAACACCTGACCCTGTTGAGCGCTGCCCCAGGCATCCTGGAAGCCAACAACACGTTTACCATCGCCTTTGACGGCCGTCCGAACGCGCAAGAGAATCTGCAGGGCATCAATCACTTCTTTTACCTGGGCGCCAACACGCCCATATCCGGATCTGGCACCATATTCATACCCGGTACGGGCACGCTGAACCTGCCGATCAAACTCACGCTGGCCTTCGATCGCTCCAGTCTCCACGGCGTGATAACCGACACCCTGGACTTGTACCGCCTCGGCCCGACCTCCTGGCTGACGACCGACGTCGCCGTGGTTGAAAGGGCAGACAACTACCTCGTCGCCTGGGTGGGACATACCGGGGTCTATGGCCTGATGGGCCAGACGAACCGGCTCTACCTGCCCCTCGTCTTTCGCGGCGCAGGCGGTGCAGATCGACGGTGATTTACACGGAAGCGACGTGCAGCACGCCATAAAGGAGGAACCAGCAAGAGGAATAAGCTGTCTTTCGCGCTATGGACATCAATCCCTATACGATGCAGCCGATTCTGACCCTGGAGCAAAACCGTCGGCGGGTTTATCTGAGCGACCAGGAAGGAGATTTTGCAACTTTGACTCTGGACTATGTTCGACAAATAGTTCAACCTGTGTGGTTAGCAATCAGGATTGACAGCACATAAGAGTATGCTAGAATGCGTTCGAGAGATCATCGCTATTTTCGTCTGGGCATCCAGTTTTTTAATCTTGAATCTACTAAGAGGTTTTTATGCTTGATTTTAGCACACTGCCATCGGTATCTATAGCCAACCTGGTGTTGAATTTCGCCGTCGCGTTGGTGTTGTCCCTGAATGTCTCCTGGTATTACGAGCATTATGGGCAGAGTCTTTCCAATCGGCGCAAGTTTGCCAAAATGTTGCCCGTACTCACAATGACGACGACGCTGGTGATCACCATCGTCAAATCTTCGCTGGCGCTGTCGCTGGGATTGGTAGGCGCGCTTTCCATCGTGCGCTTCCGCACGGCGATCAAAGAGCCAGAGGAATTGATGTTCCTCTTTATCGCCATCACGATCGGTCTGGGGGTGGGCGCGGACCAGCGCTGGCCGACGGTGGTGGGTGTGCTGATTCTGCTAGGTTATATGGCCGTGCGCATGTTACTGTCCCGGAAACCTGCGGCGAGTAACCTTTACCTCAACATCGCCGTTGATGACAGCGCGGAACAGCGCTCGCTCTTCCAGCAGGTGAACACGCGCTTGCTGACACACATCTCCACGCTCGACTTCCGCCGCATCGACGCCCGCGATGGCCTGTTGCAACTCACTTACTTCCTCTCCTGTGACGATCCCCAGACCCTCAACGATTTGATAGACGATCTCAAACAACATCTCCCCATCCGCGAGATCAGCTTCATTCAGCAAGAGCGAATGCTGGGGGGTTAATTGAGGATTTCACCCGTTCGACGTGAAACAGACGCGTCCTCAACCCATCCCCGATTCGATGTATCTCTGGTCTTGCGGGCGCTCGTGTTGCTCGTCGCCTTCGTCCTCGGTTCTCTCGTCCATCAGGCCGGCTGGCACGAGTCGTTTTTGCGCTGGGGACGTGAACCGCGCGCGACCTTTGCCGCCTGGCGTGCGCGCACCGCGTTACCGGTCGTTGCCGTGGACCTCCGTTTTGACGGTTATCAGCATCTCGTCTCCCTGCGCGACCGGGCCTTGCGCCTGGACGTCCACGTGCCCTTTGTCGATGAAGCCGTACCGGCGACCATGATTTTCGGCGCCGGCGCTCGCGAGTCCGTGGAACTGCGCTTGCCCGGTGGCCCGGCGACATCCTGGCAGGACGATGTGTGGCCGCTGGAACTGCGCCGGGCGGGGGCGAGCGCCTGGTTGCGACTGACCCCGCTTGATGAGACGCGGACGGAAGCGGCGTTGTTACAATGGAGCTACCTGGAAGCATTGCGCCGCGAGGGATTCGCCGCTGCGACCCAGACGCCCGTCCGCCTGGAAATCAACGGTAGCCCGTGGGGCCTATACGTGTTGGAAACGCCCGCTGCTGCAAATGTGGCGTTACGCTTCGAGGCGCAGGCCGCCTGGGAAGCGCAGGCCGCCGGTGAGCCGGTGGACGACGGCGGTTTCCGCTATGCCACCGTGACCGCCGAGGGCGCCTCTCTTGCCGTCGAGGGCGCCTCTCCTATCGTCGAGGCGGCGCTGGCCCGCTTCTGGGACGCGCGGCAGGTCGTGGATGCCTGCGACGCCGAGGATCTAGGCCGCTTCCTCGCGCTGACGGCCCTGTGGACGGGCCAGCCCGCTCCCGACTGGCGAACGCTGCGCTGGGCCTACGACCCCACGACGCAGCAGCTCGCCCCGGTGGGCGCAGGGCAGTTTTGGGCCGATGCCGCGCCCCTGCCGGAAATCCTTCTCGACAATCCGGCTATGCAGATCGCCCACGCCCGCGCCCTCACCGAGATTTCCCGCCCGTCGTATCTGGAGCACCTGCGCAACGAGATGGGCGACGAACTCGAACAACAGTGGCGCGGGTTGAGCGCGTCTGCTACGCCCTGGGCGCACCTCGAAGCGCATCAACACACAATACGGGCGCGACTGTCTCCGGCCCGGGCCCTCGCCGTCACCTTGGAACCAGACGGCGTGCTATACGTGGCCAACTTGCAACCCTTCCCGTTACAAATCGTGGGACTGGATGCCGGCGGCGCCGGGCTGCGTCCGCTCGATCCAGCCTGGACGCTGCCGGAAGATCGCGAGTGTCTATTGGAGTCAGGGGACGCCTTCGTCCTGCGGGCGACCTTTGGCCCGGCGTCCCAGCCCGTGCGCTTGTCCCTGCCCTGGGATTTGACCACGGCGGGCGGTGATGGCTTGACCATCATCTGCCGGTTGTGGAAGGTGAACGGCCCCGAACTAAGCACGCCGGTGACCAATTCCGAGGTGACGCCGTGAACGCGCGCTACGAGTTCAAGGTCCCGTGCGACCCGGCGCAGTTATCGGAGATCGCCGCCTGGGTGCGCTTGCATCCCATGCATTGGCGAGTCAGTTATCCGCCCCGCCAGGTGAACAACATCTATTTCGATTCCCCAGATTTGCAGGACCTCAACGCCAACATCAGCGGCGTCGGGCGGCGCGAGAAGCTGCGGCTGCGTTGGTATGGTCCGGACGTCACGCGCATTTTCGGCGCGCAATTGGAGCTCAAGTGCAAGGATGGGCTGATCGGATGGAAAGAACAGGCCTTTTTCGATGGAGACCTCGACCTGACCCGCTCGCTGTGGCCTGCGTTGCTATCGCCGCTGCGTGCGGGCCTGGATGGGCGGGCCCGGCTCTGGCTCGACCGTCGCGGCGGGCCGGTGCTGATCAACACCTACCAACGCGCCTATTACGAGACCCCCGACGGTGTGCTGCGGCTCACGCTGGACACCCAACTCCGCGCGTACAAGCAACGCTTTTCATTGCTGCCGAATTTGAGCCGCCCGGCCTTGCAATCGGAACAGATGGTGATGGAACTGAAAGCCCCCGTCGATGACGACGCCACGCAGCGACTTTCACAAATTTTGGTGTCATTCCCCGTCCGCGTGGATCGCTTCTCCAAGTATCTGCATGGCGTGTTGGGGTCTGTTGATTTTGAAGGATTGCTTGCTTGAGCGTAAGCAACGCTGGGAGGTAAGTTGTGAGAGTCAACCGTGAGATGACATCCGAGGATCGTCACATTGCTGCACCCTCGCCGCACACCCGGCCGACACGCTGGCCCTTGGCGCTGATCGTGCTGCTTTTGTTCGTCGGGACCGCCGTTTTGATACGCCAGGTCTGGCAGGTCAACGTCTCGCGCGTCGCCAGCGATCCTGAACCGCTCCCGCCGGAACTGGCTACCTTAACGCCCACACCATTTCCCACGCCTACGCCGACCGCCCCGGAACTGGGCGACACGCTGGAAACGCTCTACGTCGACATCGCACCGAGGGAATTTGCGCAGATTGAGGTCAAGCGCGAAGAGGCGCTGGAACGGTGGATTCTGCTGACCAGCTCGGATGATTTTGTGCCGGCGACCTTGCGCCTGGGCGAGCAGACGTTCCAGGTGCGGCTGCGGCTCAAAGGCGACTGGGCCGATCACATCGCCCACGATAAGTGGTCTTTCCGCATCCAAATCCGCGATGAAGGCTATCTCCACGGGATGCAGATTTTTTCGATCCAGGACCCCTCAGCGCGCACCTATCTGAACGAGTACCTCTTTCTTGAGCATTTGCGGAACGAGGACGTGCTCGGCGTGCGCTACGATTTTCTACACGTGGTGCTTAATGGGGAGTACAAAGGCATCTACGCCCTGGAGGAGAACTCCGCCAAGGAACTGCTGGAATTCCAGGAACGGCGCGAGGGGATCATCCTCAAGTATTCCGAAGACCTGCTCTGGGAATTCTGGGCTTTCCGGGATGATCGGGTGACGCCGCCGGGAATACATCAATTTCACATCATTGACGAGTTCAGATCCGGGCGCGTGGATAGCTCCCCGACGCTCTCCGCGCAACGGGATACGGCGGTGGGTTTGCTGCGCGGATTCCTGACCGGCGAGCTATCGGCCTTGGAGGTCTTCGACCTGGAAACGATGGGCAAATTCCTGGCGGCGGTGGATTTGTGGAGCGCGCCCCATAGCGTCGTCTGGCACAATTTGCGCTACTATTACAACCCCGTGACCGCCCGATTGGAGCCATTAGCTTTCGATAACGATCCCCTCTCTCCCGAACTCGACTTCGAGCAGGTTGGTTTGGCCCAGGAGGACTTCCGCCACGATCCATACCTACAAGCCGCGTATGCCCGCGCCCTGTGGGAGATGAGCCAGCCCGGTTACGTGGAGGCGCTGGAGACGCGTCTGGGAGCGGACTATGAACGATTGCGCGCGGCCCTGGAGCCGGAGTTTGGCGCTGAAGTGCTGGCCCCGCCCTGGGACTTGCTGCGCCGCCGGCAGGACCTCAGCCGCCAACGACTGACGCCCATCCAGACGACCTACGCCTATCGCACGCGGGCCGCCGACGTGGCAGCCGCCGCGCTGCCCACCGAGACCCTGGTGCTGGAAGTGGGCAATCTGCTCGATCTGCCCGTCGAAATTGTGGGCGTGCAGGTAGACGGCGTCGAGATGCCGGCGAGCGCCGCCTGGGTGGACGCCTCCCAGGAGAGGGCGTCTTCTCTGCCCCACACCATCCCGCCGCCCCCCGCCGATCCAGATGCGCTGGTGTTGCGCGCGCTCCCGCCCGATGCGGCGGCGTTGCCCTACGCCCGCCTGACCCTCCCGCTCACGGCGTCTTTCGACGCCGATGTGGCATTACACACGCGCGTGTGGGGCCTGGCCCAGACCATCACCCAGACCGTGATCCCATCCTACGCGCTGCCGCTCGCTGAGGGACCGCGTCCCGCCGCGCCCACGCTCGAAGAGGCGTTGCACCGGCATCCCTACTTGCAACCGGCGGATGAGGCCGGCTGGCTCACCATCCCGGCGGGGACGTGGGACATCAGCGGGACGCTCGTGTTGCCGCCCGGCTACGGATTGCAGTTGGGACCAGGGACGATGCTGCGCTTTGGCGCGGAGGATTTCCTGCTCGCCAGTGGGCCGCTGCGCTTCCAGGGGGCGGCGGAAGCGCCCGTGCGCTTGCAGCCGCAGGATGGGGAGGTCTGGCTCGGCGTCATCGTGCTGGACGTCGAAGCGCCCTCCTTCTGGCAACACGTCACCGTCGAGAAGACCGATGCAATAGCGCGCGATGGGTGGATGTTCACGGGCGCGGTCACCTTCCACCGCAGCCCTGTGCGCATTAGTCACGGGCGCTTCTTGGGAACCCGCGCCGAGGACGCGCTCAACGTCATCCGCGCGGAGTTCGAGATCGTGGATTCTGAGTTCGCCGACACCGCCTCCGACGCCTTCGATGGCGACTTCACAACCGGCGTGGTCGAGCGGTGCGTTTTCCACAACATAGCCGATGACGGCGTGGACGTCAGCGGTTCGGATGTGACGGTACGGGACTCGCGCTTCTACCACGTGGGCGACAAGGCCGTCTCCGTGGGCGAGGCCAGCCGGATGCTCGCCGAGGACATCTTTGTGGATACGGCGGATTTCGCGCTGGCGAGCAAGGACGCCTCATACCTCGAAGCCGCGCGCGTGACGGCGCGCAATATACAGATCGCGGCGCTGGCGGCATACATCAAGAAGCCCGCCTACAGCCCGGCGACAATGACGGTCAACGGGCTGGATGCTGGAGACACACCGCCGGAGCAAATCGCGCTGGTGCAGACCCGCTGCTACGTCGACCTGGATGGCGAGCGTATCTGGGGCTGGGAAGTAGATGTGGACGCGCTCTACGAGAAGTGGCGAGATTGAGTGGTGGGTGATGGATAAGGGGAGGCGTTGGTTTTGGGGGCTGTGCTTGCTCCTGTTGGCGGGCTGCGCGCTCGTCGGGGGCGAGCGATCAGTGGCCTACCGTGAACTGGCGGACTGGCTGGACATCCACGCTTTGCCTGACGAGACGGTGGCAGTGCAGGAGCGGGGCGCGTGGGCGCGATTGACCAACCTCCCGCTGCTCACCCTCCCGGCGGGCGAGGATGCTTTCGCCCTGTTGGATAACCTCCAGGAGACGCGGCCCGACTATTGCGTCGCCCTGCGCAGCGTGGCCTGGAAGGGTGCTCGAGCCGATCCATGGTTCCAGGAACGCTACCATCAGGTCGCTGTGGCGACGGCGGCGGGAGATTCGGTCTCACCGTTGGCGCTCTATCGCTATCATCCCTCGCCTTTCGATGCCGGCGAGACACGGACCCTCGACGCGTCCCGTCACGATGGGGCGGTGGGCGGCATCACCGTGGACTCGGTGCGCCTCAGTAGCCGGCGGCTGTCGCCCGGCGAGCCAGTTTACGTCAGCCTGACCCTGCGCGGCGACGCGCGCGAGCCCCTCGACGCCGTTTGGCGACTGCGCGACCCGCTTTCGGAGCGGGTGTGGCTGCGCGAGACACGAACGTTGCCCGCCGAAGACTGGCCTGTGAACGGGACGGTGACGGCGCGTCACGTCGTCGTTCTACTGGATGCGCTGCCGGTGGGGGAGTATGCGCTGGAACTGGCCCTCACGCGACCCAATCTCGCGCCGCTCGGCGAACCGGTGTTGCTGGCGACGCTCTCCCGCCTGCCGGACGTGGCGTCCACGCCATTTGCGCCGGACCACCCCCTGGACATTCGCGCTGGGGAGTCCATCGCCTTGTTAGGCTACGACGCGCCGGAGCGCGTCTCGCCCGGTGAGACGTTACGGATCGCCCTGTACTGGCACGCGCTACGCCCAGTGCGCGATAATCTGATGGTCTTCGTCCACGTTTTCGATCCCGATGGCGCACTCGTCACGCAAACGGACGCCATCCCCGTGTATTGGACCTATCCCACAACGGCGTGGCAGCCGGGCGATTACGTCCGGGACGTGCACGTTGTTCCCCTGGATACGACACTGCCGCGCGGCGATTATTCCATTGCGGTGGGGATATACAACGCGGCGACGGGCGAGCGGCTGGCGCTCCGCGACGCCCAGGGGGCGACGGCGCCCGACGATGCAGCGGCCCTGTACGTGCTGCAAGTGCGGTGAACGGTGGAGGTTGAGAACCGGGTGGAAAAGAAACGACGAGCAGATAAGCGATGGCTCACGCTGGCGTTATTGGCGGCGGCGTTGGGCGGATTGTTGTTCCTGGGCGACGCGCTGGACCAGTTGCCCCGCCCGCCGGTTGTGGCGGAATCCTTTCCGCTGCGCGGCTGGCGTCGCCGGGTAGCCGAGCGCCTCGATGTGCTGCCGCCCGAACTCGGCGGGCCGGGTCAGCCGGGCTTTTACCCGTCGCCGGGCATCTACGAGCGCAGCCTGCGCGTGGAACTGCGTCCCGACGAGCGCCGGGCGACCATCATCTTCACGACCGACGGCTCGTCGCCCACGCCGGATCACGGCACCGTGTACCAACGCCCCCTGCACCTCGACGCGCAGCACCCGGGCGTGACCGTGATCCGCGCCGTCCAGGTCCGCGACGGCGTCCCCGGCCCCGTCGTCACCGCCGCCTACGCCGTCGGGCTCGAGACCAACCTGTCGGTGCTCGCACTGGTCGCAGATCCGGACGATTTATGGGGCGCGGAACGAGGTATCCTCGTCAATCTTTCGTTCCGCGGCCGGGAGTGGGAGCGCCCCGCGCACGTGCTATTCTTCGAGGAGCAGACAGGGTTTTTGATTCCGGCGGGATTGCGCATCCATGGCGCCGAAGCGCGCGAGGCTGCCAAGCAATCGCTGCGCCTCTACTTCCGTGGCGATTACGGCGCGACGCGGCTGGCATATCCTTTGTTCCCCGACCATCCTGAGCAGCCGGAGGCCACGCAGGACTACAATCGCCTGTTGCTCCAGGCGGGCGACCGGCACGGCTGGTGGACGCTCTTCCGCGACGAACTGGTCGCCGAGACCGCCCACTCCCTCGACCTGATGACAGCGCAGGGGCGCTTTGTCCATCTTTTTATCAACGGTCGCTCGTGGGGGATCTATCGCCTGACCGAACGCGTCGATCGATTTTTCCTGGAGGATAACTTCGGCTATCGCAACGTGGACGTGGTGCGGGAGGGCGCGGCGCAGGACGGCAGCGACGCGGATTGGGACGCGCTGGTTGATTGGGTGGTGGATCACGATTTGGCCGAGCCCACCGCTTACGCCCACGTGACCGCGCAATTGGACGTGGACGATTTCACCGATTTTGCTATCCTGCAACTGTACTTCGGCTTCTGCGCCGAGGACGTCTACGCTGTGCGGGATCGGGGTGGGCGCTGGCGCTTCGTCTACGGCGGCGGGGCGCAGGCGTTCGCGCAGCGTCCCGATGACGCGCTCGTGGCCCTGGGGATGGAGGAGACGGATTTCGCGCTGCTGTTGCGCGCGCTGATGGACAACGCCGATTTCCGCCGGGGTCTACGGGCGCGGGCGGTGAATCTGCTCAACACCGCGCTCGCGCCAGCAGTGATGGCGGAGCACGTGACAGCGCTGGAGACGACGCTCGCCGCCGATGTGCGCTATGAGGCGGCCCGCTGGCCCACGTCGATGGTGTGGGAGGATAATGTGGCACAGTTGCGGGATTTCGTCGCGGCGCGTCCGGCGACGTTACGGGCGGCGCTCGGCGATCTGATGGATCTGTCCGCGCCGGCAACGATGCAGGTGCGCGTCGATCCTCCGGAGAGTGGAAGGGTCTTCGTCGGCGGGATACCCCTGCGGGATCGCGCTGACTTCTTCCGCAACCTCCCGGTGGAATTCGTGGCTGTGCCGCATTCGGGCTTTACTTTCGTGGAATGGGAAGGCATCCCCGCGCCCGGCGCTGACGCGGCGGTGACGTGGACGGTAGATGGTCCGCGCGAAATCACGGCCCGATTCCGTCCCATCTCCAACGATGAGCCAGGGTTCTATCCCAACGACGTGATCATCAACGAATACTGGATCAACGACGATGGCACGCGCTACCGGAGCCTGGGCGACCGGCCTATCACGGGTGATTGGATCGAGTTGCTGGTGCAGCGCCCGGAGACGGTCGATTTGCGGGGCTGGTGCCTCACCGATAACGACACGAAAACAGGCGCGGAGGAAGGCTCGCTCATGTTCCCCAATTTGGATGCGTTCGCCGCCGTGCCCCGCGGGACGGTCATCCTCATCATCGCCACGGAGCACCTGGAGAACGCGGCCTATTTCCCCGCCGACGATCTGGATCACGCGGATGGGCGGATGGTGCTCTACGTGGGTAACGGCACGCTGGACGTGAGCACCGATCCCGGTTTCAACATCGGGACGCGCAACGACAATCTCGTGCTGCTCGCGCCCACGCCAGAGGGTGAGGTCGGCATCGACTTCGTGGCGGAGGGGACTGACGTGACACCGTACACCTTCGGCGTGCTGGCGGACGACGTCATCTTCGAGGACCCCTTCCGCCGGCTGGGGCGCGATGATGGCGCGGTCTTCACAGGCCGTGGATCCAACGACGACGGCGCGCGCGACTGGATTGTAGACCCCTCAACGTGCGAGTCAGGCGACGAGTTTTGCCTGGACGCGGTCAACATCCTCACGCCGGGCGCGCTCAACCCAGGGCAGAGATGAGTGCGCCAAAAAAAACCAGAGAGAGATTCTCGGGGATTTCGCATGGCGAGGCCTTAGACGACACTATTTCTCGTCCCAACGTCCCAAGGCTTTCCTTGACACCTATATACTTTTCCCTTATACTCCGATTCTGCATTAAGCAAGATGGTATATCTTGATACGTGGGGAGCGGAGATTTTTTGGTAACCTCGCTGCCCGCAAAACCTCCGCCCCCTATTTTGTCGAGATAACGTGCAGGATCTTTCCCTCGAGATGGTCTCCCCCAATTATTGCAAAGGAGTCAGTTGACATGAGTAAGTTGTTTTTACGTCTCTGGAAAAATGGGCTGTTTGCATTGCTCATTTTGCTCGTGCTCGTACCACTTGTTTTCTCTATGGAATCGTATGCCGGGCAAGATGAACCGCCCATCAAAAAAGACAAGACGGCTGCCCCGACGCAGTCCCTGTTACACAACCCTAACTTCGATAATGGGATATGGTACGAGTTCAATAAACGCTACCAGGCAGCATATCCGACCGATGTGTGGCTGCCGGCGGGCAATACCTATGACGATCCCCAGGATTGGCGACTTTGGTTCGTGAACGGCACGGCGATTGTCGACGCACAGGCCAATGCAACCTATCGTCAATCCAATCCGGAATCGGTCGAGATGTGGCCGTTTGACTATGGCGCATCGACTCGAATGGTGGCTGGTCTTTATCAAGCGGTGCCGGGGTTGACTCCTTGCCGGAGTTACAAATTCCAGATGTACGCTTATTCCCGGCAAGAAGAGGCAAGCGACAGCTTAAACACTTTGCGGGTTGGTATTGAGCAGACGGGCTGGCACCCCGATTCGGCAGTCGATCCGGCTGTTCATAGCTGGCCTTCAACGATGGTATGGGGCGAAACCAAAAAATACACCGGCGGTTTTGGACCGCTTGAGGTGACCGCTACAGCACTGAGCAATAAGATCGCCGTCTTTTCCTACGCTGACGCCCTGGGTGGGGCGTCGCACAAGATTCATTGGGATAGCACTTCTCTCGCGGCGGTGGACCGCACCGAAAACCTGATCGACGCCAGCCAGCCTCTGCCAGCGGAGAGCAGCGTTATCCAGGGCCACTCCCGTCAGGTCAACGAGGAGACGAAGACCGCCGCTATCTCCTGGAACACGGGTAGCACCAATACCTACGGGCAGCTTCTCTACCGCGAGGAGGGGGGCGGCGCGTGGCAGTATTCCGGCATCCAGCCCTGGGGAACGTCTCACCAGGTCAACTTGACCGGACTACAAGTCGGGATCACCTACGAATACGTGCTCGTATCATACGGTCACATTGGCGGGGCGTGCAAGGCGGTCGTCTCACGGGAGTATGATTTCAGCATCGCCACGCCTCTGACCAGCGTATCCATCACCGGCGATGAGGATCCTCAGCATACCGGCTACATCGGGCAGGATTACATCTTCACCGCTCAAGCGACCCCAAACGACGCCACGACGCCGATCGAGTATGAATGGACGGCGACCGGACAGACGAAGCAGACGAATCAGCGGGATACCTTGGAGGACTCGATCACCTTTTCGTGGGATACACCCGGCCACAAGACGATCCAGGTCAACGCCAGCAACGTCGCCAACACCGTCCAGGCAACGTACGCTATCGAGATCATCGGCGACGAATACGAGCCGGACGACGAGTGTAGCCAAGCGAAGGCGATCTTGGTCGACGGCGTATCCCAGGCGCGCACTTTTCACGATGCCAATGACGTCGATTGGGTCTCCTTCGATGCCAGCGCTGACACCGCCTACCTCATCGAGGCGCTGACGCCGCCCGGTTCCGACGCTGACGTCTTGCTGTACGTGTACGATTCCTGCGCTTCTGGAACCCCTTTGGCATCACGGACCTACACCTATACGCCCGACGCGCGCCTACCCTTCACGGCGACCAGGGACGGTAATTTCTATCTTTTCTTGCACCAGGATCCATCCACCAGCGGGGACGATATGGCCTACGATCTCTCCGTCCGCACCCTGCCGCAACAGGCGGCGCCCGGCGCGGTCGTCCTGGTCGCCGGCAAGCTGGAAGACGATGACCCGCTCCAATCGAACATCTACCACGCTGCCGACACCGCTTACCAGACGTTCAAAAATCATGGTTACGACGACGAGCAGATCTTTTACCTATCGACCGATGCATCCAATCCAGATGTTGAAGTTGATGCGGAACCTTCTTCTGAAAACTTACAAAACGCTATTACCCTGTGGGCCAAAGGTGAGCTCACGTCGCGGCCCAACACTCCGTTTACGCTCTACATGGTGGGTCACGGCGGGGACGGTGTCTTCTACCTGAACGGCAGCGAGGATCAAGTATCTCCATCAGACCTTAACAGCTGGTTGACTCAACTGGAAAATGAAACT
>DAOTUC010000372.1:0-2584 GCA_034437315.1 Anaerolineae bacterium
GTTGCGTTATTTGCAGCATATCGAGCGCTTACAAGAGCCGATCTCGCGCCACACGGCGCTGATAGGCGACCTGCTCACCTGCACGTTTGAGAGTTTCGACACCCTCTCCAATCCGCAATTGATAGCAGCCCGCAACGCGGTTATTCGTTTCGTGCAAGAAGAGCGTCCCTGGGTTTACCTATACGGCCCGCCCGGCAACGGCAAGACCCATTTAGCGGCCGCTGCTGCAAACTATCTCATCGCCCAGGGGAGAGCCGTGTTATTCGCCACTGCGCCGGAACTCCTGGCGATGGTCAGAGGCGGATTTTTTGACAACAACAGTAGCAGCGCCGAAGGTTTGATCCGCCTGTGCGAGCGCGTACCCTGGCTGATGGTGGACGATCTGGGAACCGAGCGCCTGAGCGACTGGGCGGCCGAGGTGCTGTTCCGCGTGTTCAACGCCCGTTACGCTTCCCGCGCGCCCACGTTTGTGGTCAGCAACGTCTGTCCCGACGACATCGCCGAAGCGCGCTTGCGCTCCCGGTTTCTCGACACCGCTCTATGCCAAGTCGTCCCCAACGGAGCCGAGGATTACCGTCAGCGCGAGCGGCAACCTCAACATCAACCTCAACGTCAATGCCAGCGCCAACGCGCACCCGATTTCCCCAGCCCCCACCCGGCGGATCGTCGGCTCGATGCCATCGCTGCTTGCCGATTGCCTTGACCAGGTGAGATAAGCGCACTCGGAGAAAGAGGAAATGACCCACGAGGTCTTGTGTCAGCGGTGTCGCCTGCGTTGGCAGCAGCAATGGACGCCAGCGCAGACGGTGATGGACTTCGCCCGGCTTGCCTGGATGGCGCGTCGCGGGCTACGCCCGCATTGTCGAACAGGCCGCCACCCGGCTTCGCTTGATCCGGGCCGCTTCCGAGGTAGCCAAGCTGGCCTACGACGAGGAGATGGACATCGGGGCGGTGCAGGCCCAGGCCGAGGCGGCGGTCCTGAACACCCGCGGCAATGGCGCGGGGGATCACGCGATCCCTAACGTCATCGAAACCGTGTTTGCCCAAGCTGAGGAGCGGATGAACAATCCCACCGACTGCCCCAGAATATCCACCGGCCTTCGGCCATTGAACAGGCTGCTGGGCAGTTTGCAGTCCGGCCTCTACATCCTGGCAGCGCGGCCCAGTATGGGCAAGACGGCGCTGGCGTTGCAACGCGAAATTCGCGCCGCGTCCAACGTCGCCGCGGCCGGTGGGCGGGTGATAGTGTTTACCCTGAAGATGTCGCCGGTGCAGCTCGTGGAGCGCCTGGCCTGTTCCTGGGCCGAGGTCTCGCTGCGGGAGCTTCTGCGGGGCAAGCTTGATCAAGACGCCTACGCCCGTTTCGTTCGGGCGGTGGGGGAGATCAACCCAATGATGAAAAAAAATTGACCGGGGCGGCGATAATGGCGATCATCCGGGTCTGGTCATTGAGGGTCCAGGATAGTACGCCAGTCCTATAGCCTTCGCCGCGCCATTCTGTTACAATAGGGTCACCTTTTGGCTCACCGGACACTCCGGAGAGCTGCATCTAGGTCAGATCAACCTCGTTGAGGTGTCGTTGTGATTTGATGACACGATCACAGTTGACACCACCCAATCGACGCACAACTGAATAGGACGCTGTCGCCGCTACACGATCAGAGGGTGCGTCGCTTCGTTGCCTCCAGCCGCTGCTCTGGAGGCATCTGGCGTGCTACACGTAAGCAGCCCATCACAGGCGGCGTCGGCCGCCCGTGGTGTTTTCGTCGTAGGCCGGGTCGCTCAGCCTGGCACACGACGTGCGCATAAGCGCCTAATCGGGAGCTTTTTTGCACGAGACGTGAGGGATAACTCGAGGGAAACGGGAGGAAAGTGATTGGAAGTGATCTAATAGGTCACTCAACCAAGGGGAGGGGTTTGTCTATATGGGATGTCCAAGTGTCGTACACCAGGTAGAGATCGTGCTAAGCGAGGTCTTTGACCCAAGTGGGGGAGCATGGGCATAAGCTGAGGCACAAACTGAGGAAATCCGGCGGCGTCCAAGGGATCATCCCCAGTATATCTTGGGGTTCACCTGGCCGGGCTCAACCGTATCAAGTGTCCCCCGATGATTTAAGGCGAGGAGTGGGCAGGCCCATTGATCATCACAGTCGGATGCTGTTTATCCACGTCGTCACAATGGTTGGTACGTTGCGCACTCCCAGGCAAACAACGGCGGGACGCCCCATTGGTGCTTTCAGTGGCGGGTCAATATCGGGCTAGGGAAATCGGGTCATTAAGCATCGATCGCGAAACAGAATAGAGATGCTGGAGATGGACTTGATGAAAAAAACCTCAAGACCATCTCCAGACTATATCTATGAGTCAGATGTTCTTTCCCCTCAATCCTTCGTAACCAACGGCAAATATGTCTCGAACGGTGCTGTCACCGGGCTGTCGGGCGGATAGCTCGTCTCCGCCGCCTCCGGCGAGGTGTTCGCCAACTCATCCTGGAAGCGCACGTAGATCTCCTCGCCGCGCGGCAGCACCGCGAAGATCGAGAAGGGCTGCCAGGTCGTCTCCGTCATCCCGTCCGTCCAGAGCA
>DAOTUC010000373.1:0-4995 GCA_034437315.1 Anaerolineae bacterium
CCCACGTTTGCCCGTAGTTCCCATCCAAAACAGGAGAAGAAGCCACCGAAAGGACGTCTTATGAAACAATCAGAATCATGGCGATTCGCCATTATCATCATCGTCGCGCTCGTCGCGCTATACGTGACCCTGGACATCGACCACCCTCAATGGGTGAAAAATCTGGCTTTCTGGCAGCCTGCCGGACACAAGGACATCGCCCTGCGATTGGGGCTCGACCTGCAAGGCGGCCTCAAGGTCCTTCTGGCAGCCCAGGCGCCCGAAGGTCAGGAGATCGAACCGGGATCGATGGAGGAAGTGCGCCGAATCATAGAGAGCCGCGTCAACGCCCTGGGATTGACCGAACCGGTCGTCCAGGCCCAGGGTGAACGGCGCATCATCGTCGAGCTGCCCGGTATCGAAGATCCTGAGATGGCAGTGGAAACAATCAGGGACACCGCCCTGCTCGAATTTGTCGACGCCGGGCGCGTCCCGCTCCCGCCGGGGACGGTCGTCACCACCACCGAAGGCCCGCCCACCTTTGGCCTTGCTGGAATTGAGGATGAGGAACTGGTCGCCCCGGAGGAAGCAGAAGAGAAGGAGAGCGGTTCGACAATCGGGCCGACTGTCGAGCCAACAACGCCTCCACCCACACCCACCCAGCCAACAGAACCGGAAGAGCCGGCGGAGGAAACCGCCGCCCCCCCGATGCCTGAAGATCCCACCGAGCGGGCCGATATGTACAGCGCCCCGCCAGAGATGCAGATCGACGTCGACCAAACCTACACCGCGATAATCGCCACCGCCAAAGGCGCCATCACCGTCCAACTCGACCCCCAGGCGGCGCCGCAGACGGTCAACAACTTCGTCTTCCTGGCCCGGCAGGGGTTCTACGACGGGCTGACGTTCCACCGCGTCGAACCGGGCTTTGTCATCCAGGGCGGCGATCCCCTGGGGAGCGGAAGCGGCGGCCCGGGATATACCGTACCCGCCGAGATCAACCTGCCCCACACCAAGGGCGCGATTGCCACCGCCCGCCTGGGAGATCAAATGAACCCAGAGCGAGCGTCCAGCGGCAGCCAATTCTACATCGCGCTGGAAGCGCTGCCCCAATTGGATGGCGCATACACCGTCTTCGGGCAGGTGGTCGAGGGGATGGACGTGGTCGAGTCGATTGAAATCGGCGACGTCATCCAGGAGATCACCATCGTCAGTGACGAAAGCGCCCTGGACGAAGGCGATCTTAACGAGACCGTCATAGCGGATAACGGCGAAGAAGAGATCCCATCCGTCAGCCCAACGATGGAGGCCCTTCAAGCGCCCGCCGCGACATCTCCGCAGGCCGACGAGTCCGAAGGGACGATCTACGAAACGGTTCTGACCGGCGATAAATTGGCCGGCGTGGACCTGCAAGTCTCGCAGCAGAATGAGTACATCGTCGCCATCGCCTGGCAGGACGAGGCCGCCCAGGTCTTCGCCGATTACACCGCGGCCCACGTCGGGCAACACCTGTGCATCCTGCTGGATAAGACCGTCATCTCATGCCCGCGCATCAACGAGCCGATCCCGGGCGGCAACGCTTCCATCACCGGCAACTTTACCCCGGAAGCAGCCCGCCGGTTGGCGCTCCAATTGCGCTACGGCGCGTTGCCCGTACCGATGCAGGTCGAGAGTTTCAACCGCATCGGCGCCACGCTCGGTTCCGAATCGGTGGAAAAGTCGATTCGCGCCGGCCTTATCGGTCTATCCATCGTTCTCTTCTTTATGCTGGTCTACTACCGGATCCCCGGCGCGTTGGCCGACTGCGCGCTCGTCATTTACGTGTTGCTCAATATCGCGATCTATAAACTCGCCCCCATCACCCTCACCTTGCCCGGCATCGCCGGATTTATTCTCTCCGCTGGCATGGCGGTCGACGCCAACATCCTCATCTTCGAGCGGATGAAAGAGGAGTTGCGTCGCGGCCGGCGGCTGATGACGGCGATTGAGATCGGTTTCGATCGGGCGTGGCCCTCCATTCGCGACGGTCAGCTTTCCAATCTCATCATCTGCGCGATTCTCTTTTTCTTTGGCGCCAACTTCGGCGCCAGCATCGTCAAGGGATTCGCCATCACGTTGGCCATCGGCACTGTGATCAATATGTTCACGGCGGTCTTCGCCACCCGCACCTTCGTCCGCCAATTCGCGACTGCGGCCGGCGATTGGCTCGCCGAGCGCGAGGAATTGCTAGGAGTATAGACTATGTTCAGTATCGTAGAAAAACGACGCTGGTTCTTCATCATCGCAGCCATTGCTATACTGTTGGCCGCCTCCGCGATGGTCGCTTCCACCATTCAATTCGGCCAACCGATGCGCATCGGCATCGACTTCACCGGCGGCAGCATTTTCGTCCTCCAATTCGATCAAATCGTCGGGGAAGAGGAAATTCGCAACGTCTTTGTCGATTATGGATTGGAAAGCGCCATCGTGCAGCAACTGGGCGACCCGGAAGAACGTAAGTGGCAGATTCGCACCCGCGAGGTCACCGCCGACGAGGTCAGCCACATCCTGACCGAACTGGATGAACAAGTGGGGCAAATCGACCGCGACACGCTCACCTTCGACACGGTCGAACCGTCCGTCGGCAGCGAGGTGGCCCGCTCAGCCAGCTTGGCCATTTTGGTCGCCGCCATCATCATCATCCTATTCATCTGGTTCTCCTTCCGCCGCGTCCCCAACGCGATCCGTTACGGCGTGTGCACCATCGCCGGGATGCTCTTTAACCTGATCATCGCCTTCGGGTTCTACTCGCTGATGGGCATCATCGCCGGTTGGGAGGTGGACGCCCTCTTCCTGACCGCCATCTTGACCGTGATCGGCTTCTCGGTGCAGGACGTGATCGTCGTCTTCGACCGCATCCGCGAGAACATCCCCCAGCGGCGCAACGAGCCTTATGAGACGGTCGTCAACCGCTCGATCCTGGAGACGATTCACCGCTCGCTGGCGACGGAGCTCAACGCGATGTTCGTCATGATCTCCATCATCCTCTTCGGCGGCGCGACGATCAAACCCTTCATCGCCACGATGTTGGTCGGTATGCTCAGCGAGACCTTCTCGGCCATTTTCATCGCTGTGCCGCTACTGGTCGTCTGGGAAAAGACGATCCAGAAACGCGCCAGAGTGAAAGCGACAGCGTCGGGGTAAGGCGTTTCCCGAAAAAGAAAACCAAACCTCCCATTTCGCTCGGCCTGGATCTAGCGATCCAGGCCAAAAGTGGGCGAAACAGACCGAATATGACTCGTTCAACTGCTGGATCTGACGATCCAGCGGGATCAGGACGGATGAGCGCCACCTGTCGACCGATGTCTGCTTTGCAGAGCGTTCGATAATAGTTCTTGGGCCTTCTGACGGCCATTTTTACAATCCCCCTATCCCATTGCTCTGGCGATGGTAGCCTGGCCGTAGGTGCGCCCGTCACTTGGGGCGGTAGAGGCCGGAGCGGCGGAACAGCCGGTCGATGCGGGCCGCGTCGCCGCCGGTCCAGAAGGCGAGGAAATTGCACAGGGCCAAATCCGCCTCGCTCTGAGACGTGTAGTGGCCTCTCCCATAAATTCTTGGGGTAAAGACTTCCGAAGTCTTCTGACTTATTCTGAAGAAGGCTTGCCTCTCTATCAGGCCAGAACGTCGTTTATCAATCCTAAGCACCTCAAGACTTCGGAAGTCTAAATGAGCAATACCCTAAAAACTTATGAAACGCACCAGTAGTCTCCCTGCCACAGGGTGGAGAACTTCTCCCCGTTCCTGGCCCGGCGCGCGCGCTCGATTAGCGCCGCGTCGTCGCCAGAGATATTGAGCGTCCTAACCGTCTGGCCTCGTTCTCGCCTTTCCCAACGGGGGAACATGGGGCATTGCGAGATAACGCTGCCAGACTTCGTGCCGCCGGCGTAATCCTGCCGGTCGCCCCGGGAACCGCCCATCGCCCCGGCGTCGTGAACAGCCAGGGTCAGTGAGGGAAGGGACGTTGTTTGTCAAGGTGCGGAAAACAAAAAGGCCAGACCGCTCTCTTTTCAACGAGCATGGTCTGGCCTAAATGCTTGCGGTATGCATATGCAATTGTATGAAAGAGGGGGAGAGGCGTGAGCCCCGGTGACGCTTCAGTCCTTATCCTTGGGGGTGAGCACGATACGGTCGGCGACGATCCAGGTGGAACTGCGGTGGGTGACGATTCCGTCCGCTTGCTGTGTCTCAATCTCTAATGCCAACTTACCGTCGCCGGTGTTGTGAGCGCTTTCCAGAAACTCCGTCAAGCTCTGGGTATACTGGCGGCTCTCCAACCAACCGTGCACCTGCACCCGTTGGCCCGACTCGAAACGGACGGGCAGGCCTGCCATCAGCGAGGCCGGGAGCTTGACGGTGACGTAATCCGGCCGGTCTCGGTTCTCTTCTTCGTTCTCTTTGCGCGGACGGTCCGGGTCGCGATAGGCGGCGAGGCGGAAGAACTGGTCGTTCGAGTACGTCCACTGTTTCTTGGTGACGTAGCCTTCGATGTGTACTTCGTTTAGCATTGCTTGTGATCCTCCTCTTTTGGTGTCTTGTCCTTCCTTTTGATTGAGTCGGTGTGTTTGTTGCGGTGTTTGTTGCGCCAATTATACCAAAATGGACGAGGCGGCTCAACGTGACTTGAGTACTAAGGTTTGCGTCGTATATTTGCGTCGGGTAACGGGGGGATGTGCGACGATGAACCGGGGGTGCTACAGTTGAGTGTGTGGTGGATAAACGGCGTCCAGTATGGATCATCGTGGTCTTGACGTCATTGACGGCTGATGTGGGGCCGTAACCTGAGCTATCATCCCCACGTGCATTACGTGATGCCTGGTGGGATCTTCCTGCACATCGTTTGTCTGGGGCAGAATCTCCCTCCAATCTCCCGACGGTGGATGAATTCCCCCAAGTTCGTTTGCCTCAAATTCCAAATAGGGGTACAATCGGAGACGACGGCTTAGTTCAACCAAGCTTTTCGCAGAAAAGCCATTATGT
>DAOTUC010000374.1:0-4992 GCA_034437315.1 Anaerolineae bacterium
ATTCTAGGACCATCGGTTCCTGTGGGACAGGTAGTCGTCACCAATGACGCCTGCGTTTTCCCTATCCCCGAAGACGCTTCCAATCTGAACGCGCTCTTTGGTCGCGAATTACGCTTGCTGGGCTATCAATTGGCGCGCGACGAGTCCCAATTGACCCTGACGCTCCATTGGCGAGCCGAGCGATTGATGGATGTGGATTACAAGATATACGTGCACGTTTTCGATCCAGAGACCGGATTCCGCCCGATTCAGGATGACGCGATGCCTCTCCGATGGAATTTCCCCACCACCTACTGGCGTCAAGGGGATATTGTATCCGATCCTATCCCACTTCCGCTCACCGACGCGCCGCCGGGTGTTTACCGTATCGCTGTGGGGGCCTATGATCCGGATACAGGCAAGCGCTTACCGGTAATCGACAGGGCGGGCGAGCTTCAACCGGATGATCAATTGGTGTTGCCTGGCGAGATGATTGATGTGGAATAATACAAGAGGTAAAAGGTGAATCAACGCCATTTTATCGTTTTTATTCTCTACTGTCTGTTGACTCTCGTACTGACCTATCCACTGGTTTGTCAAATGAACACCGTCTTGATCGGTTCCAGTTCAGACGTCTATATAAACCCGTGGGCGGACTGGTGGACTCGCAAGACGCTGAACGAAGGGTTGGATTTCTATCACACCGATTACATATTCTACCCACAGGGTGCCAGCCTGGTTTTCCACAGCTTCAGCCACACCAATACCGCTATTTCGCTTTTATTCACTCCCCTGATCGGGCGTTGGGCTGCTTACAATCTCACGATTCTATTGGCATACATCTTGAGCGGCTTCAGTATGTATTTACTGTGTCTCGATCTGACCGATTGTGCACTGTCCGCTTTTCTCGCTGGTGTCGTGTTTTCCTTTTGCCCCTACCACATGTTTGAAAGCGCCCACCCTGTCTTGGTGACGACTCAATGGATACCACTCTTCGCCATGGTCTTCCTGCGCGCGTTCCGCGACGCGCACACTAATTGGCTTCGAAAATCCCTGTTAGCAGCCCTTTGCTTTGTGCTCAATGCTCTCTCAAGCTGGCATTTGATGATTATGTTGAGCGGTTGGATCGCATTGTATCTATTCTATACACTCCTCTTTGAGCGAACAATCTGGACCCCAAATGTTTTCTGGTTTCTATTAGTGTTTGTCATCATCTCCGTTGTAGCCATCTCGCCCTTTTTGTGGCCCATCGTCCACGAACAGTTAACTGAAGACACAACCTATATGGCGGTGGATGTTGAAAATGGATTAGGCAATGATCTATTATCCTTTATCGTTCCCAATCGCAGACATCCCTTGTTCAGCACATATTTTGCTAAGGTCTACGAAGATATTGGTTTTATCGAAAAACGACCGGCTTACATCGGCTATGTTCCATTGATCCTGATGATTGTAGGAGTAAGCGTCGCTCATCGTGAGACCCGTTTCTGGCTAGGATCAGGATTGCTTTTCTTTGTGCTCTCCTTGGGAGCACAGGTCACACTCAATGGGAAGCCTTTGCATCAGTTCGATCTTCCTTGGGCCGTGCCCATCATTCAGTTGTTACGTCATCCTTTTCGTTTAAACATATTGCTCTTCTTCTCCTTGTCCATCTTGCTGGGTTTTGGCGCTCGGTGGCTATATCTCAAGATGAGTCATAAGCCCCCCATTTTGATTTCAATCATTCTATTTGTGGTATTTGCTTTTATTTTCTTGGAGTACCTAATTTACCCTTTCCCCACAACGCCGATCGCTTATTCCTCTATCTTCCCACAGCTAGCCTTAGAGGATGGGGATTTTGCTGTGGCTAACTTCCCGATGGGTCGAAAAGAGGCCAAGTACTATCTGTTTTACCAGACGATCCACGGCAAAAAGATCGTCGATGGCGTCGTCTCGCGCACACCCCATAATGCCTACGCTTTTGTGGAGGCAGATCCTTTAATGCAAGCTATGCGCAACGAAAATGTCCCCGATCTATACATTGAGGAGCGATTGGCAGTGTTGGCTGCCCAGGACATTCGCTATATCTTGGTACACAAGGATTTGCTGAGCGCCGATAGATTGGATAATTGGCGTAAATGGTTAAGTCATTTACCCGCGCCAGTCCACGAAGATGAGTATTTGATCGCCTACCAAACCGCGCCTGCGCTCAGAACTGAGCGGCTTCAAGAAGAAGATCTCATTAGGCTAGACGTCCAGTTTGGCGAGAATATCTGGCTGCGAAGTTACCGATTCAGCGCGCCCGCACTCACAGCTGACGAGCCGTTGACTGTCACACTATTCTGGCAAGCGAACAACCAGATAGCGCGGGACGAAAATTATCACGTCTTCGTGCATCTAATTGACGCCGAAGGTCAGTTAGTCGCTCAGCACGACGGCGCGCCAGTGTACGGAGAACGTCCTACTTGGAGTTGGCGAAGTGGGGAGGTGATTGAGGATGAACATCCAATCGCCATAATCCCCGATTTGACTGCTGCTTCGTATACACTCTCCGTGGGAATGTATGATTTTTCAACCAGCGTTCGATTACCGACGGTCCATCCCAACGGTGAGCGATATCTTGATGATAGCGTGCCGCTTGAAGAGTTACAGAGATGCGGTAATTAGCTCTTGATGGGAGATTTCCATTGAAATTGAGCGTCGTATTCCCTCCTCACCTGAAAAAGCGTGTATTTTGGATCGGCCTTGTCTTTATCTTTCTCTTGGCCTTGCTCCCACGCTTGATCCATCCGGCTGTGTCGCGCCCGATGCAGTGGTATGAACGTTCTGTGCGCTTCTGGGATGCCCTGTTGACAGGAGATTTAGAAGGAACTTACCAAATATATCATCCCGGCGTGACTACGATGTGGATCGCAGGCCTGGGGTTAAGAAGTTACGCTGCAATCTATGGCTGGACAGGAGTAGAGCTATTGGATCCGCCGGTCACGCCAGAGGGTGTTAAATACTATCCCATAGGATCAGGCGTCATGGCCTTGAGCCTCGTCATTGCCGTTTGCATTGTCCTAGCCTACATCCTGCTCGTTCAATTGACAAGTTGGCCAGTGGCATTTGTTGGGGGTTGCCTTTTGGCACTGGACCCCTTCTACGTAGCTTATAGCAAAGTACTACACGTAGACGCACTTTTAGCAAGTTTTATGTTAGTCAGTATGCTCTTCTTAATCTGTTATCTATACCAAAACGAGTGGAGCCATCTAGCTTTTAGCGGCGTGTTTGCTGGATTGGCTTTTCTGACCAAGAGTCCGTCCGGCCTTCTATTTCCCTACACGATATTAGCGACCTTTGCGTTTTCGTTCTCCCATTCGTGGACTTGCGCAGATCATACACTTAGTAATTTAGGCAGAAAGGCCCAAGCCCATCAGAAATTGTGGGGCGCAGTTCGCGTTCTTGGAGTTTGGGGGGGGATAGCTAGCTTGACCTTTATTCTACTGTGGCCTGCAATGTGGCGTACTCCCTTGAATGTGCTATCCAAGGTCGTTCAGGAAGCACTCTTTCGCGTTGAGACACCACACAAAAACGCTAACTTTTTCGCTACACAAGTCGTTTACGGCGATCCTGGCTGGCTCTACTATTTAGCGACTGTAGCTTGGAAAACGACATTTGTTACACTACCAGCGATATGTGCAACGGTATACTTTCTGCTTTGGCAGCGAAGATGGAGAGAAGACAATAAGCCTACACTGTGGATATTGGTCTATGCCGGAAGTTTTTTTCTGATGATGATGCTCGCCGCCAAGAAGGGCTTGCGCTATCTCTTGCCCATCTTTCCCGCGTTGGACGTGGCGGCGGCCTCGGGTCTCGTTCAAACGGCAACCGGCATAGGGAGACAAGTACGGTTGCGCAAGACGGCCTGGATTCCGACAGCGGTCGTCTCCGTTGCTTTGACAGCTCAGATAATCACAACTCTCAGACATCATCCCTACTACGGCACACATCACAACCTATTGATGGGCGGTTCTCGAGTTGCTCAATACATTTTGCCTCTAGGCGACGAAGGAGAAGGGTTATACCTAGCTGCCCGTTTTCTAAACGATTATCCTGGAGCAGAAAGAAGATCAGCCGGCCTACAACAACGCAGTTTTCGTCAGTTCCAGCGATACTTTAAAGGGGAGACACGAGATATATGGGAGCCCGGCTTGGATTATTGGGTCTTCACCATCAACGTCAATCAACGCGAACTCAACACCGATCATTGGGACGATCGCTGGGAGATATGTCAACAAACGAGGCCTTTACACACGATTTTCTTCGATGGCGTTCCTTACGTCTGGGTCTGCCGAGCGTATCCACATACTCCTGAATCCTTCGACATTGAGCATCAGACCGATGTGCTGCTTGGCAATCACATTAGCCTGCTGGGCTACAAACTGAGTTCAAAAGAGATTTCACCGACTGTCCCGCTGACAGTGACGTTGTTCTGGCAGTCGGATGGCAGATTAGTTGAAGATTACCATGTCTTTGTACACCTGTTGGACTCAGCGGGGCAACTGGTCGCCCAGCACGATAGCGCACCTATGCAAGGAGAATGGCCGACATGGGAGTGGCGGGATACGGAGGTGATCGCGGACAAACACAGAATCGTCACTAACGCTACCCTGCCCGCTGGTACATATACGCTCTCCGTGGGGATGTATGATTCTATGACCAAAATTCGATTACCGGTGATTGCTCCCGCCAGCGGGCGTTTGCTTGATGACCAGTTTATTCTCCCCAGTCAAATCACGCGCTGAGTAACATTCATTGCTGGACGGCTGGTGGCTATGTTGACTTTTATCTTGGTTGTAACAATAATTAAGGGAAACGCGCCCGACACGTTCACAATCTTTTTAAGGCGGTAGACACATGAACCAAACAATCCCCAAATCCGATCCCGCGACCATCGTCATCTTCGGCGCATCGGGCGACCTGACGCAGCGCAAACTGGCGCCAGCCTTGCATACACTCTCCTGCCGCAAACTGCTGTCGCCGGACACCCGC
>DAOTUC010000375.1:0-1743 GCA_034437315.1 Anaerolineae bacterium
CGGGCGAAGTAGGGGTGCATCGCGTTCCCACCGCCCTTCTGGGCGTACCTGTTCAGTTCAGCGAGCGGGAGGACATCTTCGATGTAACGTTTATTCATCGGCATCACCCCGCTAAAAGCGCCTGGTGGAGATCGGTGTCCAACCGCTCCAAATCGACCAACTGCGCCCCCACTGCCTCGGCCTCGGCGCGGGCGGCGTCGGTGAACCCGGCACGGGCGAAGAAGGCATAATGCACCTGCCACTCCTGCCCATCATCCGGCAAGTCACGCAGCACCTTCTCTGTCTTCTCCTCGATCAACTCCACAACCACGGATCGGCCGAGTGGGTGATCGCCCCATTTACACTCGCCCAGCAGAATCTGCCGCTCGCGCCAGGCAATCGCCGCCACGTCCACCTGAACCGCTTTCGACCAATGGCTGCCCACGTTGTCCGGCGCGAAAGGGAGCTTCCCGGTCTGGGCCTGCTTCAGCACCCAATCACGGCAGACATCCTCAAAGGTCAAAGCGACGAAGGCGCGGAAGTTGTCCTCCATCATCTGCCACACTCGGTGCGTCAGGCCGCGTTCGACCAGGTGCAGGTTGGGATCGACGAAACGGTAATAAAAGCGCAGGAAGGGGTCGCCCAGATAGTAGCGACTGTGCCGGCTCGTTTTGATCTTGTCCAATGGCACGGTGGCGGGAACGCGCCGTTCGATCAACTTGAGGCCCAGCAGGCGTGGCAGGTAATGACTCAGGGAGGGCGACGGGATGGCCGTGAAAGCCGCGATATCGTCACGGGTATGGCGTCCATCTGCAATCGCCTTCAGAATCGCCTCATAGCTGACCGTCTCGCGCTGGGTCAAGTCGCTGATCAACACCAGGGGTTCATTGTGGAACCAACCGGTGCGCTGCAAGAAAAGTCGCGTCACGTTGCCAGCGAGCGTGTCCCCGTCATCCCATCGCTCCAGGTAGGCGGGGACGCCGCCCAGGATGGTATACACGGCCAACCGCTTGCGTACGTCGTACTGCGGCAGGAACTCTTGTAGGGTGGCAAATGAAAGCGGAAACAGTGGAAACTGGCCAGTCATACGGCCATACAGTGGCGACTGGTAGGCCATTAGATCAGTCATCATGCCGACGTGTGAGCCCGCCAGGAAGAGCATAATCTGGCTGTCCTTGAACAGGTGATCCCAAGCAGCTTGGATGTGTGAACCCAATCCGGCGTCCTGTCGCAGCGCGTAGGGCAACTCGTCGAGAATCACGATCGCACGCTGCGCTCCCACCGCCTGGGCCATCATGCGCAGCACGGCTTCCCAGCTCTGCGGCCTGATCTCCACATCGGTGTAATCCAGATCCCTTTCCCAGGCATAGATGGTGCGGGCCAGATCGGCCATCAACGCCTCTTTGGGATCACGTTTGGCGACCCAATAGAGCGTCGGCAGGCCGCTCCGGTCGGCCCAGGTTGTGAGAAGCGTGGTCTTTCCCACCCGACGGCGTCCGTAGACGATGACGAAATGGGCGCCTTCCCGCTCGACAAATTGGTTCAACTGCGTCAGTTCACGTTCGCGGTTCACAAACATAGATCGTCCCACCCTCCTTATGCAATGACAATCAGACTATTATAGTTTGCTTATTATAACCGCGAGAAGGCCAGTCTACAAGTTCGCAAGCGTTGCACAGCTTGCATCAGTCATCAACAAAAGAGACTGTCTCTCCGTGCCCCTTGGCGTCTGTGATGCGCACGAGCCATCGCTTGAGTTCACGT
>DAOTUC010000376.1:0-22789 GCA_034437315.1 Anaerolineae bacterium
CAAAGTTATACTGGTTATACGTCACTGCCGAACAGCGTCTTGCGCTCAGAACATCCGTTGGCGATTGAAGGCGAAGAAGACGGCGATGGCGCCGGCGAGAAGCAGCACGACGATCCCCCCGACCTTGGACAGGGTGGCGATAGCCCGGCTGGTTCTCGATGTATTCGGTGCGTTTTCTTCTTCCTCTTCGTTTTCTGTTGTCGGATCGACGTTTTCCTCAATCTCCGGATCCGTTTCCGCGCCTTCGACTTGTATAGCGCCAAATTGAACGTCCAGGCTGGCGCCCTCGGTGACGGCGACCGGCCATTCGGCTTGTCCGCTTACTTCGTATCCGGCTGGCGGCTTCATCAACACGCGGTATGCGCCGGACTCTAGGCCGGTGAAACAGTGGGGATCGGGTGAATTGTCGGAGATGTGTTGCGCCACGGCCCCGGAGGGGTTGGCGACGACGAATTCAACGTTGGCGAGCGACTCTTCTGTCGTGGGATCATCCCGGTACATATTACGATTGCGATCGTGATAGGCCAGGACGCAGATGGTGGCTCCGCCGGCGGGATTTTCGGGCTGCTCGGGATTTTCACTCACGGCGGCCTCCGTCGGCTCGGCTGTCGGGGGGTCGGGCAGTGGGGTGGGCGTCGGCGTCGTGCTGGGCAGGTCGATCACGATCTCTTGGCCCGGCTGGATGAGGTTGTTCGTGCCGATGGACGAGGCGTTGAGTTCTCGAATTTGATCGACCGTCTTGTTATACATCGCTGCGATGCCGGAGAGCGTGTCGCCGCTCTGGACGATGTGCACCGTCGCGCCATCCGGTCGCGGGGTCGGCGTAGCCATCGGCGTCGGGGGCGGGCCGTCGGTCGGCGTAGGCGGGGGCGGGGGCGGGGTGTCGGTCGGTGGGACGCCCGGCGAGGTCATAACCAGGCTGGTGTCGTCCCAATACGCATCCTGATATTTGGTCGCCCACTTCGTCTGGGAGCGCAGGAAGACGCACACCGATCCATTTTCCCCGACTTGTGCGGTGATCGGCCCGATCAGACTGTACGTGTCTGGCGAGGGCTTGGGCGTACTCCAGGCGATATGGGGGGAAAAGGGGTCCCGGTTGCCGTCCGGCGCGATGCCGACCTGGAATGTCTGGTTCCACGGGTCGCCGCAGGAGTAGCCCATCGGTTCGTCCTTGTCGCAACTCCAACCGTGCGCGTAGGCCGAGAACTGGACCGTCGCGCCAGGTTCCAACCCGTCGACGACCTGATATACGCCCACATCCTGGAGGCGATAGAAGGTGAAGAGCAGAAGGGCGTAATTGCCGGTGCGGATGCGCTCAATCTCGCCCGTGAAAGGCGCGATCCGCGGAATCGTCTTGACCTCTGGCTGCCCGTATTCTCCATCTCTGCGCCACCAGGTGACCCAACCTTGCGGGGTGAAGATATTGTCGTGGAAGGTGTCATAATGCACGTCGTGCGTCCAGTTATCGAGGCACCAGCCGGGTTCCGATCCGGCGCGGCAGGAAAGGCCCTCGAAACCGGGATTTTTGAGGAGTTCTTGCTCGTCCTGGGCCAGGTTAGCGCGTCCCGGCGCGGCTGTCGCGAGAATGGGTAGCATTCCGATCAAAGCAGCGACCAGTAGAACGCCGGTGAGTAATTGTTTTCGATTCATATTTTCTCTCCCATAAGCATCGAGCAGTTTGTCATCGTCGTTATCATCGTCGTCGTTATCATTATCATCATCATTTTTCCATTTCAACCAAATCGGTTGGTTGTTTTCAATCGGTCATAAACCTGTTTTAGGCAGGCGCATTATTATAATCAGGTTGATAGCTGGGATGTGTAGCAGAGGGATTTTCGGGATGAAACTGTACATTCTCAAGAGTGGTGGGATTATAGCACAATGCATGTGCTTGTCAAACATTTCCTTCCAGCTATGTAAAATGACCTGTGAGGGGCGCGATTACTTTTGTCCAATCAATTCCACTTCGGTGATCATCGAATGGTATGAGTGACCGGAGGCGTAGATGGTAATCTTCTCTATTGATGAGGGGGCTTGGCCGTCTTGCGAGAGCAATGGAATCAGGTTGGGCGAGAAATAGGGATACCAGGTATCTTCCTGGATTCTGGTATGCTCGTTTCGGGTGGCGCACGTGGTGCAGACGTTGGGGTTAGGCGTCTTGTTTGGTCGCCAGAAGAACCCCTGTAGCCATTCGCGATCTGTGCCGTAAGCGTCCTGGTAATCGATGTGCACAGTGAGCGGGCATTCGCTGCCGTCGGAACCGCACACCGGCAGATCGTGGTCCTCAATGCGCAACAGGAGTTGTAGTTGCAACGATTCGAACGTGCTGACGTCGAGGTCCAATGGCTGGGCGACGCCGGTTTCGGCGTGCCCGATACCCTGCCGTTGAATGACGATGGCCGAATGATCTTCCACGTTGGTCTGTCGGATGATGCCTTCCGGCTGATCATCCCGTTCTACGTCTTTGTTGTAGATGCTCCAATTCGTTCCCCATTCTCCGCTTGCCCTCAGCGGCGCGGTAAACGTGCTGTTTGCCAGCAGTTGGTGAGTGATAGCGGGGCTATGCTCGACGCCGATGAGTTGGGCTTCGGCGACCATTGAATGGTAGGTGTGACCTGAGGCGTAGATCTTGACGCCATGGATGCGGTTGGGTGGGCGGCCGTCTTGCGAGAGGGCCGCGATCAGGTTGGGTGAGAGATAGGGATACCATTCACTCTGCGGCGTCCTGATATGCTCGTTATGCGTGGTGCACATCACGCAGACGGATGGGTTCTGGCTGACGTTCTCGTCGATGCGCCAATAGAAACCCTTCAACCACTCGCGCTCTATGCCCTGGGCGTCTTTGTAGTCGATGCGCACCATCACGGGGCACTCGGTGCCGTCGGATCCGCACATGCGCAGGTTATATTCATCCAGGCCGTGTCTCTTGGCGCGTAACAGCAGATGTAGATGGAGCATGCTCAAGTCTCCAATATCGACGTGAATGGGTTGGGTGACGCCGGTCTGTGAATGTCCGATCCCGGCCCGTTCGATGATGGCGACTGAATGATTCTCGATGACGGCGCGTTGAATGTCCCCCCTCGGCTGTCCTGTGATCTCGACGTCGCGGCTGTAAGCGGTCCAGCATTCGCCCAGCGGCGCGGTGAAATCGCTATCTTCAATCAGGTTGAGGGCGGCCGGCCGGGGGCCGACGATCTGTTCCCCGTTCGAGATGATTCGCTCGCCCGGCGCAACGGTTTCCTCTACGTCCGCCTGACTGACCTTGGCGAGACCTTCGCGGACGCGCGTCTCCATCGTCGTTCCATTAGCCTGTATCTCGTAACTCCCAGCGGTGAGCGTCGCCGTTCCGAAAGGAGAGCGCACGTCGACGACGGTGACGCGATCCCCCTGATCGAATATGTCGATGCGCATTCGCCCGGCTTCCAGGGCCATGACGATGTGGTGGGGTAGATAGCTGGCGGTGAAACGGGGTGAGCGGGCCGAGATGAGCGTGACGCTGGTGTGATCGTAGATGCGGATGGCAGCCAGGGTTGCATCCCCCTTCGGCGTATACATCACTAATTGGCCCGAAGTGTCCGCTGCGCTGACCCGTGTATTCATTGGCACGTCGGTCATGTCGCTCGATACAGAGTTCGGCAGGTCTCGATTGGGGAGGGTGACGCTGATCGGCGCTTTGAATACCTCCAGATCGCTCTTTTGCGCGACTTGTGTGAAAAGGACGTAGCGCCGAATGCCCCACGGCACAGCGCCGCTCAATCCCAGGCACAGGAAAAAGAACGCCCATAGAACGATCCAAGCGAATCTTTCCGGGTTTCTCCTCATAAATAACGCACTCCGAAACTCTTGAATTCCCCGGCGGGGGTTTCCCACTGGTGGGTCACTTTCTGGACGAAGGCGGATGGGGACCCCTCGTGCAAGAAATCCAGAAATTCCTTTAACTCGTCCTTGCCGCCTTCGGCGATAGTCTCCACCGCGCCATCCCGGCGATTGGCGACCCAGCCGGTCAGATTGAGTCGGCGGGTGGTCTGAATGGTATAGAAGCGAAAATTGACGCCCTGGACACGCCCGTGAATAACGGCGTGCAGGCGGGCCTCTGGAAGTGTGCTCTTATCTTGCTCATTCATCTTCAAACTCCCGCTGCTCTGCTTTTCCGGCTAATTCGGCCCTAGAATATGCCCAGGGACGGAATGCGCCGGTCAAAACGGTGTAGGCCGGCTTCCCTGGCTTGGTGTAGAGCGCGCTCATATTCCTCCGGTGTGATTGAGCGGTCGAGGGGCGACAGTTGGTGGGCTTTGTAACACGGCCTGTATTGGGCCATCAGGTTGATGTAGGTGTCGGGTGAGACCTCTTCGGCCAAAAAGCGAGCGATCTCACCGGCGCCGGATAATCCATTGGGCAACACCAGGTGCCGCACCAAGAGCCCCCGCCGTGCGATGCCGTTATCGTCTAACACTAAATCGCCTACCTGGCGATGCATTTCTTTGACGGCGGTTTGGTTGACATCGGGGTAGTCTTTGACTTGCGAGTATTTGTGGGCCGTCTCCGCGTCGGCGTATTTCATATCCGGCATGTAAATATCGACAAGGCCGTCCATGAGGGCCAGTGCTTCCAACGAGTCGTAACCGCCGGTGTTCCACACCAGGGGAAGGCACAACCCGGCCTCGACGGCGATGAGCAGCGCTTCCAGGAAGGGCGACGTCACGTGGGTGGGGGAGACCAGGTTGATGTTGTGACAACCCTTATCCTGGAGCGAGCACATCACCTGGGCCAACTTCTCCGGCTGGAAAGCGCGCCCTTGGCCTGATTGGCTGATGTCATAGTTCTGACAAAACTGGCATTTCATATTGCACCAGGCAAAGAAAATCGTGCCGGAACCGTGATACCCGCGCAGGGGCGATTCTTCTCCAAAGTGGGGGCCGAAGCTGGACACGATGGCTTGAACGCCGGTCCGACACACGCCCAACGTCTCCGCGCGGTCGACGCCGCACCGGTGACCACACAGGTTGCAGGCGTGCAGGCGCTCGCGCGCTGTTTCAACCCGTTCCTTCAGCGCTCCTGTCCGATATAACGATAGATAAGCGGGTTTGAAATTGTCCATTCTCTGCCCCTCACCACGACACCGGGATCTTGTGGAGACGCCAACGACGATCGCGGCATTGGACGTAACCGTTCTGTTGACCGAATTGGTAGACCCGCCACGTGACCTCGACGTCTCGCTGGCAATACTTGATGACTTCGTCTACCAGGCCCTGGCGGAACCAATAGACCGCCTGTAAACCGTCGGCGCTCTTCGTCTCCCCCAGCGTGGCGGAAGCGACGTTGTCCAGTTTGGGACGCCATCCCAGGGCCCCGCGCAGGTCTCTCAGCATATCCACCGTCTTTACATTGTCGAAGAGGTCATCGGAGGCGGCGTAGGCGCGTAGCACCTCATAATCGAAGCGCAGGACGTTGTACCCGACGACCAGATCCGCCTGACACAGGGCGTCAATTAGACGCTCGACCTGTGCTTCGGTATAGACGCGGTACGCCCCTTCGTCAACGTGATAGGTCACGCCGACCGATAGTCGCATATCGCGGATGTGATGCCATCCGCCTACTTCATCAGCCAGGAATTGGGTTTCCAGATCGAAAATGACGGTATCGGCCATCATCTCTCCTTGCTATCGTATTAGAGACTGAAAAAATTCGCTCAAAGGCCCATCCTCAGGCCAATTAGCGCCCCCGGGACGGCGGTTAGAGCAATTTTAAGGCGCTCTTTAGCGACGCTTTCGCAGCTTGCCGATCATCGGTGCGGCGAGTGCTAGGCTCAACAGCCACAGGCCGATCCACACGCCGATCTGATCGAATAGAGCGCGTAAGGGGTGGGGGGATAAGCTGGCCCGCCACGCCGTCTCCAATCCACTGAAACTGACGCCCAACGCTTGCTCGACGCCCAGTTTACAACTGGCGCCATTGGCGTAGGCGTGGAGTAGTTGCCGAATGCCCTCGGCCCCATAATTCTCGCGGATAAATTTGACCAGGCTGCCGCTCTGGGCGTAGGAAAGGAGGGCGCTTTGATAATCGGGTGGGAACGGGTGACAGAGATTTTCCAGGGGAATCAAATGCCCCTGCTCGTAAGCGTTTGCGATAGCCGCGTGATATTCGGTCGTGGGCAACAGTTCGTTGTCGGTGGCCAACCCCTCATCCAACCATTTGGGCACGTACCTGTAATTCTCGGCGCCCACAAGGCGGTAGATGAGGAGGTGGGTGATTTCGTGGGGGATGTAGCGTTTCATCTGCCCCTCGTAACCGACGACCGAGTCGAATGGAATGGACGTGATGATGGCGCCTAATTCTGGGTGCGCCTGACCCACGACCCAATCTCGCCCCGAAAGTTCCATCGCGGCGTCGAGATTGTGCGGGTTATCGTAGATGTAGAGGTTAATCTCCTCCGGCAAATCGACGTGTAGATCGGCGTTAGCTCGTTTGAGGCTGCTCTGCGCAATGTCGAGGGCCGTCTGGCCGAAGAGCGGGTCGCCGTGACCGGCGATCCAGTGGACGGCGATGCGGTAAGTCGCGCCAGACTGATCCTGAAACACTTCATCCATGTGTTTCCATTCGAAGCGCGTATCGATGTAAGTAAAGTGTTGTTTACCGATGACCCATTCATTTCCCTGCTTATCTTCCAATCGCCACCAGAAGGCGACCCGAGCGAAGGGGGGCAGAGGGGCGTAGCGCGGTTCGTGCTCATATTCGGTTTTGATCTCGCGGGCCGGGCTGACGTCTATGGCGACTTGCTTCGTCTGCTCGTCGCTGGCGGAGCGGAAGAAGAGGTAGACACGTTCAATTTCAGTTTCGGCGCTGACGTGCAAGGAGAATGTCACGTGTTGGGCGAAGCTGTGTGTGACCTTGTTTTCGTGCACGGTGATGTCGTCGAACGCTGCGCCGTGCGCCAGGTCATACGCCTGCACCGGCTCGATGCAGCTGATCGGCGCAAGCGTGAGATAGCAACCAAGCAGCAACAGGCGCAAGGTGGTGTGTAAGATGCGTTTAACCATCACCAATCCGGTTCTTCGGCTAAATGGGTGAAAAGGTCGCCCAAATCGCCGTGCAAGAAGGCCAACTCGTTGAGCGCGGCGGCGGCGGCGGATTGCAACGCTTCGCTCTCGTCTTGACTATAGCGCTCCAGGACTTCCCGGGCTTTTTCGCCGCCGATCTGGCCCAGTGCCCACAGGGCGGCCTCTTGCACTTCGATGTCGACGTCTTCGACCAATTCCACCAGTTCCGTCGTCGCTTCCCTAAGCTGTAACTCGCCGCAGGCCCGGGCCGCCTCGTAGCGCATCTCTGGGTTGGCGTCAAAGATTTTCTGGCGCACGTGTTTGGCCCAACACTTATCGGCGCTGCGCCCCATCGCAAAGACCGCGCTGATGCGCATTTTCTCCTCCGGCGCGACGTACGCTTTCCTGATCAAATCGTCCACAGACTCGTCTCCCGTGTAGGCCAGCGATTCTAACGCCCGGCGGCGCACCTCTAGGTGCTCGCCGGAATCCCGGCAGGTCACGAGGAGGGCTTCGTAAGCCAGGTGGCGGGTCGCATTGAGGATCTTTTTTAATTCACCCAACAGAATGAAGCGCCCCAACGACATCGCCGCAGCGGATCGGGCGGCTACCGACGGGTCTTCTCGCAGGCGCTCGGCCAATAAGGGAGCCAGGCTGATGTCCTCGTCTTCCCACAATCCCTCGATAGCCATCGTGCGCACTTCGGCGTTGTCATCGTTCAGAGCGATACGGAAGACAGCGTCGAAGTTCAGGCTGAAGTCGGCCTCGGCCATCTTGACCAGCATGGCGGTGATGCGACGGCGTAAATCGTCGTCTATATTTTGCCAGGCTTCGCGCACTCGCCCGGCGCTGGCAGTGTCCAGGTTGGAAAAGTGATATAGGGCCGTTTGTTCGGGCATATCGCCCGTGCGGCGAAGTTCAATCAATAACGTTTCGAGTGTTTCCATACTTATCTTTACCGGTTAACGCTTTCTACACGATTTCAAACTCTTCAATGTCGTTAAGACCTAACCAATAGAATCTTTGCACAGCGAGCAAGAATTTGGCGGTCAATGGTTCCTTTATTGGCTCTGGCTCGTCCAGGTTAGGCCCTAACCCAAGTCTGGTTTGCTCTTAAGAGACTATTAAAAAAAGGTTCCCTGGGATTTCGCATGGCGAGACCCTAAAGGTTTTGCTCAAGGCTGCGCAAACAACGTTTTTGCCTTAAACAATGACCTTTTTCCATCAAAACCAGCGCAAAAACCTTTAGGGTCTATGATGGGCCATGCGAAATCCTGAAGACCCAAAAAAAAATTCGCTCAGAGGCCCGTCCTCGGGCCGATTAGCGCCCCCGGGACGGTGACTAATTATTTAAGACCAATACCCGTGAATGAAATGTATTCCTGGGTGAGAGCCCAACCCCTGTTGGGCGGTTTTAGCACAGAAACGGCCAACGGGGGTTGGCCTACTACCCTGTGATACCAAAAATCTACTTTTTGGCCTCCACCCTATTTACCCCACATCATTGAGAAGATACCTCCTCCCTGTGAGTCGGAAAAGTGATGATGAAGGTTGCGCCATCCTCCGCATGCCACGCCATATCCCCCTCAAGCTGCCTGACCAACATATCGGTGAGCTTCACACCCAGCGACGACAGATTTTGCCGGTCGAAATCCCTGGGCAGCCCCACCCCGTTGTCGCCGACCTTCAACGTCAATTGACCATCCAATTCGTATAACTCGACGAAGACCCGGTGCGGTCCAGGCCCACACCGCTCAGGCGGGAAGGCGTGCTGCAGCGCGTTGGAGACCAGCTCATTGACGATCAGGCCACAGGGAATGGCCACGTCCACCGTCATCGAGACGTTGCCTGCGCCAACGTCCATGTCGACATCATACGCGCCGTAAGTTTGTTGGAGATAGCTCATCAGGCTGCGGATGTAATCGCCCATGTCGATGCGGGCCAAATCAGAAGAGCGGTACAGATGTTCGTGAATGTGAGCCATGGTGTAGATGCGATTCTGACTTGCCCGGAACGCTTCCCGCGCATCCTCATCCTCGACCGTCTCCGCCTGGAATTCGAGCAGCCCGGCGACGATGGCAAGGTTATTCTTCACGCGGTGATGGATCTCCTTTAGCATCACCTCTTTTTCGCGCAACGCGGCCTCGATCTGTCGCTGGGCCCGCTTCCGCTCGGTGACGTCCACGCCGACAGCCCAGGTAGCCCAACCCGGAATAGGAAAGCTGGACGAGATATTCGACCAACTGATCGTTTTCTCGGTTCCATCCTTGCAGATGATGGTGTACTCCCGATCGCGGAAATCGGAGCCTATGCCGGTCAATTCCGCCATCATCCGCTCTCGATAGGCAGCGTCGGGGTACAACATGTCCATCGCACGAGGACGCCCGATCATCTCTTCAGCGCTGTAACCGGTCACCCGTTCACACTCCCGATTCCAGGCGACGACATTGAAATTTTCGTCGAGAGCGTCCATCATCACCGGCATATTCTCCACCACCTGGCGCAGACGTTCCTCGCTCTCCCGCAGCGCCTCCTCCGCCCGTTTCTGCTCCTCCTCTGTATCGATGGCTTGAAGAGCGAAAGCGATGTCTCCGGCGACTTCCCGGAGCAGGATTTGCTCATCCTCCAGCGCCGCGAGGTGGGCGGGGATGGAGACCGTTAAAAGGCCATAGACCTTCCCCCGATGCTCCAACCGGGCGGTCATCGCCCCACGGCCGGCGTAATTCGCCGCCAGGGGGCAATCGACGCAGGTAGAACAGGGGTCCTGGATGACCACGACGCCCGATTGGGCCAGCGCCCTTCGCCCACAGGCGGTCAACTCGCCCCGCTTCAGCCGTTCGCGTAAAGGGGAGAACCTATCGTCCAGCCCGGCCTCGGCCGTCGCTATAACCGCAGCGACTTCGTCAAACAGAGCGATCCACGCATTGTGATATCCCCGAGTCTCTATGAGCAAGTTGCACACGCCCTGTAACATCCGATCGCGATCTTTTTCCCGGGCGATGAGTTGATTGACGTTATTGATCGCCCGCAACACACGATTGAGGTGTTCCACGCTCTCCTCGGCCCTTTTGATGCGCAGCATAGCCGCCACCCGGGCCAGGAATTCCCGGTTCGAGATCGGCCGGGTGATATATCCATCGGCCCCCACCTCCAGGCCGTCAGCCTGGTCGTCGGGCGACGTCTTGGCCCCGCTCACCATCAGCACGAAGCAGCCGATCTCGGGCATCGCGTCCTTGATACGCCGACAGACCTCAATACCGTCCACATCCGGCAACACCACATCCAACAAGACCAGATCCGGCCTATGTGCTCTCAACAGGCGCAGGCATTCACGCCCCGTGCTCGCCTCGATCACCTCATAACCGGCTTTCTTCAACGTATGAGAGGCGGCGTGCAACAAATGAAGGTCATCATCTACCACAAGTATGCGAGCTGCTTTAACCATTATCTACCCCCGGTCGACCTCGCCCCTTGTACTAATGTTTCCCCAATCACTCCCTTTTATTGTAACACAGCCCAAACGTATACACAATTTCTAAGGCAAGCAGGGAAAACGCGGCGGCTACCAGCGGCTTTAGAAGGCCCCAGAACCGCTACGTTTTCCCGAAGCGGCTACAATTTGACTTGAGAGCAGGATAGTGGTACACTATTGAACGTAGTATCCCTTTAGTCCAGATAGGTAAAAGCACCGCCTGTCGCCATATACACGGGGAGGTATTAAATGGCAGAAGAAAAGAAGACCGTTGTCTGCATCGAAGACGAGCCGGAGATGATTGACCTGGTTAAACTGATCCTCGGTCGCAAAGGCTTCGATCTCATCGGCGCTGTTGGAGGACGAGAAGGACTGGAAACGGTGCGCAAGCTCAAACCGGATCTCGTTCTCCTCGACCTGATGATGCCCGATATGGATGGATGGGAAGTCTACCAGCAGATGAAGGCTGACGACAACTTGAAGGGCATACCCGTCATCGTGGTTACCGCGAAAGCGCAAAGCATCGACAAAGTCCTGGGCCTTCACATCGCCAAGGTCGACGATTACGTCACAAAACCATTCGGCCCGCAAGAACTGTTACAAAGTGTGAATAAGGTATTGGGCCTTTGAATCTATGACCGCCCCCGCCTTACACGCCTGTACAAACACGCCTGTACAAACCGTATTGGGCCGCCTAAAAGGCGATGAGAAGAGATATGTTCTTTTCGCCTTTTTTGCCTGCCTAATGCCGGCGCGCGCGCTTGCGTGATATGACAGGAGGTATTGGATGGAACTCAAAGTGACGCCTATCGAAAAGCCCGAATCGCTCAATCTCATCCTGGGGCAGTCCCACTTCATCAAGACGGTAGAAGACCTGCACGAAGCGCTGGTCAACAGCGTACCCAACATCCAATTTGGGTTGGCCTTCTGCGAAGCCTCTGGCCCGGCGCTGGTGCGCGCCAGCGGGAGCGATGACGCGCTGATCGAATTGGCCCGGCAAACAGCCCTGACGTTGGGCGCCGGTCACAGTTTCGTCATCTTCCTGGGCGAGGGCTTCTACCCGGTCAACGTGTTGAACGCGATCAAGGCGACGCCGGAGGTGTGCCGCATCTTCTGCGCGACAGCCAACCCCGTCGAGGTGATTTTAGTCGAGACGGACCAGGGGCGCGGCATCCTCGGCGTAGTGGACGGCGTCAGCGCCAAGGGCATAGAAACGGAAGAGGACGTCGCCAACCGGAAAGAGCTTCTGCGCACAATCGGCTATAAGTTGTGAGCGATACGTGGAGCAAAGGCCATTAACGCGCAAGAAACGGCGGTCTGGAACGAAACGCAAGGCGAACTTCTGCTGGAACGTGTGCGCCTCTGTCGCAGCTATCTCTGCCGTCTGCGGGGGTTAACCTTTCGCCGGGCGCTAAAGGTAAACGAGGGGCTGCTGCTAATCGGGCGACGGGAAAATCGCCTGGACGCCGCTATCCACATGTTTTTCGTCTTCTTCCCCATCACAGCCGTGTGGTTGGACGCCGATGGATTGGTGGTGGACGTTAAGTTGGCCCGTCCTTTCCGCCCCCTCTACATCCCCCAGGCGCCGGCGCGGGATGTGCTTGAGGGTGCCGCCGATCTCATCCGCCGCGTCAGTATTGGAGACAAGCTACATTGGAGAAAGTAAGTTGGTAAGTCGAAGAATTATCCTGACTTTGATCGTTTTGCTGGCAATAGGCAATGCGCAGACAAGTTCTATCCACGCTCAGTCACCAGAGCCGCCGCCATCATCGACAGTCCACATCGTACAACGGGGGGAGACGCTCTTCTCCATCGCCCAGCGCTACGGATTGACTGCCGACGCGCTCACCCATACCAACGGCATCCCCGATCCCAGGCGAATTTACGTCGGTCAGCGCCTAATTATCCCCGGTAGATCGGAAGACATCCAGGCCATAGAGACGGCGCCTTACGTGGTCCAGGCCGGAGACACGCTGGCCTCCATCGCCCGACGACATCACACGACCTGGCAAACCCTGCTTCAACTCAACAGATTGCTCACGCCTAACGTCATTTACGCCGGTCAGGTGATCAAAACACCATTGCTTCGATCGATGGAGAGCTCAACCGGCGACCATACGACGTCGCAATTCACGGGCAACGGCGCGACGTATGTCGTACGTTCCGACGACACCCTGCTCCGCATCGCCCTCAGGCACACCATTTCCCCCTGGCAGTTGATGTCTAGCAATCACCTCGCCAATCCGGCCCTTATTTACGCCGGGCAAGAAATCGTCATCCCGGGAAAAGACGGCGGATCGCTGCCCGATCCTTTCAGCCTCATCGACGTCCAACCCCTCCCCATTACACAAGGCTCTGTCCTGGTCATCGCCGTGCGCACGACGGAACCGCTCACATTGACGGGAAACCTGCTGGGTCAGAAAGTACATTTCGGCGAGGAAGATGGCGTATATTACGCGCTAACTGGCATTCACGTGTTCACCGAGTCTGGCATACACGACCTTCACCTCACGGCCGTCGACGCACAGGGGCGACAAACGAGCGTCAGCACGGGAATCGTGGTAGAGGAGGGACGCTTCCATTACGAGCGGATTGACGTGCCGGCGAACCGCAGCAGCCTATTAGCCCCGGAGGCCATCGCCCAGGACCGCGCGCGGCTCGACGAAGCGCGCTATACGTTCTCCCCAGAACGGCATTGGACGATCCCATTCCACCGTCCGTGCATCGGGTCCATCTCGGCTTACTTCGGCGCCCGTCGCTCCTACAACGGAGGGCCGTATACCAGTTATCACTCAGGCGTCGATTACCGAGCGCCCACCGGCGCGCCCGTCCGTGCGGCCGCGGGCGGGGTCGTTATCCTGGCCGAGCAGTTGTCTTTGTGGGGCAAAGCGGTAGCCATCGACCACGGATGGGGTGTGGTAACCGGATACGCGCACCTATCTGAAATCGACGTGGCAGTCGGGCAACAGGTCGCCCGCGGGGAGATCATCGCCCAGGTGGGCAATACCGGCCTATCGACCGGCTCACATCTCCACTGGGAAACGTGGGTCGGCGGAACCAGCGTGAACGGCCTGCAATGGTTGGAGGAGGCCTCGCCGCCCTGGCCCGAACCCGGTTGGAAGGCGCTTGGCGGTTAGAGAAGCGCCAAACGTGGCGCATTCACTCAATAAGCTCACGCGCCTCATCCGCGTAATCGGGCGGCACTTTAATGCGAACCTCGGCGAGACCATCGACCGTAATGCCGTAAAGTGGGCCCAGGCTCTCATAATCCAAAAAGACGGGGATATTGGCGACCTCTAGTTTAGCCTTGAAAACTTGCGCCCTAAGCAAGCCATGCACAACGTGAATTGTCACATAGTCGGAAAATTCTTCGATTCCCATTGATCTCACCTCCAAGGATTCATTGCACGAAATGCGCCGCTGTTCAATCAGTTTGCCCCAAAAAACTAAATTTGTCAAACCGGCTTAAGCCTGGTATAATCGCGCGTTGTCTCATCCTTTAGAAGTTATCCTAGCTAGCAGGAGAATAACGTTGATTCAGCGAAAGACTCAGGATCCCACGTACTGGAGCGAAGAATTTGCCATCACGGCCAACCACATCCAATACCTGAGCACCATCCTCGTCGATGACGAGTTGCCACGCTCGGTTGACGAGCTAAGTCAGGCCTTGATCCACCACCTGGTTGAGCAAGAAAAAGCCCTCGTTGAACGCGCCCTGGCGGAAGGGACGCCTTACCAACCCAAGTCGAGTTACGAGATTGGCGAAAGCATCGTCTTTCCAGCGCTGGATTACCGCGTCGCCAAGGTCGTCGGCTCCAGGCCGGGTTCTAATCCCGAATATAAATCGTTTCAGGTCATCGAAGTACAATTTGAGCATGGAAAAAATCGGGAATTCGCCGCATCCCTTAAGGTCGACCATCCACTGAATTACGAAGATCAACAGGAGGTAGAAGGCGACGAGAGCCTACATACACCAGAAGAATTGGTGGAGATGTACGGCGACCTGATCACGAAGAAACTGGAACGGACCCTTGAAGCGGATCCGAACTTTGTCAGATTAGCAGGCGAATGGTTCCGCCGGGATCTGCTGGTGGAAGTCAACGTCGGCCATCTGAACCTGGCGGAGGCGCAATTGGACGTGGCGAATGGAGAGCCAATGCCGACAGAGGCGTTGCTCGGCGATCTGGAACTACCCGAGGAAATTACCCCCCAACTGCGCACATTTTCTCTCAACTACGCGTTACAGACAGACGAGCGTTTCGACGAAGTGGGGCCGGCGGGCGAGGTGCTCTGGTGCCTCCGGCGGATGGAACCGGAGGCTGTTCAACATCCTCCCCGACACTTGCAATATGAGCCGGTCGACTATAATCCAGCGATGCTCACCAGCGAGATGCTGGCTCTGGAACAAATGTTAGATGACGAATGGTCAACAGTTGACGATCCAAAAGAAGAGATTTCAGGACCGCTAACCATCACGTTGATCTATCCTCACCGCAAATCCGGGACACTCCCGCTATCCAGTAAGCTAAAACACATATTCCCTATGGGCCGGACCCAGCGCATTCGTTTTACACTCGTGGACGCCGATACAGGCGATGAGGCGCCGGCCTGGGTCGTCAGAAAAGGACGTTACGTCTACGGCCTGGAGGAATGGTACGAAAAATACGACATCCCCATTGGCGCGTACCTCGAATTAGAACAGGGGGACGAAGCGGGACGTGTCATCATCCGTCAGAGCAACCCCCGATCCAGGCGAGAATGGATTCGCGTCGCATTGCCCATAGATGGACGGCTGACATTTGAAATGCGCAAGCAATTGATCACCTGCGAGTACAACGAGCAAATGATCATCGGTGGAAAAACCGCGCAGGGCCTGGACGAGGTATGGGAGCGAACCCAAGAACAACCTATCTCGATAGAACAACTCGTCAGCGAAATTTTCCCCGAACTGGCCAAGTTGAGCCCCCAGGGAACCGTCCACGCGGCGACGCTTTATAGCGCCATCAATCTGGCGATTAGAACCCCACCAGGGCCGATGTTGGCCGCTCTCGTTAGCAGCGGCGCCTATTCGCCCGTGGGAGATAATTATTGGGTGTTGCGCATCAGAGCTTGAGACGCGCTGATTACCCGATCGTTTACAACCTCCCACAGATTGCATCGATCATTAACGGAAATGGAGTTCAAGTTTAGCGAATGAGAACGGATATAATACCTACGGTCTTACCCACGCTGGTTAAGCCCGCTCTAGATACCAAGTTTCACATCGACTACAGTTGGTGGGAGCGCCAAGGGCTGCGCATCAGTGTAGAACTACGCGCTCACCTATGTCCAGAGCATCGAAAAATTTACGAAGAACATTTTGACACAGAGAAAATCGACTGGATAAATGACAAAACGGGCGAAGTCACCCAGATAGATGGCCTACAACACGTTCTACAAGTCCACTGTAGCAAGCAACCCGGTTACATCCACGAAGGTCTCTCGCTCATAGACGCCGTCTTCCGCGTTTTCATAGCTAACGAAAACACACCGCTGACGAGCAAAGAATTGAGCAACATCATCGCTCAACCCCCCGATAAAATTCTGCGCACTTTAGCAGGTCGCCGAGTCTACAAAGGTATCCGGCCCGTCCAGAACATGTAATGACGTATCAATTGGCCTTTTTACCGCTGCCTTGGCCACAAGCCGACGCAGCGGTCTTTTTATGTCTCGACTTGACAACCCCCTTCATTCGATTAAAATAAATTTGAATGATGCCCCAGTAGCTCAATTGGACAGAGCATCGGACTTCTAATCCGAGGGTTGCAGGTTCAAGTCCTGCCTGGGGTGCCTGGATCGTTGACCAAAGAGATGTATCTATGCCCCCGGCGGATAGGTGGTCAAGTGTAATAGGGATGACGCGCCGATCCTCGCGGACCAAGCGGGCGCCGACGACCACACCCACTTGGTCATCCACCACGCCTACAGCCTGGACAGCGTCTACCCCGTCCAGGCACGCTCAGAGGGCCCCGTGGCTACAGCGCGTAAAAATCACGCACTGCAAAACCTGCCTTCGCAGGTTAGTTTATAGTCGGCGTAGGCCGACTTTGCAGTTGTGGCCCGCGAATTTATTCGCCGGGAACAAATGTGCCATTGTCAAGTTACTAACCTGGTCGAAGCCGCTGCGCTTCCGAGCCAGAACCAAAAGAGCCACCGATGGTAAACTAGTGGTCTCTCCCATAAATTCTTGGGGTAAAGACTTCCGAAGTCTTCTGACTCATTCTGAGGAAGGCTTGCCTCTCTATCAGGCCAGAACGTCGTTTATCGATCCTAAGCACCTTCAAGACTTCGGAAGTCTAAATGAGCAATACCCTAAAAACTTATGAAACGCACCACTAGTGCTCGCCGTTCAGGGACTCTAAAATGGGAACGGAAGAAATGACTGCTTCAAAAAAATTAGAAGATGCTGAAGTATCGTATGCGGCATCGGTGACCGATCTCAGTCAGCCCATCATTCTGGAACGAGATGGCCAACCGGTAGCGGCATTGATCAGTATCGAAGAATACGAGCGTTACCAGGCGCTGTTGAAGAAACGGCAAACGGAACTGGCGCTGGAAGCTCGTCGGGCGGCCGATCGGGTTGTATTTGGCGATCTCGTTGGCTGTGCGTTGAGCAGTGGTAACCCTGTGTGGATGCCCGATCCCGAACCACACTGGCGTGTGCCTTATCGGCTTTTCGATGGCGATTTACTTATGACAGTGCATGTAGACGCACACACGCTGGCGGTATCCTTTACAGATGGAGAACGCGCCGCACTTTTAGATCAGCTGGAACAATTGGCGACTGAGCACGATGTCTCTCCTTGAGCTTCCTGTTCATATCCAGCAAGTAGATATTGGGTATTGCTTGCCTGCTTGTGCCCAGATGGCGTTGGCACAATTGGGAATCACGGCCCCTCAGATGCGGTTAGCTCAAGTTCTGGGTACCCGAAAAGGTGTAGGCACCGTTTTTTCACGGATAGAGCAGCTGGCGCAATGGCACGTAAGTGTACAATTAAAACGATTAGCTTCGCCTGATGATGTGGTCGTGGCGTTGACTGATAGCAAGGCAGTAATCGCTGCTATTATGACAACGCCTGGTTTAACTGGATGGAATAATATTCGCACACAACATGCAGTCCTGATCACAAAGGTCACTGCTGATCAAATAACATACCATGACCCTGTGCTGGCGTATGGCCCAGTTTCTGCTTTGCTGGCGGAGTTTTTACTGGCTTGGGGAGAGATGGACCAACGGATGGCTCTTCTGAGCCGTGGGTAAAGGGTGCAAGTCTCTCTGAGATAGATATGACATTTCCCCCTCTGGCTGTTCTGAGCCGGAGGGGTGTTGTTTTAGATCCAATACCCGTGAATGAAATGGGTGTGTTTCAAACGATTTAAGCCTTGTTCGTAGTACGCGCGCTAGATAGCGGCTTCAGCGCGCTTTTACGGAGATAAATCGCCTACTACGAGCTTGGCCTCAAATGAAATGAAACACACCCGAATGAAATATATTCCTGGGTAGGCGCCCAACCCCTGTTGGGCGGTTTTAGCACAGAAACTTTGCGTGCGCCGGATCACAATCTGGCGTTTCGAGGGCGGATTGTGATCCGCCACGCACAAGGAGCAAAGGGGCGCTGTGACCTCCTTTGTGCACGCCGGATCACAATCTGGCGTTTCGGGGGCGGTATGAGAAATATCTTACGGGAGGATTGATGACGTCAAAATCGGCGGAAGAAAAAAGGGAAAACATCCTGGACGAGAAACGGCGCTGGGAGGAGACGACCGTCAAGAAAGTCACCGAGCGCTTCCCCGAGCGCCGGGATGCATTTGAAACCCTGTCGGGGACGTCCCTGGAGCGGGCGTACACGCCGGCCGACGTGACGCTGGATTACCTGGACGACCTGGGATTCCCCGGCGAGTATCCGTTCACGCGCGGCGTGCAGCCCACGATGTACCGGGGACGCTTCTGGACGATGCGTCAGTACGCCGGGTACGCCACGGCCGAGGAGTCGAACGCTCGCTACAAGTACCTGCTGGATCAGGGCCAGACCGGCCTCTCGGTGGCCTTCGACCTGCCGACCCAGATCGGTTACGACGCCGACGCGCCGCTGGCCGAGGGAGAGGTGGGCAAGGTCGGCGTCTCCATCAGCAGCCTGGACGACGTGCGGACCCTGTTCGACGGGATTCCATTGGGCCAGGTCAGCACATCGATGACCATCAACGCGCCGGCCCCGGTGCTCCTGGCGATGTACGTCGCCGTGGGGAAGGAACAGGGCGTAGCGCCGTCCAAGTTGCGGGGGACCGTCCAGAACGATATTTTGAAGGAATACGTCGCGCGCGGCGCCTACATTTTCCCGCCCCGGCCCTCGATGCGCCTGGTGACCGACCTCTTTCGCTACTGCGCGGCTGAGACGCCCCGGTGGAACACCATCAGCATCAGCGGGTACCACATTCGCGAGGCCGGTTCCACCGCCGTGCAAGAGGTGGCCTTCACGCTGACCAACGGCATCGCCTACGTCCAGGCCGCCCTCGACGCCGGACTGGACGTGGACGCCTTCGCCCCGCGCCTCTCCTTCTTCTTCAACGCCCACAACGATTTCCTGGAGGAGATCGCCAAGTTCCGCGCCGCGCGCCGTCTCTGGGCCCGCCTGATGCGCGAGCGCTTCGGCGCCCAGAACTATCGCTCGTGGCGCATGCGCTTCCACACCCAGACGGCGGGCAGCACGTTGACCGCTCAGCAGCCAGAGAACAACGTCATCCGGGTGACGCTCCAGGCGCTGGCGGCCGTCCTGGGCGGGACCCAATCGCTGCACACCAATTCTCGCGACGAGGCGCTGTGGTTGCCCACCGAGGATTCAGTCCGCATCGCCCTGCGCACCCAGCAGATCATCGCCCACGAATCGGGCGTCGCCAACACGGTGGATCCCCTGGCCGGCTCTTACGTGATCGAGCGCTTGACCGACGAGGTCGAGCGGCGGGCGCAGGAATACATCGCGCACATCGACGGGCTGGGCGGCGCGCTGGCGGCCATTGAGCAGGGATACGTCCAGCAGGAGATCGCCGACGCGGCCTATCGCTACCAGAAGGCGGTCGAATCGCGGGAACAGATCGTGGTGGGCGTGAACGAGTTCCAGGTGGACGAGAGCGGCGTGGACATGGAGCGGCTGGTGGTCGACCCGGCCCTGGAGGAGCGACAGCGGGCCAAACTGGCCGCGCTCCGCCGGCGGCGCGATGGCGAGCGGGCCTCGGCCATGCTGGCGCGGATCGAGGCCGCGGCGCAGGCCCCGGCGCGCAATGAAGATGGGGCGCTGATGCCGCTGTTCGTGGCCGCCGTCGAGGCGGATTGCACGCTGGGCGAGATATGCGGCGTGCTCCGTCAGGTTTGGGGGGAGTACCGGCCGCAAGCGACGATTTGAGATAGTAGATAGCAGGGAGCGGGGAGTAGGTAGCAGATAGCAGATAGGGGGAGAGGATGGCTGAACCGATGTTGCAGGTGGAGGAGGCGCTGGCGCGGGTGCTGGACGTGATTGAGCCGCTCGGCGCTGAGGAGACGCCAATCCTGGAGGCTTTGGGCCGGTTCCTGGCGGAGGACGTCCACGCCGACGTCGACGTGCCGCCGTACGCCAATTCGTCGATGGACGGGTACGCGGTCTTGGCCGCCGATACCGCCGGGGCCAGCGCTGAGTCCCCGGCCCGGTTGCGCGTGACCGGCGAGGCGGCGGCGGGCTACGTGATCGAGACGCCGGTGACGTCCGGCGCCGCCATTCGCATCATGACCGGCGCGCCGCTCCCGCCGGGCGCCGACGCCGTCGTCAAGGTCGAGGATACGGCGTCGGAAGAAGGCTGGGTGCAGATCTTCGCCGAGGCGCCGCCGGGCCAGTACGTCCGCCCGGCCGGCGAGGACGTGCAGCAGGGGGCGCTGGTGTTGCGCCGAGGCGCGCGCGTGCGCCCGCAGGAGATCGGGATGTTGGCCACGCTGGGACGAAAGACGGCGCCCGTCGCCCGCCGGCCCCGCGTGGCGATCCTGGCGACGGGCGACGAGGTGGTCGAGATCGACGCGGCGCTCGCGCCGGGCAAGATCCGCAACGCCAACAGCTATTCCAACGCCGCCCAGGTGCTCAAGTACGGCGGGCAGCCGGTGCTCCTGGGGATCGCCCGCGACCGGGTGAGCGACCTGACGGAGAAGATCCGGGCCGGGTTGGCCCAGGGGGTGGACCTGTTCCTCACCTCCGGCGGCGTCTCGGTGGGCGATTTCGACGTCGTCAAGGACGTGTTGGCCGCCGAGGGGGAGATCAACTTCTGGCGAGTGCGGATGAAGCCGGGCAAGCCGCTGGCCTTCGGGCGGATCGCGTCGACGCCGGTGCTGGGCCTGCCGGGCAACCCGGTCTCGGTGATGGTCTCCTTCGAGACCTTCGTCCGCCCGGCCCTGCTGAAGATGCAGGGCGCCGATTGGACGCGCCCCACCATCGAGGCGACCCTGCTGGACGGGATCCCGCACAAGGACGAACGGCGGCATTACGTGCGCGTCCACGTCGAACTGGTCGAGGGGGAATATCGCGCCCGCCTCACCGGCGGTCAAGGTTCCGGCATCCTGAGCTCAATGGTCAAGGCCAACGGTTTCGCCATCATCCCGGAGGATTGGACCCACGCGCCGGCCGGGGCGCGGGTGGCGGTGATCTTGCCAGGGGATATGGGGGCGAAGGGATCGGTCGTATCATTGGACGGGGCAGGCGATTCGTGCTAGAATACGCCGGGCAGGCCGCCCGGAACTGGGGGCGAAGCGGATCAGGGGAGCATGAGATAAAGTTTTTGGGGAGGAATACGTGGAACAGAGCAATACTGATCGCCTGGCTTTAATAGATGGCTCGCGCCTGATGGTCGAGGCTTGTGTGCAAGGGGGAGCTAACTCATACGTTGGATATCCGATCACCCCGGCCAACTACCTCTATGCTTACAGTAGTCGTCGTTTTCCGATGGTCCTGTCCGCGCCAGATGAGATCACTACACTCCAGTGGATGGCTGGCCTCTCGGCCAGGGGGCGTCTTCCCATGACTGCCACCTCTTTTGCAGGATTTGCCTTGATGATAGAATCGATCAATATGGCATTTATGATGGAACTTCCCATGCTGATCGTTCTAGTTCAGCGATTGGGCCCATCCACCGGATCAGCCACTGTCGGCGCACAGGGGGACCTTTTACTCCTGCGGGGGATGATCTCGGGAGGGTATAACGTACCGGTTCTTTGTGTCCCTGACATAGAGGGATGTTGGAAACTTCCGCCGGTATGCCTGCAAATAGCGGTCGATCTTCGTACCCCGGTAGTGCTTCTGACCTCCAAGGAGATGATCATGACCCAGCGCAGCCTGGATCTCGATCGTCTGGGGGCCATTGAGCCGGTTGAGCGACCACATTATGACGGGCGGCTTCCCTATGCCTCTTACGCGGTGGGCGACACGCTCGCGCCGGATTTCCTACCTGTCGGCAATGATCAATGTCAGGTTAGGTTGACCGCCTCGACTCACAACGCTGAGGGAATTGTTCTCTCCACTGCCCCAGAGGGCCTGGCGAACTCGAGACGGCTACAGTCGAAAATAGAAAGAGGTACCCCGACACGCTACCGCCTCGACGAAGAAGAGGGTGCGGAGACGTTGATCGTCACCTATGGGATCACCACTGGGGCAGCTCGGGAGGCCGTTAACGAGATCAGGGCGCAGTCCATCCCCGTCTCCCTGCTGGAGATGGAGACCCTTCTTCCCATTCCCTCCACCTACTACGATTTGCTCGATCGTTACCCGCGGGTCGTCGTGGCGGAGGAGAACATACAGGGACAGTTAGCCCACTTACTCTTCGGGCGCCGACTACCAGAGAAGATCCGTCGCGTGAACAGTATGGGACGCATGGTGCGACCGGAGGAGATTGTCCAGGAGGCGGCAGGATCATGAGTGACTTCCTCGTAAGCACTGATTTACCCTACTGCAAGGGCTGCGGTCATCATCTGATCGTCCGGAATACCGTCAAGGCCCTGGAGGCGATGGACGCCGATCCATTGCGCGTGACGCTGGTCACCGATATTGGCTGCCAGGGCATTATTGATCGCTGCTTCGCGACCCACACGGTCCACGGCCTGCACGGGCGGTCCGTCGCCCTGGGCGCGGGGATCGCGATGGATCTCCCCGGCGAAGGGAAAGTGATCGTCTTTATCGGCGACGGCGGCGCGACGATCGGATTGCAGCATCTATTGGAAGCAGCGCGCTTAAAC
>DAOTUC010000377.1:0-14626 GCA_034437315.1 Anaerolineae bacterium
GGAAACCTTTAGGGTCTTGCTCTGATTTCTTGAGAGGATGCGGGTAAGCGTTCAGTTGCTCTCCGGCCTCCAACCGTTCCTCTTCAAAGTGAAACCAGTCCAAGTAGGGGGAGGCCGCGCCATTCTCCAGCGTGTGATGAAACTGATAGAATCCACGGCTGGCGTGGTTGAAGACGCCGTCCAGCACAACGCGGATGCCACGCGAGTGGGCAGCGTCCAGTAATTCCCGAAAGGCGGTATTTCCCCCCAGGATCGGGTCCACCTGGTAGTAATCGTGGGTGTGATAACGGTGATTGGCCGCCGACTGGAAGATGGGGTTGAAGTAAATGGCCGTTATGCCCAGCCCCGCCAGGTAATCCAGGTGCTCGGCAACTCCTAACAGATCGCCGCCCTTGAACCCGTGAATCGTAGGCTGTGAATCCCACGGCTCCAGGTTAGAGGGCTTGGAAACCCGTGTGCTCCTGGCGAACCGGTCGGGGAAGATTTGGTAGAAAACGGCGTCCTTGACCCAGTCAGGGGTCTTGATGTCTGTCAAAGGATTCCTCCGTGTATGTTGGGGGGTAGGTTGGTAGACCGGTAAGTTGGTAGGTTGGTAGGCCGGTAGATTGGTAAGTTGGTAGGTTGGGCTGACTGTTGCCCCAATCTACCAGCTTACCAGTTTCCCGGTCCACCAGTTTCCCGATCCACCAAGCCAGGATCAAGGCGTTGTATCTCCTCTACCTGGTCAAAGTGAGCATCGGCGCTGAGGATTTGCCTAACGTCGTTGTTGAGCATAACGGCGAGATGGAGCAAGTCACGGGCGGGGAGCGCAGGATAGCGGGGCACAAGTTCCAGAACGTGCACGATGTCTGCCTGGGTGATGGGCAAAACGGTAGGCACGACGACCATAAAGTCGCTGGCAACTTGGACGGCCTGCTCAGGACGTTTCAGAGACAGGTAACGATGCACTATCTCCTGGACGACCTCGCTGCTGGTCACGGCGAAGATGTCATGGGCGACAATGTGATGCAGAGATACCTGGCAGGGTTGGCGATAAGGATGCGGCGCCCCGTGTGCGTACATTGGCACGTTCGCGTCTACGAAGATGCGGGCGCTCATGTCATCTCTTCCTCCCACATTGTCTCAATCTGACGCTCCATCTCAGGCCAGTCGTCAACCGGTGTGTCGCCGGAGCAAAGGCGTTCCAGGGCTTGCTGCCTCTGCCGCTTTTCAAGTTGGGCCAACAAATGTTCCGCTACTGTCTCTCGCACGACGACGCTCAAGGGTCTTTCCGTCTCTTCGGCATAGTCACAGAGAAGATCATACTGGTGCGGCGTGAACAGCGTCTGCACCCGTTGTGTGTACTGAGCGGTGGACTTGGTCATTATACATCCCCTCTTTATACTCTCCGATTCTATAGCTTGAAATAGATTGTATCTCAAGCCGTGGTGTCAGTCAAGGGCTTATGACTCCTTGTCATCTAAATAACACGGATTAGGGTAGTAGGCCAACCCCTGTTGGCCGTTTGAGGGTCAGAATCGCCCAACGGGGGTTGGGCTTCTACCCCCAAGGTGAAGTCCGTGCTAATTACACGTCAAGGGTTCACAATCAACGTGCTGGTGAGGAGGAGGGAATTCGGTGGGCCTGAAAGAGAAATTACAGGATGACCTCAAGGAAGCAATGCGAGCTCGTGACGATCAGCGGAAGTCCGTGATTCGGTTGACCCTATCTGAGATCGTCAACGCCGAAGTGGAGAAAGGCCAGGCGCTTGACGAGGATGAACTGATCGCAGTTTTGCGAAAAGAGAGCCGTAAGCGCCAAGACGCCATTGACGAGATGCGGAAGCTCGGCAGAATCGAGAGGCTGGATGACGAGGAGGCGCAGTTGGCCATTTTAGAGACCTACCTGCCGCAACTCCTATCGCGCGAGAAGATCGCCGAGGAAGCGCGCTGCGTCATTGAAGACCTGGGCGCGACAGATATGGGGGATATAGGGCCGGTGATGGGGCGCTTGATGTCGAAATTGAAAGGGCAGGCCGACGGTCGATTGGTGAACGAAGTCGTTCGGGAATTATTAATCGCCTGAAGCTATTCTCAGCCAATTCTGACAGCGAGCCTGCGGGAGGCTGATAAACTGTCGGATGGTTAGGAATCCCGTGAATTTTTTTGGGGATGTTAAACGGAAGGGAGCGCTGTCGGTGCTCCCTTCCGTTGCTCTTAACCACAGCTTTGAAATGGTATAGAGACTATTAAAAAATTCGCTTAGAGGCCCGTCCTCGGGCCGATTAGCGCCCCGGGACGGTGGCTAGAGCAATTATTTACACCCTGATGGTCTTGATGATGAATGGAAATGCAGAGACTAAGGATAACCAGCACAAGACGGCCAACGATCACCGTTGGGTAGATTGGCTGCGGTTGTCGCTGTTAGGGCTCGTGATGGCGGCGATTAGCGCGGGGGTGATGTTGCTTCCCCTGTGGCCCACCGAACGAGTGGTATTAGAGGTGGGTGACGTGGCCCAGCAAGACATCCACGCCCCTGAGCCCATTCGATTCGAGAGCGAGGTCTCCCGCGCGCGAGAGCAGGATCGGGCCGCTAGCGCCGTCAGGCCGGTCTACACGCTTCCTGATCCTGAATTGGCGCGCCAGCAGTTAGGGCGTGCGCGGGATGTGCTTGATTATCTGGGTTCCATTCGGGCCGATTTCCTGGCCTCGGCTGCGCAGAAGAGAGGATGGATGCTGGCGGTCGACGAGTTATCCGATCTATCGGCCGAGGAATTGACGCAAATCCTGGCGCTATCGGATGAGAGCTGGGACCGCGTGCGCTTCGAGACCCAGGCAGTGATCGATCAGGCGATGCGACAGGAAATCCGCGAGGGGTATCTGTCGGAGGCGTTGGAAGACGTTCCTGCGCGGGTGAGTTTGGACCTGACAGACGAGGAGACAGCCGTGACGATTATGCTGGCCCGGCAATTTCTCGCGCCCAATGCTTTCCTGGACGTTGAGGCCACGGAAGCGGCGAAAGCCCGCATTCGTGAGGAGGTCGGTCAGGTCCTGCGCGATTTTGAGGCCGGCGAAATCATCGTTCGGCAAGGCGCGCGAGTCTTGGCGTTGGACATTGAGGCGTTGGACCAGTTTGGGCTGCGGCAACCCCAGATACGCTGGTTTGATGTGGCGAGTGTGAGCCTGTTGGCTGTTTCGATGACGCTCACCCTGGGCTTATTCCTGGCCCAGTTCCAACCCGAGGTCTTGTGGGACGGGCAGCAGAGTTTTATTCTCACGCTGATGATTGTCCTGTCGGTATTGGCCGCCGGGTTGATGACGCCGGGAGGCGATCTGTTGCGCTACATTGGGCCGGCGTCCACCTTGCCTATGTTGGCCGCGGCGGCCCTCGGTTCCCCTGTGGGCGTCGTCACGGCGCTCTTCCTTGGCGGAACCGTCGGTGTGACCGCCCGTAACTCCCTGGAGATGGCGACTTACGTCACGGTCAGCGGCTTGATCGCAGTCCTGACCCTGGAGCGCGTCAAAAGCATCGGGGCGCTCTTTCGCTCCGGCATGTTTGTGGCGTTGACCAACGTCGTCGTGATATTGGCCTTCAATCTGTCGCAGATGGATAGCGAACCGCTCGATTTGCTGGTCACAGCGTCGGCGGGGGTGATGAATGGGGGGATCTCGGCCAGTTTGGCTTTAGGCGGGCTGTTTTTGATGGGGCCCTTGTTCGATATCACCACGACGATGCGGCTGATGGAGTTGAGCCGGCCGGATCGCCCCCTGCTGCGGCGCTTGTTGCGCGAAGCGCCCGCCTCGTATCACCATAGCCTGATGGTGGCCAATCTGGCGGAGCAAGCAGCCGAGCGCATTGAGGCCGACGCCCTGTTGACCCGGGTGGGCGCTTATTATCACGATGTCGGCAAACTCGTTCGTCCCTACTTTTTCACCGAGAATCAAGCGCAAGGGGTCAATCCGCACGACCGTTTGGATCCCGAGATGAGCGCCCAGATATTGATTGGGCACGTCGAGGATGGCATAGAATTGGCCAAACGGTATCATTTGCCGCGTCGTGTGCGCGCTTTTATTCCGGAACATCACGGCACCAATTGGGTTAGCTTTCTCTATCACAGAGCCCTGGAATTGGCCAGCGATCCCGAGACAGTCGACCCCGATAATTTCCGGCATCGCGGCCCTAAGCCCCAGAGCAGAGAAACAGCGCTCGTCATGTTGGCCGATAGTTGTGAGGCCGCCGTGCGCTCCTCTCGCCCGACCGATCGTGATGAAGTCGCGGAAATCGTCAACCGCATCATTGATTCGCGGGTACAGGATGGGCAACTGAACGAGAGTGGGTTGACCTTGCACGATCTGGACGTCATCCGCGAGACCTTTATCTCCTCCCTGAAAGGGGTCTTTCATCCACGTATCAAATACCCACCGAAGAAGGAGGAGAAGAAGGAGAATGGGAAGGAGAAGGGGAGGGAGAAGGAGTAACAAGCGATGAGTCAACGGCGGGAACATCATCAGTCGTCATATTCGGTGGCGGTGCAGGTCGCCGATCCGTTCCAAACCGACGTTAGCCCCGACGCGCTGCGACGCGCCGCCTGCGCCGCCTTGGACCAGCAAGCGGTTGACGCGCCGTGTGAACTGACGTTGGCAGTGACCGACGACGCTATCTTGCACGATTTGAACCGGCGGTACCGGGGCGTTGATGCGCCGACTGATGTGTTGGCCTTTGCCTCCGCCGATGAGGGCCCGGGGCAGTTTGTCTCTCCCCCCGACGGCCCGCCTTATCTGGGCGACGTGATCATCTCCTATCCCCAGGCGCACCAGCAGGCGGTGGAAGCAGGGCATACGGTCCAGGCCGAGTTGCAATTATTGACCGTGCACGGGGTGTTGCATCTGCTGGGGTACGACGACGCAGCCCCGGTGCAGCGACGGGAGATGTGGTCCGCCCAAACCGCTATTCTCAGGGTGTTGGCGGTGGACGTCAACCTCCCGGAATAGGGGCGGCGGCTGATGAGGACAGGCCGAAATATTCTCGATAGTTTTCGCTTTGCATTCGCCGGATTGGTTTACGTGTTGCGCACCCAACGCAATATGCGCGTTCACTTGTTGATCATGCTCCTAGTGATCGGGTTGGGGATAGCGCTCGATTTGTCGTCGACCCAATGGGCGATGTTGATCTTAACTATCGCTTTCGTGTTGGTGGGGGAGATGTTGAACACCGTGATCGAAAAATTGGTGGATTTGGTCTCCCCAGATTTCCATCCCCTGGCCAAGGTCATCAAGGACGTCACGGCCGGCGTGGTCCTGTTGACGGCGCTCGCCTCCATTGTCGTGGGCCTGTTGATCCTGGGGCCGCCGTTGTGGTCAAAGATGGGATGGTGGTAATAAAGGTAGGTTATATCGAATGAATAAGCAATCTGTATATCTCACGCCGGAGGGCGTGGAAGAATTACGTGAGGAGTTAAAAACCCTAAAAAACGTCAAGCGACCCGCCCTGGCTGAACGGTTGAACAAGGCTATTCAACAGGGCGACCTTTCGGAGAACGCGGATTACATCACCGCCAAGGAGGAGCAGGGTTTTCTGGAGGGACGCATTCAACAGATCGAGGCGATGTTGCACAATGCCGTCCTCATCGAAGATAACGTGTCCAATGATCGTGTCAGCCTGGGCAGTCGCGTGACCGTGGTCGAACAGGGGCAAGCGGATGAGGAGGTGTTTCGCATCGTCGGCGCCGCCGAGGCGAATCCGATCAAGGGGAATGTGTCCAACGAATCGCCAATCGGACGGGCCTTGCTTGGTCGTGAGGTAGGGGATACGGTCGGTGTGGAAGCGCCGGCCGGTGAGATCCGCTTTGAGATTAAGGCGATTGAGTGATCTGGCGCGATGCCGCTGCTAGACATCCGTCAACTCCGAAAAACCTATCCAGACGGTTGGACGTTGCGCGACGTTAGTTTCACGGTTGAGGAGGGCGCTCGTCTTTGCCTGCTCGGTCCCTCTGGATGTGGGAAAACGACGCTCCTACGGCTTATCGCCGGCCTCGAATTCCCCGACGCCGGGCGGGTGCTGGTCGAAGGCCGGGATGTAACGAGGACGCCGTCGGATCGGCGGGGATTTGGGCTGATGTTTCAAGAGTACGCGCTATTTCCCCACAAAGACGTGTTCGGAAACGTGGCCTTTGGCTTGCGCATGCAGGGGATGAAGCGGGAGGCGCTATCGGCGCGTGTGGCTGAAGCGCTGGATTTGGTGGGGCTGGCGGGTTTCGAGCATCGAGACGTGGGACAGCTTTCCGGCGGCGAGCGACAGCGCGTCGCCCTGGCTCGAAGTCTGGCCCCGCATCCGCGTTTGCTCATGCTCGACGAACCGCTGGGCGCGCTGGACCGGACGTTACGCGAGCGATTGATGGAGGAGCTGCCCATCATTCTCCGACGAGCGTGCGTGACGACGATCACCGTCACGCACGATCAAGAAGAGGCGTTCGCCCTGTCCGACCGGGTCGTGTTGATGCGCGAGGGGCGCGTGCTTCAGGTCGGCACACCCCAGGCGGTCTATCGCCATCCCTCTTCGGTGTGGGCGGCCGAGTTTATGGGGTTGACCAACCTGGTCGACGTGCACGCTATCGACCAGCGGCGGGTCGATACGCCGTTGGGCCGGCTCTTGATCGGCGAGGCGGTCGAACTACGAGGGAGCTCAGGACGCCTGCTGCTGATCCGACCTGACGCCGCTCGGTTAGATTTGCCTGACGTCGGTCACAACCACGTCACCGGCGAGGTGCTCACCCGGTCTTTCCGGGGCGAGCGGCATCGGCTCAAAGCGCGTCACGCCAGCGGCGTCGAATTGACCCTCGACTTTTTGTCCGGCGTCGATTTGCCCGAACCGGGCGAGCCGATTACCGTTTTCCTGGAGCCGGAGATGATGACGTTGCTTCCGGTGGTTGAGGATAGCGGAACCTCATAATGGGGTATTTTCGAGGCGGGTTAAATCATTGCTTGGGGGCGGATTGAGGATCGGATTTCACGTAGTAATTGATTGGTGTCAATGTCCTTGAGGATGTAACTGGCGGCGCCAAGTTGTTGCGCGATTCTCTTTTCCTCAGCGTCCGAGTAAGAGGTGAGCACGACGACGCTGGCGGTGGGGCATTCCTTGGTCAGCCGGCGTAACGCCTCTAATCCTTGCCGGTCCGCGCGCTTGGTCTCCAGCAGGATGATGTCGGGCGCTAGACGAACGGCGTCCCGTAACCCCGTTCGCCAACAGCCGGTGCATCCCACGATGTGCACGTCGTTCTTGGTGTGCAATCGAGCCTCAAGCGCTTCGCGGACGGCGTCGTGGTCGTCAATGATGAGTAATTTTTTTTGCGCCATATGCTTCCACCTTAGATCACAGTATACATAAAATTGGCGCCGGCCATTAGTGTCATCCTTCCCCGATTTTCTCTGACGTTTGTACCAAAGTGAGGCGTATCGTGATTAAAGCGGTTGGCTTATTTTCGGGCGGTCTAGATAGCTTGTTGGCGGCGAAAATCTTGCAGGAGCAAGGCATCAAGGTCGCCGGTCTACATTTTAGAACCGGATTTTCCTACGAGGCGCGCAGACGTATCCTCGGAAAAGGGGGGAAGGACTCGCCAACCAGCGTGGAACGTCTGGCGGATGCGATTGACCTCCCTTTAGAAATCATACCCGTCCCAGAGGCGTACATCCCGGTGGTGCTTAACCCGCGCTATGGTTATGGATCCGGGATGAACCCCTGCGTGGATTGTCGCATCTTCCTGTTGCGACAGGCCAAGGCGTGGATGGAGGCCCACGATTATCACTTCGTATTCACGGGCGAGGTGGTTGGACAGCGTCCCAAGAGCCAGATGCGCCCGACGTTGAACACCGTTGAGCAGGAGAGCGGCTTGAGCGGCTATTTGCTGCGCCCGCTCTCGGCCCAGCTCCTGCCCCCGACGATTCCAGAACAGCGGGGGTGGGTGGATCGGGAGCGACTGTATGACATCAGCGGGCGCGGACGTAAGTGTCAGATCGCCCTGGCGGAGGAATTCGGGATTGCGGCCTACCAACAACCTTCCGGTGGGTGTTGCTATTTGATCGACCGCGCCTACAGCCGGCGTCTGGAGGACTTTCTATCCGTGGAGGGGGGCGAGGCGCTGACGCCCGACATCGCGCAACTCCTGGCGGTGGGCCGGCATTTCCGTTTGCCGGCCGGCCAAAAGCTCATCGTTGGCCGTCATGAGAATGAAAACGCCTATCTGGCGTCCAGTGAGGCGGCCGACGCGTGTTTGAGGACGGTCGATCTTCCGGGCCCAACGACGTTGCTATTGGGTGCGCCGACGCCCGAAGCGATGACGCTGGCGGCGCAGGTCACAGCCGGTTATTCTGACGGCAAGGACGAAGCGCGAGTTCGCGTCGAGGTGAAGCGCGCGGATGGCGCCTTTGAGGAACTGATGGTCAAGCCGATGGCGCGAGATGGGATAAAGCGCATGATGGTTTGAAAGGAGAAGGCCATTGCCTGTTGGACCGGTGAAAGTCAAGGTGGGGGATCGGGTGCGCATGCGCAAACCCCATCCCTGCGGCGGGTGCGAGTGGGAAGTGACCCGCATCGGGGCGGATATCGGTCTGCGCTGCCTGACCTGCGGCCGGCGCGTGATGTTGCCCCGGAGCAAGTTTGAAAAGGGGATCAAGCAAATTGCACCGCGCGAGGAAATGTAAATCTGGTGGGATGAGTTCGACTCGGCGAGTGCTCATACTTTTCTCCGACACCGGGGGTGGGCACCGGAGTTCCGCTCGCGCTGTCTCCCAGGCTCTGGCGGATGCGTATGATGAGCGGGTCGACGTGATGTTAGTCGACCCGCTGGTCGATTACGCGCCATGGCCATTGAACCGGCTGCCCCAAATCTACCCGTACATGGTTCGGATGCGGGGTTGGATATGGGCTCTCGGTTATCGACTTTTCGATGACGCGCGCCGGGCGCGGATATGCCTGGCGCTCTTTTGGCCGTGGGTGCGCCCATCTCTGCGCCGGCTCTTCTCTGAACATCCCGCCGACGTCGTGTTGAGTTGCCACCCCCTGTTCAACCATCTCCCCCGGAAAGCTTTGACGGATACCGGCGTTCCACTGATCACCCTGGTGACCGACCTCGCCTCGGCCCACGCCTTTTGGTGCGATCCCGGCGTCGACCGCTGCCTGGTCGCGACCGCCGCCGGGCGACGGCAGGCGCTGGCGAACGGCGTCCCGGCCGGGCGGATCGTCCAGACCGGGTTGCCGGTGGAGCGTCGCTTTATCTCCATCGTCGATGAATCTCCTCAGGACGTCCGGCGTCGATTGGGCGTAGACCCGGACCGGCCGTTGGCGCTCCTGGTCGGCGGTTCCGAGGGCATGGGACCGGTCTACCGGCTAAGCCGGCGGTTGGCTGGTCGCCAGACGCCGCTTCAGATGGTGGTCATCGCCGGCCGCAACCGCCAGTTGTATGAGCGGCTTGCAGCCGAGAGGTGGCCTCTGCCGGTATCGGTGCAGGGATTCGTGGACAATATGCACGAGTGGATGCGGGCGGCCGATCTGTTGGTCACCAAGGCCGGCCCCAGCACCATTTGCGAAGCTCTGACGTTGGGATTGCCGATGGTGTTCTGCGGGGCGCTGCCGGGCCAGGAGCGGCCCAACGTCGACTACGTGGTGGAGACGGGCGCCGGCGTCTGGGCGCCGACGCCCGGGCGGGTCGTCGCCGAAGTCAGCGATCTTTTAACGTCGGATCAAGCGCGATTGCGCGCGATGGCCGAGCGCGCTCAGGCCCTGGGCCGGCTGGACGCCGCTCGGCGGGTCGCCCAGGTGGTCTGGGAAGCGGCCGAATCCCACAGGGTCTAGAGATAGCGACCGACGGCGTTGAGGAAACTGCGCACCATCATCTCCCGGATCAAGGGATGTTCGACGACGACGTCGTCTTCGAGCGCTTCGGCGGCGACCAACGCCCACTGCGGGACCTCCGGTTCCTCGTACAATTGGGCCAGCAGCCATGCCTGTCGCTGCAAGCGATCCTCAATGCGCCGTTGCCACTCCTCTCCAACGACCGCCTCAATGGCGCGGTCCAGGAGTTCCTCGAATGCCGGGTCGCCCCGTTGGGCTTTTCTCGTGTGTCGTAAGCGGCGGTAATCCTTGACGAACGCGTCGACCTCGTCCGGGTTGAAGAACCAGTAATCAAATTCATCCATCGTCATAAGCTCGGTGCTTTCCGCCAGCAAATCCTCACGCGCTTCCTCGTCGGCCGGCAGATCCGGGAGCGGGTAAAACGCCGGCGGATTTTCATCCTGTCCCATCATAAAGCCCTGCCAGATGATGTAGGCGGGCGGCAGTCGTCGATGGGCCTGAAGCGCGGTCTGATAGGCGCGCGCTAAAGTCGCACGGGCGCGGTCGAGGTTGAGGTCCACGAACTCGTTGCCGCCAAAGGAGTCGGTGATTTGATCTATTTCTTCGTCGCTGATGGGGGCCGTGAAGGCGTCCTTGATTCCCTGGTGATCGTTGAACATCACGTCGAACATCAGCAGATCCCCGTTGGATAGCCGGCGGGTCGTGATGAGCACCTGCCCGCCGTCGCCGTCGATGGTGGAGAGGATGCAATGGACGAGGGGGGTGGTCAACGGCTCGATCCAGGGAAGCTCGGCGTCTGGGGGCGGTCCAACCCGTGTGCGCAATCGCAGCGCGGCGTTTTCCGCGGTGCGGCGCACTGTTGGAGAGGGGTCGTATTCCGCCCGCTCTTCCAGGATGGGAATGGCGGCCGGCTCCTTGATCCGTTCGAGACCATCAATGGCTGCCATGATAATCTCATTCCCTTCACTGTGGAGCAGCGCTGTCAGGTAATGGGTCATCCGTGGATCAGCCATAGGGATGACTCTTTCGCGCAGGTAATTTGCCTGGATCTCCACCGGTTCGTCCGCCATCATCTCAATCAGTATTTCTATTTGCTCCGGGTTGGTGATGTTTTCTAACATCTCCGCTTCGTAACTTTCCTCCAGAGCTGCGAACTCGGTTTCCAATCGCTGTAATGTATCCGGGCTGATTGAGATGCCCCGTTTGTCCAGAATGCGCACGGTGAACAATTTCTCTTCGGGGCTATGCTCCGGGTCATCCAGCAACCGGCGTAGGATTTTGGTCACGTGAGGTGTGTCTAATACGTCGAATAAACTCAAGGCGGCCATACGCACGCTGATGTCGGGATCTTTCAAACGTTGGGTGAGCTGGGCGACCGCCTCTTGGGTGTTATCCTGGATTTCCTCGACGATGTGCGCGCCTTCGTCGGCGCGCAGCCGGTTGGACGTGAAGCCCTCGACGAAGCGATTGATGAGTTGTTCAACATAGGCTTTATCCGATTGATTCATTTGTATACCTCTGGATTTGCACAATAGGGCAACGGATTTCCCCGAAGACCGGCTAGCAGGTTTTCGGCGGCCATCGTCGCCATACGATTTCTGGCGGTAAACGTGGCGCTGGCGATGTGGGGTACGACGATGCAGTTGGACAGGTTGAGCAAGGGATGGTTGGCGGGCAGCGGTTCCGGATCGGTGACGTCGAGGGCTGCGCCAGCGATCCAGCCGTCTCGCAACGCGCGCATCAGGGCCTCGGTGTCCACAATCGGGCCGCGGGCGGCGTTGATGAGCATCGCGCTGGCGTCCATCTGGCGCAACGCCTCCTCGCCGATCAGGTGATGGGTTTCCTCGTTCAGCGGGCAATGGAGGCTGACGAAATCGGATTGGGCCAACAGGTCTTCCAGCGGCGCGTATACCAGGCCCAATTCCTTCTCCAATGCTGGTTGGCGGGTCGGATCGTGGTACAGGATGCGCATCTCGAACCCGCGCGCTCGCCGGGCGACAGCCGTCCCGATGCGGCCTAACCCCACGATGCCCAGGGTCGTTTGCCAGACGTCGGCCCCCAGGAGGCCCATCGGTTCCCACGTGCGCCATTGCCCGGACTTGACCCGTTCAATCGCCTCGGGTATGCGGCGGGCGATGGCCATCAGCAGGGCGAAGGTCATATCGGCGGTGGCCTCTGTGAGCACCTCGGGGGTGTGACCCACGGGTATGCCGTGCTCGGTGGCGGCCGCCAGGTCGATGTTATCGACGCCCACGGCGTATTGGCTGATGACGCGCAGGTTCTTTCCGGCCTCAATCACGTCGGCGTCGATGGGATCGGTGAGCAGGCACAACAGCCCTTCACAACTGGCGACCTCCTGGATGATAGCTTCCTTGGATGGCGGGGGCTCGTTACCCCACAGGCGCACGTTACATGCTTCTCGTATTTCCCACAGACCTGCTTCGGGAATGCGACGGGTGACGTATACGGATGCTTTGACGTTCATATGCCCTCCTTCAGTATCCTCTCAATAAGTCGGGGAGAAAGATGGAGTGGACGGACGTAATGTTTCCGTAGGCCGTCAAGATGGCGCGGATGCACCGCCCAATCCATACCATACCTCACCCTGTTGATTGCGAAGATACCTCCTTCACGTTTATGTGTGGCGTGCGTGGTGTCGTTGCGGTGTATCGTCTCAATTCAGGGGCCAGCAGGATACTGGCGGTCCTATTGCTGTGGTTGGTCTGCGACCGCGCCGCTGACCGCGCCGGCAGTATGGAAGACGCCGGCGGTCAGGGCCACATTCAGCAGATTGATCGCCCCCATCGTCGCGCACATTGGGCCGAAACCCAGCTTTTCGGTCAGGAGGCCGCCCAGGGCCTGTCCACCGACCGTGCCCAGGTTGACGAACATCATAAAGATGGCGAAGGTCGACGCCGCGATCTGGGGCGGGCTGAAATCCATCGCGACAGCGGCGTAGACGGCGGTGTAATAACCGTAGGCCAGCCCAAAGAGGAAACCGGCGATAGCCGCGATCGTGACGGTCGTCGCGCCAGCTCCCAGGGCCAATCCCAGGCTGCCCAGGCTGGTGAGTGTGATGGCGACCCACAGGCTCTTCTTGCGCCCGATCCGATCGGTGAGCCAGGCGTTCGAGAGCGCGCCGGCGATGCGTCCCACCATCGCCAGCGCGATGAGCAGCCCCACGTTCCCGATGGAGACGTGCATCACGTTCTTCAGATGGTCGCTCAAGAAGGTGTAGACGCCGTCGATGGCCAGCGAGTAGACGAAACCGACCGCGGCCAGCGAGAGCAAGCCCGGTCGTCCAAAAGCCTTGAAGGCACGCCATTTGAACGCTTGACCGGACAGCGGGTCATCCGCTTCCGGCTGGATATTGCTTCGCCATAGCCACACCAGGGGCAAAGGCAGTAGGGCGAAGATGGCGACGGTGTAGAATAGCCAGGGCCAGCCCAGCGCCTCGACGATTTGGCCGCCTCCGACGAGCAGGGCCAGGATGCCGGCCGCCCGGCCGCCGACCATGACGCCCTGGACGGTTCCCCGTTGGTCGATGGGGGTTGTATCCAGCGCCAGGCCATCGGTGCAGGTATCGTAGAGCGCCATGCCGATGGAGGCGACGAAAGCGAGAGGGACGAAGGCGCCCAGCCCCTCGGCTGGGGAGACGTTGGCCAGCGCCAGCATCGCGCCCCCCTGGAGCGCCAGCCCGATCGCGATATATGGTCGGCGGTGTCCCAGGCCGAAGAGGTTGACGCCGTCGCTGAGCATGCCCAGGAAAATCTTCAATACAAAAGGCAGGGCCAGGATCGCCTGAAAGACGCCCACGTCGGCCTCGCTGTACCCGAAAGATCCCAGGTACAGGATGTTGAACGTCAGGAAATAGCTCATCATCGCCCCTTGGGCGAAGTAGAGGCTGCTAAACAGGATGAGGTTGGACATATTTTTTCACATCACTTCTTGCAAGGTCGCGACCACTGTATCGGTCAGGCGTTTCGTATCGCTCTCGTTGATGCGATAGGCCGACGTATCGTCGCGCGTCGGTTTCGGTTCTTGTGGCAGGAGGTCGGCAATGTGCAAATCGATCACTGCGACTGGCTCTTTCCCCAGTCTTTTCTTTAACTCATCGGCCAGCTTGAGATTGGGGCCATCGGCTCCACCGCTGATCGACACGTAAGCGTACCTTTCGATCTTTTCCTTGAGTTGTTTGAAACAGGCGCGCAGTGGCGTCGCCACCTGCCCCATCCAAACGGGTCCGACAAAGAGCACCAGGTCGTGCTGCGTTATGGCCTCCGCCGAGAAGTTGACCGATGGGGTGCGGTTAAAGATCATATCCATCACGATGGCGCCCATCGTCCGGCTTTTTTCCTCTGTCACCCGGATGTGTTCAGCCTCGAGTGCTGCCGCTAAACTGGTAGCCAACGCCTCATTGTTTCCTGTGCGTGAATACGAAATGATCGTCACATTCATGAGCAATCCTTCTCCTTAACTAACTTGACAATGTTAACTTTAAAGCCCAGCGAATAAATTCGCGTGCTACCGCGCGTCGGAGACGCGATGCAAAATCCGCCTTCGCGGATTAGCTTTCAGTCGCTGAAGAGCGACTTTGCAATTGTTGCACGTGGTTTCAACCGCCGTGCAATGGGAAGTTAACATTGTCGAACTAACTATGCCGTATGATACTACCAGAGAAGCGGAAAGTCAACGCACCGGGGCCGCTGGCTGGATGCGAACGACAGCACGAGCGGCCCCGATGTATCGATCAGGAGATCAAGAAACCCGGTTTATGTCGCTGCGCTAAGGAAAAACCGGT
>DAOTUC010000378.1:0-9400 GCA_034437315.1 Anaerolineae bacterium
GCGGGAGAGCGTGGGCAAATCGAGCGGCGTTTTCTCGCCAACCCTCGCCCTTGCACGAGGGCGAAAGCCAACACGCCCAGCAACGTCGCCAACGAGACGAGTTCCGCCAACCACCGCGCCGGCGTGCGGCCCAGCTTGAGCGTCACCGTGTGCTCGCCCGGCGGAACTGCCAGCGCCAGGTATCCGGAACCATCCACGGCCCAGACCGGCGCACGCTCCCCGTTCACCCGGGCCTGCCAACCGGGCCACAGGTGGAGTGGGAACGCGACGTCGCCCCCGTCCCCCTTGACGACCCACGTTTGCCGGATCGGCCCCCGTTCGACCAGCGTCGCCTCCAACGTCGCGCCATCCAGGGGTATGGCCCGGTCGGGTGCGTCCGGCTCGACCAACGCCTCAGAGGTGTAGGGGCGCGGGTTGACCGTCTGGGGCAGCCATTCGTAGCGAATCGTCGCGCCGATGTTGCCCGTGAAAAATTCGTAGAGCTGCAAGCGCGCCGCCGTCACGTCCGCCGGCCCAATGGGCAGCCGGTCCGGGCGCAGCGGGACCAGCACCGCCGCAGCCAAAAGCGCCGCAGCCAGGACAGCACACACCGGCCGCAAGACATAGGACGTAGGACGCAAGACGTAGGACGTAGGACGCAAGACGTAGGACGTGATCACCGCCGCAAAGAGCGCCTGGATCGAGAGGAAGCGCCACGGGAATTGGACCACCGGCAACACCGGCAGATGATCCCACAGGCATTCGGAGAGCGGCGTGATCATCAGCGTGGAAATCAGCAGGCCCAGCAGCACAAAAGCCCAACGGGCATCGGCCCCTCTCCGCCGGCGAAGCAGGTCGACGAGCAGGAGGACGCCGCCCAGGGCCGCCAACGCCGCTTGCGCCAACCCCATCGCGAAGGGGGTGTCGCCATCTGGCGAGATGCTGTAATCGAAAAAGGCGCGCCACTGAATCAAGTCGGCGGCCCGGAAGTGGCGGCTGTAGTGGAAGTAACCCTGCGTCGAAGGGCCCAATTGCACCGCGTCCAACTCCGCCACCGCCGGCAGCCAGAACCAGGCCGAGAGCAGCACGCCCAATCCCAACGCCAGCATCCCCCGCCCCAAAACCCGCCGCTTCTTCTGACCCGCGCGCCAGCCCAGCGCCAGCAGGTACAGCAACGCGAACGGCGAGAACATAGCCGCCGATAGGTTATGAGTGAGGATCAGCCCCGCGTAGGCCAGAGCTGCGGCGATCACGCGCGGGCCGGCCGACTTACCCGCCTGTATGGCCCTGGACACCCGGTCGAGAGACCACAGGATGAGCGGATAGAAGATGAAGGCGTAGAACTCGGAGAGCGAATCCCCCCGCACGTAGACGTTGACCAGATGAAAAGGCGCGAAGGTGTAAGCGAGCGTCGCCAGCCACGCAGGCCAGCGTCGGCCGGTGAGGCGGCGCGTCCAGCCGTACATCGCCAGGGCCGCCGCGACGAAACCCAGCGTCTGCGCCAGTTTGATAGCGCTCAGGATGTCCCAGCCGACCAGGACGAGCGCCCCCGCCAGGTAATAGGGCAACGCGGCGTAATAGTTGAAGAACGGATATCCCAACCCATAGGCCGCGTCGGGCATCCAACGCGCGGGGAAGGCGCCGGCCCGCAGGTTAACCGCCATCTGGTGGGTGCGTTGGAGGAGGAAGGGGCTATCGCCGCCGCCCCGGGTGTTGACCATGCCCGGCCCCCAGAGCGGCGCGGCGGCGAGGAGGGCCGCCAGGATCAGCGTCGTCGTCGCGATTGGCAAGCGCTTCAAGCGGTCCATTGAGAACGTCTTCCTTCTGGAATAGCAAAAAAAGAAGCCGTCGGCGTCAATCACCAACAGCTCCCCAGCCTGGTCATCCCACGGCATATCGGCGTATTCTAAAAGGGATAAAAATACCCCCGCTGCGACTCGAACGCAGGCCACCGGCTCCGGAGGCCGGTGCTCTATCCATCTGAGCTACGGGGGCTTGCCCATACTTATACCACATAACCGTCTAAGATGCAAATCGGAGCAGCAACTCGCTTGGCCGTGGCGCACCTATCGGTTGAAACGAATCACACAGCATCATCGTCTAAATAAGGGGCCGGGGAATGGGTGAGGGTCATCACCGAATCGCCCGCCGCCTGGACCTGGTTCAGGTGGCGATAGAGACCGTCCTGGGCCATCAACTCCTCGTGCGCGCCCTTTTCGACGATCCGGCTGCCCTCCAGCACCACGATCATGTCGGCGTTGCGAATCGTCGACAGGCGGTGGGCGATGATGATCGTCGTCCGCCCCACCATCAGCCGCTCCAGGGCCTGCTGGATCAGCGCCTCGGTCTCCGTATCGACCGACGAGGTCGCCTCATCCAGGATCAAAATCGGCGCATCCTTGAGCACCGCCCGCGCGATGGCGATGCGCTGTCGCTGTCCGCCCGATAGCTTGACTCCCCGCTCGCCGATCATCGTCTCGTAACCTTCGGGCAACCGGGCGATAAACTCCTCGGCGTTGGCGACGTGGGCCGCCGCCGCCATCTCCTCCTCGGAGGCCTCCGGCCGGGCGAACAGGATGTTTTCCCGCACCGTCCCGTGGAAAAGAAACACGTCCTGCAACACGATGCTGATCTGCCGGCGCAAACTCTGCAACGTCAACTCCCGGATGTCACGCCCATCCAGCGTGATCGCCCCCTCAACCACGTCGTAAAATCGAGGGATCAGGTTGACCAGCGTCGTCTTGCCCACACCCGTCGGGCCCACCAACGCGACGACCATCCCCGGCGCAATATCCAGGTCGATGTGTTCGAGGACAGGATCGCCCGGCGTGTAATGGAAGCTCACGTCGTGAAAAGTGATGGCGCCCCGCGCTCGCCCGGTCAACGCGACGGCGTCGGCCCGCTCCACCACATCGGGGTTCTCGTCCAGGAGCTCCACCACCCGCTCCGCCCCGGCCAGGGCCTGCTGGATGTTCTCCCACGCCTGGCTCAAGGTCCGCACTGGCTGGTAGAAAATCTCCAGGTAGAGGAAGAAGGCCACCAGGTCCTCAATGGCTAAGGCCTGATTCAGGATCAATTGACCTCCGAAATAGATGAGCACAATCGTCCCCAGGGCAGCGCTAAACTCCACAAAGGGATGAAAGGTCGCCATCAGACGCAGGGCGCGGAGCAACGAGTCGCGATACTGGATGATGTGATCGGAGACGCGGGCCAGTTCAACCTCCTCGCGGGTGAACGCCTTGATCTCCCGCACCCCAGAAAGGTTATCGTTGAGCACCGCGTTGAGGTCGCCCAACTTGACCTGACGCTTGCGAAAGGCCGGTCGCACGTACCTGGAAAAGCCGCGCATCGCCAACGCGATAAGCGGGATCGGGATCATACTCAGCAACGCCAACCGCCAGTTCATCCTAAACAGGATGGCGCTGACGCCGATCAACGTCAATATGCTCACCGTCACGTCGGGCACGGCGTGAGCGATCAACTGCTCGATCAGATCGGAATCGTTGACCGCGCGCGACATCAATTGACCGGTCTGTTTATCCTCGTAAAAACGCAGCGACAAGCGTTGCAGGTGTTGGTAGACCGCCTTTCGGACGTCGGCCACGACGCTCCAGCCAGCCACGTGCGCCATATAACTGCGCAGGAACTGGAGCACGCCGCGCGCCACGTAAACGATCAGCGCCAGCAAGGCCAGGCGCGTGATGAGCCGCATCGCCTCTGGGCTTACGTCGGGATCGGTGACGATAGCCACCATCTCCCGCACGATCCACGGCGCCAACAATTGCGCCCCAACCAGCAAAACCATACTGGCGACCGTCAAGACCAACGGCCCAGTATACTGTCGGGTGTATTTGAACACAAATCTAAAGGATTTCAAACTGTGCTTCCTCCCAATATTGCGAGAAAGGGTTAGGGGCTGGAGATGGGTGAGAGCGCCCCCTCCCGCTCCGGTTCCTGCGCTCGGAACTGGCTCATATAGAGATTGTAATAGAAGCCCTGCTGGGCCAGCAACTCGTCGTGATCGCCGCGCTCGATGATTTCTCCCTCGTTGATGACCAAGATCCGGTCGGCGTCGCGAATGGTGCTCAAACGGTGGGCGATGACGAAACTGGTCCGCCCGGCCATCAAGCGCAACAACGCTTCCTGGATCTGGGCCTCGGTGCGGGTATCGACGCTGCTGGTGGCCTCGTCAAGGACGAGAATGGCCGGATCGGCCAGCACCGCCCGCGCGATAGCCAGGAGCTGCCGCTGCCCCAGGCTCAGATTGCCGCCCCGCTCCGATAGCTCGGTATGGTACCCCTGCGGCAGGCGGCGGATGAACTGGTCGGCGTTGGCCAACCGGGCCGCCGCGACGACCTCCTCGTCGCTGGCGTCCAATCGCCCGTAACGGACGTTCTCCATCACCGATTCGGAGAAGAGGAATGTATCCTGTAACACGATCCCCAGCTTGCGCCGCAGATCTGCCTTGTTGAGCGCGCGAATATCGTGGTCGTCGATGGTGATAGCGCCATCGTCGATGTCGTAGAAGCGGGTTAACAGGTTGATCATCGTCGTCTTGCCCGCCCCCGTCGGCCCCACCAGGGCGATGGTCCGCCCCGGCTCGGCGACGAAGCGCATATCCTTGATGACCGGCACGCCGGGCGTGTAGCTGAAATCCACGTGATCGAACGCCACCCGCCCGGCGACCGCCTCCAATGGAATGGCATTCTCATCGTCGGTCAGCTCCGGTTCCGTATCCATGACCTCGAAAACGCGCTCTGCGCCGGCGATGGCGGATTGGAGCTGGTTGTAGAGATTGCCCAGGTGGCGCAACGGCGCGGCGAAACGGCGGGAATAGGTGTAGAACGTCGCGATGACGCCGACGGTGGCCCAGCCCTGGATCACCATCCAGCCGCCCAAACCGGCCAGGATGGCGATGTTGGCGTTGCTCAGAATGCCCATCAGCGGCGGGATCAGGGTGGCGTAGATATTGGCCCGGATGCCCACCCGGCGCACGCCGGCGTTGACCACGTCGAAATCGTCCAACACGCTCGCCTCGCGCCCGAAGGCCATGATGATCCGCTGCCCGCTGAACATCTCCTCCAATTGACCATTCAACTGGCCGATGCGCATCTGGTAATCGCGGAAATGGGTGCGCGTCCGCTTGCCTACGACGCCCACCAACCCCATCATCAGCGGAAAGACGATCATAGAGGCCAACGCCAACCAGAAGTTGATGACGAACATCATCACCAGGATGCCCACCAACGTCAGCATACCGGAGAAGAGCTCCGTCACGTTCTGGGATAACACGCGGCTGATGGCGTCCAGGTCGTTGGTCAAGCGGCTCATCAGCTCGCCGTGGGGATGCCGGTCGAAGAAGCGCAACGAGAGCGTCTGCAAGTGCTCGAACAGGTCACGGCGCAGGGCGCGCATCGCTTCTTGGGAAACTTGCGCCATAATCATGCTTTGGCCGAACATCGCCAACCAGGCGCCCAGGTACGTGACCAACATCAGCAGCACGACGCCCCGCAGGCCGAGCAGATCCCCGTCGGCGATGAACTGGTCGATGGCGACCCCCATCAGGTACGGGCCTGCCAACCCCAGAAGCGTGCTGACGATGACCAACACGAACACACCCGCCAACGCCCAGCGATGCGGCTTCAAAGTCGCCAGCAAGCGGCGCAGCGCACCCTGCACGTCACGCGCCTTCTCGATCCGCGCCCCCCGCATTCGACTGCCGGGACCGGGTATGCCGCTTGGTTGCGACGCCTCGCCTCCCTTTCCATTCTGTTGTTTCGATTGCTGTTTAGTCATCGAGCGCTTCCCCCCGAAATATGAAACCCTGAACTTGCACTCTCTTTACACATGCCCATCCCCCAACTGCGATTCGTAAATTTCCCGGTAGATCGGGCTGCTCTCCATCAATTCCGCGTGCGCGCCCACAGCGGCGATGCGACCCCGATCCAGCACCACAATTTTATCGGCCGTCAGCACTGTGCTGATGCGCTGGGCGACGACGAAGATGGTGGCGTCGGACATCATCTCCTCCAGCGCCGCCTCAATCTGCGCCTCGGTCTCCACGTCCACGGCGCTGGTGCTGTCATCCAGGATGAGGATCTTGGGCCGCACCAGCAGCGCGCGGGCGATGGCGATGCGCTGTTTCTGCCCGCCGGAGAGGTTGACGCCCCGCTGACCCAGTAGCATGTCATATCCATCGGGCAACGCGGCGATGAAATCGTGGGCCTGGGCCGCCCGGGCGGCGGCGATCACCTCTTCGTCGGAGGCTTCCGGCCGGCCGTAGCGGATGTTGTCGCGAATCGTCCCGCTGAAGAGCACCGCCTCTTGCAACGCGACCCCCATCTGCGCCCGCAGCGCCGAGAGCGGCATATCGCGCACATCCACGCCGTCCACCGTCACCCGGCCGCGGTCCACGTCGTAGAAGCGGGGCAGCAGGTGGATCAAGCTCGACTTGCCGGAACCGGTCGCGCCCAGGATGGCGACCGTCTGACCTGCTTCGGCGGTCAGGTTGACGCTCTGCAGCACCGCTTCGTCACGTTCGGGGAGGCGCTCGTCTCCGCCGGATGCGCCGTCGTAGCTGAAACAAACGTCCTCGAAGGTCACGCGCCCGCCTGTGGTGAGCGCAGCCGAATCACCGACCTGCGGCAAGGGCCGCGCGTCGGGCCGATCCTGCACATGGGGCGCACTATCTAACACCTCCCAGATGCGCGCGGCGGAGGCGTCGGCCGCCGAGAGCGGCCCGATCATCGCGCCCAACATCATCAACGGGAAGAGCGAATAGGTCATGTAGTTGATCGAGGCGATGATCTCCCCCACGGTGAACTCGCCCAGGATAACCGAGCGCCCGCCAAACCAGACGACGCCCACGACGCCTAGATTGACCAGGAGGAACATCGTGGGCAACAGCACCGCCACGAGCCGCATCACCTGGATATTCTCCCGGGTTAAATCCTGGTTGGCCCGTCCAAAGCGCTCGTTTTCGCGCTCGGCGCGCACAAAGGCCTTGACCACCCGCACACCGGCCAGGTTTTCCTGCAACACCTGGTTCAGTTTGTCCAACATCTCCTGCACCCGCATAAATTGTGGGCGGGCTTTGCCCCCGAAGAACCAGATAATGCCGATGATGACTGGCAGCAACGCCGCCATCAACATTGACAATTGAGGGCTGGTGCGGATCAACATAAACATACTGCCGATCAACCACATTGGGGCGCGGGTCATAATGCGCAGGCCCAACATCGCCATCATCTGCACCAGGTTGACGTCGCTGGTCGCGCGCACCAATAGTTGCCCGGTCTGGACGTGATCCAGGTTGCCGAAAGAAAAGGTCTGCACCTGGTGCACGATGGCGCTGCGCAAGTCCGCGCCCACGCTCTGCGCCACGTAGGTCGAAAGCACCGTGTTGGCGATGGCAAACGCGGCGCTGAACACTGCCGCCCCCAGCATCAAGAGGGCCGTGCGGCCGATCATGCCCACGTCTCGCCGGGCGACGCCCTGATCAATGATCTGCTGGGTCAAGCGTGGGATCAAAAGGTCGGCGATCACCATGCCCAGGAGTAAGACCAACGCCAGGGCTGTCTGCCACTTATAAGGCCCGAAAAAACTTAGCATCCGTCGCAAAGATTTCATCCACAATCCTCCTCATGCGTCGCTTCATGCAGCAAGTTCTCCTGTATGCGGGTCAGCATTTGGCCCAGGGTCTCTTTTTCCTCCGCGCTGAAGCCGTGAAAAGCCTGCGCATCCAAGGCGCGCCACACTTCCTCGGCCTCGCCCCGGATCGATCGGCCGGCTTCCGTCAGGTAGACCCGGGAGACGCGGGCGTCGTGCGAATCGTGCCGCCGCTCCACCAGCCCGGCCTTCTCCATTCGCTTGAGCGCATTGGTGACTGTGGATGGTTGCACGTGCAGCGCCTCGGCCAATTCGGAGTGGGTGATGCCCTCCTGCTCCCACAACACACAGAGCACAAACTGTTGTCCACGGTACAGGTTCACTTGCTCCAACATCGCGTGGGCCTGGACGCGGAGCAACTTGCACGTCTGGGCCAGCAAGTGGCCCATCGTCTCTCGCATACATTTTGACGACATATCCCATCCTCCCGCTGGTCGACAAGCTCAGCAAATAATGTTTAGCTGGCTAATGTTTAGCTGGCTAATTATATTCATGTGTGAAAAGATGTCAAATGGAAGCGGGTCACAGGGCGGGGAGAAACGAGGGTTTATCTACGTGATCAATCAGCCTGCTCGGCGTCTGGCGGATCTACCCACTGTCGTGGAACAGTCCGTTCGTCAGTCGAGCGGGTATAAAAGCGCTGTGTGGGATAGGCGAACTCAATGTCCGGCGCATGGGATAGGGCATGGAGGATGTCTTCCCAGATCACCGCCTCGGTGGAGCGACGGCGGCGCGGCGGGCACAGGTAACGAATCGTGAGCAGGATGCCATAGGTATCGACGGTGGTGTAGACGATGGGCGTCAGTTTCTTATACAGGATCAGATAATGGCTGGGATAATGATGTAATCGCTCCTCCGCATCCAGGGTGGCTTCCCGACTATGGCGGGCGGCGATTTCGCTCAGCAGCGCCTTGGCTCGCCGCCAATTGCTGTCGAAGGTGATGCGCACCTCTAACTCGTGCCAGATGAACTCGAAACCCTGGGTATAGTTCGCCAGCACGTCGGTGAAGATGCGCGCGTTGGGGATATGGAGGATACGGCCCGTGCTCTGGTCGGCGTGGACCCAGTTGGCGATTTCGAGGATGGTGAATTGAAACAGGCGGATGTCGATCACGTCGCCCGCGTCCTGGCCAATTGCGATGCGATCTCCGACGTCAAACGGGTGACGGATCATGATAAAAAACCAGCCCAGCAAACCCACTAACGGTTCGCGCATGGCAATCGCCAATCCGGCCGAGAGTAAACCTAAAAAGGTCGCCGCCGAGGCCAGCCCCTCCAACCAGACCCAGGCGATGATCAGCAGAGCCGCAAATCCCAGGATGTAGGATGAAGTTTTGCGCCAGCGATAGCGTAATCGCACATCCTGGGAGCGTTGGTAGGCTAGACGCAACAGGAGCATTCGCAACAGGAATAGGCCCGCCAGCAACAGCAGGGAGATCAACAGCCGTTCGTATAGGTTGCTCATCGAGAGGAATAATTGGATGAGTTGTGTCAGCACATCTTGCATGATGATGTTATAGAGACCCCTTCTCAACACTCCACATTATGATACCGCTCTGACCCCTCCGTCAAGCAAAATCGAAATTGGATACTCCTTGTAGCGCGTCTTAAACAGCCAAAAGGTCAGACGCTCTAACTCACCAGTGCACCGATCAAAAAGTAACGTATTCATTCCAGGCAGCCTTCGATCAGATTCCGTCGCTCTATCACTTTGAGGGCGACGGATGAGCGGGGAACGCCGTCTTTCCTGCGT
>DAOTUC010000379.1:0-2786 GCA_034437315.1 Anaerolineae bacterium
CTGTGGCTGCTCACCTATCGCATCTCTGCCCGGGACGAGAACAACCTACCCGCCGCCTGGCTGGAGGAGCATGCATACAAAGCGGGCAGTCAATGGTATGGTCACCACCAAGTGACCCTGTATCTAGCGCCCGACGCCCGCTTCCCCGGCGTCGGGCCTATCGAAAACACCGCCACGTTCGAGGGAAAAATTCGCCTCACCTATCCCACCATCGACGCCGTGGGCCAACCGGGCGACGTGCTTCCCTTACCCCTCCGCTGGCAGGCGATGGAACCCCTCGAACAAGATTACCACGTCTTCGTCCACCTGGGACATCCCAACACGCCCCCCATCGCCCAGAACGACGGCCCGCCTCACAATGGCCTGACGCCGACCACAGCCTGGTCGATTGGTGAAGAGGTGATCGACCGACGGGCCCTGCTCATCCCCCAGGCGATCTCGCCGGGCCGTTATCCCGTCGTGATCGGGCTTTACGATAAAGCAACCAGCAAGCGCTTGTCTCTCGACGACGCTGACATAGAGGCAGGACAGAGAATAGATGAAAATCGTCTCCTCTTGGGATACTTAACCGTCTCCTCCGATACATCCACCCTTGACTGAAACCCCAGATACTGTAAAATTCTAGCGCCTAACGTTAGCCACCGGAGTACAAGTCTGATGAAAAAATTTCTCAGCCGCTTAAAATCTTCCTGGGGACAGCAAGTCGATTGGCTGCTACTGGTCATTATTCCCCTGCTCGCCGTCCAGCCGCTATTGCGGGGCCGGTTGCCATGGAGCGCCGACGGTCTGCTGCACTACCACCGCCTGGCCCAATTCCATCGCTGTATGCGCCATGGGATTCTCTATCCTCGCTGGGCGCCAGACCTGGGTTTTGGTTACGGCTTCCCCCTGTTCAACTACTACGCCCCCCTGAGCTATTACCTGGCCGAGCCGCTGCGCCTGATCGGCTTGAACACCCAGCAGGCGCTCCTGGGCGCTTTCATCCTCGCCGCCTTCGTCGCCGGCCTGGGCGCCTACCTGACGGCGCACGATCTCTTCGGTCAGCCGATGGGCCTGATCGCAGCAGCGGCCTACGTCTACGCCCCCTACTTTCTCTACAACCTCATCCACCGGGGCGCGCTGGCCGAGACCTGGGGCATGGCCCTGCTCCCCTTCCCCTTCTGGTCCCTGAGAAACCTGATCCGCTACCGCCGCCGGAAAGATTTCCTCCTCACCAGCCTATTCTACGCCGCGCTCCTGCTCACCCACAACATCACGGCCCTCGTCGCCACGCCGCTGCTCATTCTGTATGCCTCTTTCCTATGGTTTATCTATCACAACAAAAGCATCCCATCAACAACGTCCCCCAGCCTCCCCGCCTCTCCGCTCCTCTTAGGCGGCGCGTTGTTGTTGGGATTGGGATTGGCCGCTTTCTTCTGGGCGCCGGCCTTCTTCGAGAAGGAATACGTCCAGATCCACCAACTCTACGCCCCCGCCAACTTGGATTATCGAAACAATTTCGTCAGCCTGAGCCAAGTATTGGCCGCGCCCCGGTCGGTCGACCCACGCCTCATCAGCCCGGATACGCCGCGCAGCCTGGGCTGGCCCCAGCTGATCCTGGCGCTGCTCGCGGGCCTGGGATCGTCGATCAGCACGGCCGTCATAAGCCTAGTTTGGTACCTCCAAAGGAACGAGCAAGAACGCCCATCCGTCCTGACATCGGTCGATGAAGCACACTACCACGTCTTCTTGCTGTGGGCAGGGGTGTTGGCGCTCACGGCGATGATGCTGCCCCTCTCCATCGGGATCTGGGATCGTGTGCCCATGCTGCGCTTCGTCCAATTCCCATGGCGCTTCCTGGGCCCCACCAGCCTGTTTCTGGCCATTGTGGCCGGCGTTGGTGTGGTATATTTGTCCATCTCCGAGCGCTTTCGCTGGTCCATCGTCGCGCTGGCGCTGGCGGCGATGATGGGCTTCTCCCTGACCTGGCTCTTCCCGTCCTACTACCCGTCGCAATCGGAACCCACGCCCAGCCAGACCATCGCCTTCGAGCGGGAGACCGGCGCATTGGGCACGACCTCAGCCGGCGATTACTTACCCATCTGGGTCAAAACACTCCCGCCATCCGACAGCCTTTTACCACTATACGAATCATCCGGCGGTGGCGCCATCCCTCGCCTGGACGCGAGCGCCCTGCCCTCCACCGCAAACGTCCTGGCGGCCGATTACACGCTGACCTCGGCCGACCTGCGCCTCCAATCCGACGCTGACCTGACGGCAGTCTTCAACTGGTACTTCTTCCCCGGCTGGCAGGCGACGATTGACGGACGACCGGTTGACCTACGCCCGGTGGGCGAGCACGGCCTCATCGGCGTCGACGTCCCCGCTGGCGAGCGTCACGTGACCGTCCGCTTCGGGAACACCCCCCTGCGACGCTGGGCCGCCGGCATATCGCTCGCCAGCGTCGTCATTCTGATTCTTTACCTGGTGTTGGCGCCTCTAATGACTACGCGAAGGTTCGTCGCCGACGTACAGAAAAAACCGGCTATAGAAAACGTCCAATACCCGGCCATCACCTGGTTTTCCACTCTCCTGGTCATCGTCTCGTTGTTTGCCGTCAAGCACGTTTACCTGGATCACTACCCCTCGCCGCTCCGCCGCACCCGTTTCGACGGCCAAAGCGTGGCGGGCGTGCAGACGCCGCTCCAGGTCGATTTCGGCGGCGAGATGATGCTGATGGGTTACGACCTCGACTCGCCCACGGTCCGGGCGGATGGTCTCCTGGACGTGACGCTCTATTGGCGGGC
>DAOTUC010000380.1:0-14849 GCA_034437315.1 Anaerolineae bacterium
TGCACTGCGCGAGGTGTGGTCATAAAATAGCGCTCGACATCGGGATGCGTCACTGTGAGGGGGCCGCCAGCGGCAATTTGCTGCTTGAACAGCGGCGCGACGCTACCCGCGCTCCCTAGCAGGTTGCCAAAACGCACGGCGGTTCTCTGGGATTTCGCATGGCGAGGCCCTAAAGGTTTTGCTCAAGGCCGCGCAAACAACGTTTTTGCCTTAAACAATGACCTTTTTCCATCAAAACCAGCGCAAAAACCTTTAGGGTCTATGATGGACCATGCGAAATCCTGAAGACCCTAAAAAATTTGCTCAGAGGTCCCTCCTCGGGCCGATTAGCGCCCCCGGGACTAGAGCAATTATTTAAGACACGCTGAAGGCCGTAAACCGTAAAGAGGTGCTGATGTCGTACCACTTTGGGCCTGTGAACAGTCGCCCGGCCCACATTCTTGAGGCGCTGGGGTATCTTCTCAAAAAGTAGGGGAGAAATGTTCGTAGTAACGGCTTTAGCCGTCAAAATGACCGCTGAAGCGGTTACTACAAACTATTCCCCGAATTATTGAGAAGATACGCGCTGGGGATAAACGGGATTGGATGGGTCTTGGACTTTGGACAAAGCTCGCAAGACCTTCCCGAAAGCTTATAGAAGCGGTGAAGCTAGCCGAAAATCACCTAAAAGCGGCTTTTTTTTGGCCTTTTAGACTGTTCTTTTTAGCTTTCGGGAAGGTTCTCAGCAGAGATCTAAGTTTTATCCAAAGTCCAGTAGGTCACGAGGAGGCAATTATGTCTGGGACTAAGGTCGATCGAGAAAAAATAGAAGCGGCGGTTCTGGAAGGCGCGCATGAGGGCGAATTGCGTTGCGCGGAGGCCTTTCGCATCGCCAGGGATCTGGGCGCGAGGCCGTTGGCGGTGGGGCAAACGGCCGACGCGGCGCAGGTCAGGCTGATTCGCTGTCAGTTAGGGCTGTTCGGTTACGGGGAGCAGAAGACGGCTATGGAATCGCTGGGCGGCGCCGAGACGGTCGCGCCGGAATTGGCCCAGGCGATTCGCGAGGGATTGGTTTTGGACAAGCTGCCGTGCGCCGTCGCCTGGTCTCTGGCGAGACGCTTTAAAATCTCCAAGATCGATGTAGCCAACGCCGCCGAAGCGCTCGGCGTGCGCATCTGGCAATGCCAACTCGGCGCTTTCTAGCGAGGGGATGCGAGAAGGGAATGAGGAGTGGCGGAGCAAGAGGCCGATTGGCTGTCGGTCTATGGGCAGATTGACACGTTGGCGCTCTAACGGATAATCGCGTTTTAGCCGGGAGAGGAGGGCGTAGAATTGTGAGCGAAACATCCATCGCTGAACGAGTTGCACAGTTGCTGGAGGGGCGGGAGTTGACGCTGGGAACGATTGAGTGCGGTGTGGATGGAGTCGTCAGCCACCGATTGTTCCAGACCGAGACGGGCGTTAACGTGTTGGGCGACAGTTTGGTCGTTGACGACGTCGGAGAAGCCATCGGGTTGATCGATCTGCCCCGTCCCCAATTCAGGAAAGCGGGCGACTTTTCCGCCAAGGCGGCGCGCGCGGCGGCCCGGGAGGGGCGGGATTTCCTGGGGGTGCACGTCTGCCTGGCGGTGTGGGCGCGCGGACCGGTTGACTCAGAAGCAGAGCAAACGGTCTACGTGGCGCTTCACACGGGGCGAGAGGCGGCCGGCCGGGCGTTCCAGGTCGACGGGGCGTCCGGACGGGACGGAGACTGGTTGGCGGATCAAGCGCTCGATATGGTGTGGCAGGCGTTGGCGTGATGGACCGCATCGGTGGGGCGATTGGGATTGAGATTGAGGTTGAGGGGCTGCCGTGTGCGTGGGCGGCCTCCCGTTGGGGCGACCTGGGAATCGTCTGGCGTGGCGCGGGAACGGGCCTGCGCGTGCGGCGAATCCTGCTGCCCAACGAGTGTGACTGGGCGCGCGACCTGGTGGAGACCTTTCCCCCTGACCTGGGTCTGCCGCCGCCGGTTGCGGAATTGAGCCGCCGGATGGGCCGGTACTTGAACGGGGAAGCGGTCGCGTTCGAGCAGCAACATCTGGATCTCCTGGCGCTGTCCGATTGCTCGCCGTTTCAGCGCCGCGTGCTTCTGGCGGAGTTCCGCATACCCCGTGGCTCGGTGAGCACGTATGGGCGGATCGCTGCGCACCTGGGCATCCCCGGCGGCGCGCGGGCGGTGGGTAATGGGCTGGCGCGCAATCCGTTCCCCATCGTCATCCCCTGTCACCGAGCGGTCCGGTCTGACGGCGGGCTGGGCGGTTTCCGCGGCGGCCTCCCGATGAAACGGGCGTTGTTGGAGATGGAGGGCGTCGCTATCTCACCTGCGGACCGGGTGTGCGTGGACCAGTTCTACTATTGACCGGCCTGGTCAAAGCGCGTAGGCAAAGGGAAGGAGTTGTCACAAGTGAACAAGCGGGTTATAATTGAGACGTATGGGGAGATCATATGCCAGCCTATCGTAAAGCCAGTATTCGGGAATTAGCCTCGTCCGCCTATGAGCTAGACGCGGGCGTCGTGCAGGGCTGCTTGCGTTGGAATAGTGACGAGGAGCGATGGACCATAAACGGCGTCAATCTGCAGGAATGGCTGGCGCAATATGAAGAACAGGAAGTTGTGCTCATCGTCGCCTCGCTGGACGACGAGCGCCCGATGCGGGTCAAAGTCTGTCGCACCTGCGGCGCAGAATACCGGGGCGCATATTGCCGCCGTTGTCGCGAGGCCCGCATTCGTCTGCGTGGCCGTTAGCGCCCCGGTTGTTATCAATTACTGATTTTTGCCGCCAATGCCTACTGATCAAAAAACCAACACACAGGGGCAGCGTCACACAATCCACTTCAGCCGCTATCTCTTTAGCCTTATCCCACGCAAAGTCATCCAGGGACGCCGGTGCTCGGTGTCCCTTTTTTTGTATGAATGATCCCGACGTATATCGAGCCTTTCGCTCACAGTCAACCTGATTCGAGGAGTGTATTTGATGCAAAAGAAAGATGGGATGAAACAGATACTTTCAGGAAATGAGGCCATCGCGCTGGGCGCTTGGGAGGGGGAGGTGAAATATGCCTCCGCCTATCCGGGGACGCCCAGCACAGAGATTTTGCCCGCCCTATCCCAGTACGCGGGCGTCAAGGCCGAGTGGGCGTCCAACGAGAAGGTCGCGTTGGACGCCGCCATTGGCGCCTCGTTCGCCGGCGCGCGGGCGATGGCGGTGATGAAACACGTGGGCGTCAACGTGGCCTCCGATAGCCTGATGTCGTTCTCCTATACCGGCGTGGGCGCGGGCCTGGTCCTGGTCAGCGCCGACGACCCGGGCGCTTTCAGCTCGCAGAATGAGCAGGACAGTCGCCATTACGCCCGCTTCGGCAAGTTCCCCTGCGTGGAACCGGCCGACAGTCAGGAGGCGAAGGATTTCACGCGCTTCGCCTTCGAACTGAGCGAACGTTTCGACACCCCGGTGATGCTGCGCTCCACGACCCGGTTATCCCATTCCAAGAGCGCCGTCGAGGTCGCCATGCCGGATGTGCCCAGGCCATTCGAGGCGCTGCCGCCTTTCGAGCGCCAGCCCCGCAAGTACGTGATGATTCCGGCGCACGCTCGCTTGCGCCATCCGGAAGTCGAGGCCCGCGTGGAGGCCCTGCGTGAATACGCCGAGACTTGCCCCCTGAATCGGGTCGAGTGGGGCGACAAGCGGGTCGGCGTCATCACCAACGGAGTGGCGTATCAATACGCCCGCGAGGTTTTCGCCGGCTATTCGATCCTCAAACTGGGGCTGACTTACCCGCTGCCGCAGCAGATGAGCCAGGATTTCGCGGCCGAAGTGGAGACCCTGGTCGTGGTCGAGGAGTTGGACCCCTTTATCGAGTCGTACGCTCGTCAATTGGGGCTGGACGTGATCGGTAAGGCCTACTTCCCCATCACCGGTGAACTGACCCTCTCCCGCGTCCGCCAGGGAGCCGTCAAGGCCGGCCTGCCCATCGACCCGCTGCCGGCCGACGGCGATCATCCGACGGCCCACGTCCCGGCGCTCGACGTGCCCGCCCGCCCACCGGCGATGTGCCCCGGTTGTCCCCACCGGGCGGTCTACTTCAACCTGCGCAAGCAGAAGCGCCTCGTCTCCGGCGATATTGGCTGCTACGCCATCGGCGTCCTGCCGCCGTTCGAGATGATGGACATGCTCATTTCGATGGGCGCCAGCATCGGGATGGCCCACGGCGCTGTCCAGGCGGGTTGCCCCGACAAAGTCGTCGCCACCATCGGAGATTCCACTTTCTTCCACACCGGGTTGCCGGAATTGGCCAACGTGGTCTACAACAATGGCGCGGCGTGCACATTGATCCTGGATAACGGCACGACGGCGATGACGGGCGGGCAGGAAAACCCGGCCACTGGCGTCACGCTGCAGGGAGAGACCACTCATCCCATCGACATTGAATCGGTCGTGCGGGCGATGGGGGTGGCGGATGTGTTCGTCGTGGACGCGCTCGACGTTGCAGGGGTGGGGCAGGCGATCAAAGAGGCGGCCGCTATTGAGGATCGGCCGTCGGTGGTCATCGTCAACGGCGACTGCGTCTTCACGCCGCAATTCAAACGGCGTGCGGTGGTCGCGGTCGATCACGACGTCTGCAACGGTTGTGGTTTCTGTTTCCGCGTCGGCTGCCCGTCGATTCTCAAGTCGGAGGCATTGGACGAGAAGACCGGGCGGCCCAAATCGCAGATCGACCCGCTGTTGTGCACCGGTTGCACCGTCTGTCTACAGGTCTGCCCGCGGGATGCAATTTACCAGACGCGAGAGGAGGGGGCGTAAAATGAATCAAATGAATCAAATGAAAAAGACCATCAATTTCCTATTTGTGGGCGTCGGCGGACAGGGCATCCTGACCGCGTCCGACATCGCTGCTGAGGCCGGGTTGCGCGGCGGATACGACGCCAAGAAGTCGGAGGTGCACGGCTTTTCCCAGCGCGGCGGCGTGGTCGAAAGTCACGTGCGATGGGGGGAGCGAGTCGGTTCCCCCACCGGCGAGAAAGGGTCTGTGGATTACCTGATCGCCACCGAGACGCTGGAGGCCGCCCGCTGGATCGACTGGCTGCGCCCCGGCGGCGCCGTGATCATCAATCAACAGCACATCGCGCCGATGTCGGTCACCGTCGGCGATTCGACCTATCCCAGGGACGAGGACATTTTGAACGTCGTCCGGGCGCGCACCGACGACGTGCTCGTCATACCGGGCCTCGCCACGGCCGAACGGTTGGGCAACGCTCGTTTGGCTAACACCGTCCTGCTGGGCGCGCTCTCCACGCGATTGACCGTCTCGCCGGAGGATTGGCTAGCCGCCATCGACGGAAACGTTCCCCGCAAGTACATCGAACTGAACCACCAGGTCTTCCAGGAAGGGCGCGCTTTTGAAGGCGGTCGCTAGATAGCTACCGTCACCGGCCTGGCAACGTTAGCCAATGGGATGCGGAGTCCTTGAGGTGCGAGGGAGGAGATATGCTTAAGGCGTTACCAATCGGTATACAGACCTTCAGTAAAATCATCGAAGAAGATTACCTCTACGTAGATAAGACTCGCGATATTTATCGCTTGATCACCGGGGGAGAGGTCTACTTCCTCTCCCGGCCGCGACGTTTCGGCAAGAGCCTGCTCCTCTCGACGCTTGAGGCGATCTTCCAGGGACGGCGGGAATTGTTCGAGGGGTTGTGGATCGCGGAGAGCGATTACGATTGGGCGGAGCATCCGGTCCTGCACGTAGATTTCAGCTTGCTCCGGGTTGCTAGCGCCGAGGAGTTGGAGCTTCGACTGGTGCAGCATTTGGAGGAGTTGGCGGCGGAACTGGGTGTTTCCCTGCCAGCGGGCGATTACCAGAAGCTCTGGCGCGACCTGATCCGGCAACTGGCGTCGCGTGGTCGCGTGGCGGTGCTGGTGGACGAGTACGACAAGCCGCTCATAGATAACATCGAGCAGGTGGAAGAGGCCCGACGCATCCGGGAGGTGTTAAAAGGATTCTACACCATCCTCAAGGGGATGGACCAGCATCTGCGCTTCGTGTTGTTGACGGGGGTGAGCAAATTTAGTAAAGTAGGTGTTTTCTCCGGGTTGAACAACCTGGAGGACATCACGATGAGCCCGGCTTTCTCCGCCTTGCCGGGCATCACCGAGGAAGAGTTGCGCCGTTTCTTCCGGGATCACATCGCAGACTTTGCCGCCGACGAGGGAGTGTCGGAGGCAGCGCTGTTGGCGCGCATCCGCAGTTGGTACGACGGGTTCTGTTTCGCGGCCGGCGGCGAGCGCGTCTATAATCCCTTCTCACTGCTGCTGTTGTTCAAGCAACGTCGTTTCGTCAATCATTGGTTCGAGACCGGTACGCCGACGTTCCTGATCAAGCTGCTGCGCGATCAGAGCTACGATGTGTCGGTGCTGGAAGACTTGCGGGTGGACGAACTGACCTTCAGCAGTTACGAGGTGGATGATCTGAAACCGGTCTCGTTGCTGTTTCAGACCGGCTATCTGACCATCAAAGGGTACGACGCCGAGTCGCGATTGTACCGGCTTTCTTATCCCAACTATGAGGTCGAAACTGCCTTTGTGCGCTACCTGCTGGATAGTTTTAGTCCGGTGGAGAACGGGATGATCGGCGGGTACATATGGCGGCTGAAGAGCGCTCTGCGGGCGGGGGATTTCGAGCAGTTCTTCCAGGTGCTAGACGCTTTCTTCGCCGGCATCCCGTATGACATCCAGATCCGGCGGGAGCGCTATTACCAGACGATCCTGTACCTGATCTTCAAGTTGATGGAGTTGCCGGTGCAAGCAGAGGTGCGGACGCGGCGGGGGCGTATCGACGTCGTGGCGGCGCTGGACGAAGGGGTGCACCTCTTCGAGTTCAAGCTGGGGGAGACAGGGGACGCGCAAGAGGCGCTGGCGCAGATCAAGGAACGCGGTTACGCCGATCCGTACCGCGCGGCGGGCAAGCCGCTCTATCTAATCGGCGCGGTCTTCGGCGCGGCGGAGGGCGGCATAGTCGATTGGACGGTCGAGCAGTCGACGGAATGACCTTCGGGCGCCCGATGTTGATATTGTCAACGTCAACCGCTACGCTAATCCACCCATATACTGGCCCAATGTTTGATTTTGTCGATGAGGGCGTTTGGTCGAAAACGGTTCCGCGCCGCGATGCCTTGCCCAACCCCTAATCCGGCGACCACGCCAAAGGCGGCTGCGTAGAATAGCAGGAAGGGCAGCATCTCCCGTTGTTGGGAGGCATAAGCGAAAGCAGCGCTTGTCAGTGCGTACAACGTCAGGATGACCTCGCCGATGAAGTCGCTGACGACGCCCCCATCGACCGGTAACCGGTAGCGACTGCTCGTCCATTGACCGGCCCGCCCTTCCAGTTGGAATTTGGGCGTGCGCTCGAACGCGCCGCCCCAGCGGGTCAGGCCGCGCCACACCGCCCGTGTGTTCGACCAGGCTATGCCGATCCCCACCAGCGCCAGGAGGGGCAAAGCCCATAACCGGCGCATCCAATCCGGGTATAAGGCCTTCTGGGAAAGGGCGTAGACCAGCGGCGGCCCCATACACATCAACCCCAGCCCGGCCATGGGGATTGGCGCGCAGTCGGGGATCAGTAAAATGGGCAGGGAAACTAGTAGCAGGAGCACCATCAGCGGGTGGGCCAGATAATTGCTGAGGTGGAGCAATCCCATCACCTTTTGCCCCCAGTTCAGGTCTCGATTGCGCAGGATGGGGACGGCGAGCTTGCGCAGCGTTTGAACCGAACCTTGCGCCCAGCGGGATTGTTGGCGCTTGAACGCCGCGATCTGGGGCGGCACTTCGGCCGGCGCATTGACCGCCGGCAGATAGCGACATTGCCAGCCGGCCAATTGGGCGCGATAACTCAGATCCAGATCCTCGCATAAAGTGTCCGCCTGCCATCCCCCGACCTCTTCGATGCATCTCCTCCGCCACACGCCGCCGGTCCCATTGAAACTCATCAACAGGCCCGAATGGTTGCGCGCCGTTTGCTCGACGACGAAATGCCCATCGAGCATCATCGCTTGCACTCTCGTCAGGGGGGAGTATTCGGCGTTGAGGTAGGACCAGCGCGTCTGCGCCATTCCCAGGCGTGGGTTGGCGAGGAAATGGGGAATGGTGCGGCGGAGAAAATCGGGCCGGGGACAAAAGTCGGCGTCGAAAACGGCGATGAATGTCCCCTCGGCCTGGGAAAGCCCCCACGCCAAGGCGCCGGCCTTGAATCCCCGCCGCTCGTCCCGCTGCAGGACAGCCACGTCCACCCCTCGTTGTCGATGGTAAGCCGCCCTGGCGCAGGCCAGCTTCGTCGTGTCGTCGGTCGAATCGTCGAGAATTTGGATTTGCAGGCGATCGCGGGGATAGTCGAAGTTAGCCGTCGCGTCTATCACCCGCTCGACCACGTGCCGCTCGTTGTACACCGGGATTTGTACAGTGACCTTTGGCAGCGACTCATCCACCGCCGGGGTTGGCGTGGAGCGTCGATGGGCGCGCAGATAGAGGAACGCGAGGAGGAAGGTGTTCAATCCATAGAGGGTCAGCCAGAAGGCCAGCGCGGCGTGAGCGAGGGATAGGACGATCACAGGTGGATTCGGGCTACTTCAGGGCTAGCAGCTCGTATACCGTGATGGGTTCGGCGAAACCTTTGACCTCCACTGGCGGGAGTCGGCGCACTTCGACGGCCTCTTGTATGCGCTGATAGGTATGATCGGAGAGGAGAATTTGGCCTGGAGCGGCGACGCTCTCAAGTCGAGACGCCAGATTGACGCTGGAGCCGATGGCGGTATAGTTCATCTGTTTCTGCGTGCCGATGTAGCCCACGACGGCGTCGCCGGCGTTGATGCCCACGCCATAATCCAACCAGAAGTCGCGCTGCATCCGTTCGCGCAGCTTGGCGACCCCTTCTTGTATTTTCAACGCCGCTCGCGCCGCCCTCAGCACGTGATCCTCCTGGCGTAACGGCGCGTTGAATAGCGCGACGACACAATCGCCCAGGATTTTATCCAGGGTGCCATCCTCGTTCAGCACCGCCTTGGCTCCGATGTCGAGGTAGCGGTTGAGCACTTCAACCAGGGTTTCCGGGCTGTGTTGGGAACCGAAATTCGTGAATCCCCGAATGTCGGCGAAGAGGCTGGTGATCTCCTGCCGTTGACCGCCGAGTTTAAGCTCGTTGGGGTCGTTGGGCAACCGCTCGATGACGGCCGGGGGGAAGAAGCGTTGGAAAATCTGGTAGCGTGATTCCAGTCGCCGCTGTTCGGTCAGATCGTCCAGAACGATGGCGACGCCTTGAGCCTCTTCATCCGCATCTCTGAGCGGCGAGAGGCTGGCGCGCAAGATGATGTGCCCACGGCCGGGGAGCGTCATCTCGCTCTCGTACTCAATGATGGGCGTCCGGTATTCCTTGACTTGCTCGACCAACGGGCGCAACTGATCTTCCAATGGTGGGAATACTTGACCGAAACATGATCCAACGACGCGCGTGGCGGGTTGGCGAAAGACGCGCTCGGCGGCTCGGTTGAAGAGTGTGATCTGGTCCTCCACGTCGGTCGTGATGACGCCGCTGGTGATAGAGGCGAAGACGTTGTCCATCAGCGCCTTGGCGTTTGACACACTCTCAAACAAGCGGGCGTTTTCGATGGCGATGGCGGCCTGGCTGGCGAAGGCGGAGAGCAAATCCCGGTCTCGGTCGGAGAAGAGGCTGGTGAGGATCCGGTTATCGGCGTAGATCACGCCGGTGACCTCGCCCCGGTAGCGAAGCGGCGCGCATAAAATGGAGCGCAGGTTATAGCCGATGACGCTTTCCTGGGCTTTAAATCGGGGGTCCATCTGGGCGTTGGTCGTGACGACCGATTCTCCGGTGGAGGCTACTTCGTTGACGATGCTGCGGCTAATTTCGAAAGATGATGAGGTGATGGTCTCGCGGTCCATATTGCGGGCGGCGCGGTATTCCAACTCGCCCGTATCGGGATCGAGAAGCATGAGGGACGCTCGCTCGGCGCCGGTCAGGTGAATGATCTGATCCATCACCTCGTTGAGCACCTCGCTGAGATCGAGGGAGGAGCCGACGATCTGGCTGACGCCATACAGCGCGGCCAACTCATCCTGTTCCAACGCCTGGTTCGCCAGCTCTTGCTCAAGGTTTGCCAAGAGGTCCTGGAGGGCGAGCAGGTGTTGCGAAAGCTCGGTGACCAATGCGTCCGCCCCTTTGTACCGGGCCGCAATGCGCGTCACATTGGTCAGACCATCGCGAATGGCTTTGATCTGTACCTGTCCTGGAAATTCTGTCTCGTTCGATTTCATTTTCTCCCCGCAACTGTTATCATTTGGCTCGCTAGGATTTGGCATGGCGAAACCCTAAAAGTTTTGTGCAAAGCCGCGCTGGTAATAAACCTGCGGGAGGTTTAACGGTGAACGTGTCGGGAGCCAATTGTTTCCAAGAATTATACCTCACATTTTTCGGCTGAGCAAAGGCGAAGTCGCGAACGGTATTCGCCGCCCGGCTTTTTCTGGCGGACCATCTGGTGAGTGAGAGAAGGCCGCTATCCGCCATAGATGCGTATGACGATAGCCGGCGTCACGTATACCTCGATAGCAGCCGCCAGCGCGAGCAGGGGCAACACCAGCGCGAGAAAGACCTTGATAAAATCGGCCAACGCCCGCAACCATCCCACGCTGACGCTCATCCCGCTGGGCGGCGACATAAAGGTCGCCCCCAACCGCGCCGCCAGAGCGGTGGCGATGATGGCGGCGGGGAGTTCCAACAGCCCGTGGGGCAGGACGAAAGCGCCAAAAAATACGAAAGGGTTATAGCCCATCTGGGCTGCTTGGACGGCGAAGAAGAAGATGATCACCAGGGGGGCCATCAACAGGCACACCGCCAGCGTGCCAAAGGAGAATATCGCCAACATGGCGGCTAATAGCAGGGCTCGCACGTTGTTTCCCAGGATACCCCAGGGCGTGAAGGCTGGCAACCAGTCTATGGAGGGTATCTCCTCAAACGCTTCAGACGTGATCTGGTCAAGCGGCAGGGTTTCAGCAGGCAGTTGATAGCGCGTAGCAAAGCCGTATCCGATGTAAAAGGAGGCCAGGAGGCTGATCAAGACCAGCACGTGCGCCATCCAGGAGCGGCGCAGGATGTTCGGTATATCTTTCACATAAAGCCCAAACAAGGAGGCGATCCAGCGAAGCCCCTGAGGCATTTTTTCCACGTCCCGCCCAAAGAACCAGCGATCCCACGCCAGTCGCCGACGAAACTTGCGCCAGAGGGAGGGTAGATTGAGGTCGTCAATTTCACGGCCCAGGAGCTCCTCGCGGTTGAAGATGTAGATGCCCATCCGCACCAGGATGACGTCGACCACGATGAGGAAGAGAGCCACCCACCAGAGGATGCTGTAATTGGCGTAGAACATGATGATCGCCTCTCCCTGGACCAGGAGGGCCATGGGGATGATGATGAAACTCGCCAGGAGATTGGCGGCCCGAACGCTCGTCGTCTGGCTGGATAGCACCACCGCCCCGGATACCATCACAATGGCCTCCGTCGTGGTCAGCGTGATGATCAAGGCCAGCAATTCCGGCGTCGCCATCCAGCCTTCGAAAATGTACAGGCCGACCAGGTAGACGGTGATGCCGAGATAGGCAGCCAAAAGCGGGGGGATCATCGCCGCGAGGGTCTTTCCCAGATACAACTGAGCGTCGGTGATGGGCGTCGATAATAAAGGTTCCAGGCTGTTGCGCTCCTTTTCCCCGACGAACGTCTCCAGGGCGATGACGAGCGAGAAGGAGATGGGGAAGAATCCAACGATCATCAGCAGGAAGGGGATCAAGCGCTCGCCGATGATGGGATCTCCGTACTTGGCGACCCACGATAGGGCCATATTGGCCACGAAACTCATCAGGATGGGGAAGAAAACCGTGAGAATGACGATGGGAACGACGATTCGCCAGTCTCGAAGGGTGTCCCATATTTCCCGCCGTACCAGGGTCAACACCATGCGAAATTCATCGTCGAGCCCAATGGGTGAGCGTTTAGTCTCCAGGGTCATAGTCAGTCCTCGCTTCTACGACCTGTAAATAGACGTCTTCCAGGCTCTGTGGCGCGGCGCTCAGGGTGACGACGTCGGCCTCATAGGTCCTCGCTGCTTTTAATATCTGGGGATTGATGCGTCTTGGCTCTCGTGTGGTGTACCGAATCCAGTCTTTCCCGTAGGATTCGATATTGACCAATTGGGAAATAGCTTCAACGACGCCGTCAACCGGCCTGACCAGGCGCAGTTCCATCAGCGGCGGCCCGAGCAACCGGGTCTTCAACTCGCTTGGCGCGCCCTGGGTGACGATTTCCCCCCGGCGGATGATGGCGATCCGGTCGGCCAACAGTTCCGCTTCCGCCAGGTTGTGGGTGCAGATGACGATAGCTCGACGATGATGACGCAGGCTAAGCACGGCGTCTCGCACCAGTTTGGCGCTATGGGGGTCCATCGCCGAGGTCGGTTCATCTAGAAGCAGGACGGATGGATCGTGCAGCATCGCGCGCACCAGGGCCATTTTCTGGCGCATCCCCTTGGAGTAGGTGCCCATTCGCCGATCCCAGGCCTCCGGCATATCGAAACGCGCCAGTAGATCCTGGGCGCGGCGTTTGCTCTCGGCGGAAGATAGCCCCATCATCTGTCCAAAGAAGTCCACGTATTGCGCGCCCCGCATCCGCAAATAGAGGCCGGGGTGTTCGGTCAGCAGGCCGACGCTGCGCCGCACCGCGCGAGGCTGCTCAATCACGTCGTGCCCGGCGACGACGGCGCGGCCGGTCGTGGGGCGAAGAATCGCCGCCAACATACGGACGGTGGTGGTCTTGCCGGCGCCGTTCGGCCCCAACAGGGCCAGAATCTCGCCCGGTGCGACGGAGAGCGTCACGTCGTTCACGGCGACGAAATCGTCAAATGTTTTCGTTAAACCTGTTAATGCTATCATATCTATCTCTATCATCATCGTCGATCCAAAGTCATCCCTGAGGCGAAGCGGCGTTATTATACTCGTTAGCGCTGAGAATACAAGCGCCTAATGAGGTATTACCTCTTCCTCTTCAACGACCGCACGGCGCGTCGGCTAAAAACGCCGCCAGGTCCGCTAACACAGCCTGATCGTGAGGCAATCGCGCTCCATCGGGGCTAAAAGCTGGCGCGCGATCGCCCGTCGCCAGATCGTACAGCCCGACAGTAAGCGTTGCCTCGCTGGTCGCGCCTGGGATCGCCAGGTCCCGTTCGTCGCGCCATACGTCGCCTCGCTGCCACAGGGAGGTGGGACAGCGCCCTTGGCAGGGTGGGCCATCCGCCTGAGCCAATAGCGTCCCATCTGCATCGGTGACGTGGACGAATACCTGGTAATCCTCTGTCACCGTGCTGCCCCCCTCTTTTTTCCAATACAGCGCGATCTGCAAGTCGCCGCGTTCGGATGTGCTCCTCAGGCCATATCCCACAAGATGCAAATCTGCGCCAAATTTGATACTGGTGGGACACGGTGGGGGGTCGAAGGTGCCCGCCGGGCGCAGCATCACCCGCCCGGCTATCACTGGGTCAGATAGGGGCGTCAGCTGTCCGTCCCGCCGCTCAACGAAGCCGACCAGGATTTGCAGCACTCCGGGTTCAATCTCCGCCTCCTGGCTGAATGGTAGACGAAGTGTGTCTGGCGCGATCCAGTCGGGGCTCCATGCTGGCGGCGGAAAGCGCCCCTGGGTCGGTACTCCATCCCACCCGGCGACCACTTGCCCGTCAACGTCAAGCAGCCGGACGTAACAGGTAGGGGCAAGTTGTCGTGCGACATCGTCCAGCTCATCCCGCGCCTGCCAGTAGAGCGTCAGTCGCCAGGGTCGAGTCTGGCCCACGTTGGGCGAGGAGGCGGCCTGCCAGCCTGCCAACTGCCACATCTCGCCCATATATCCCTGTTGCACCGTTTCTGCGTCAGGCGGCAGATCTTTCAACAGCGGCTGTGTGTGAGTTGGCAATAGTAGCCCCAACAATGCGCCGATCGAGAGCGTCGCCAATCCGGCGATCAGAACTCGGGCTGCCACCCGTTGTCTGCTCCCTGAAAACCATTCCAACCAGCCGGCCGCCAGAAGCGTCGCGATGGCGGATAGGGCGGGGAAGAGAAACCGACCCTGAGCCGCCACCGTATCCTGAGTCAATCCCAGCCGCCAGGTGGATACCAGCATCCCCGCTGTCATAACCAGCAGCACGCTCAATTGGGCTAGCGGCAGCCAACGGCGGCGGTCGTTTGAGCGGTATAGGCGTACAAGGCGCTTGATCACCCCGCCGACGCCCGCCAGGGTCAGGGACAGGAGCAATATGTACAGCCAGTCCGGCAACATCACCGCCCCCCAGCCAAAACGGCCCCAGAAGGAGGTGAACTGATCCCACATAAACTGTCTCACGTACCACCAGGAAAGCGACCAGCGACGCAAGAATTGGGCGTAGGTCGCCATCCATACGTTCCAGGCGATGGGATCGTTGTAGAGGCGCACATTGCGCCAGAACCACCATCCGGAGATGAGGATTGTCGGCGCGAGCACCAGCGCGCTATTGACGAGCGCCTGGCGCCACGAGCGCCGATACAGCGCTTTGTGCAACAAAACGGTCACGCCGATGGCCGGCAATAAGGCCAGTAGGCTGATCTTGCACAATAGCCCCAGCCCCCACACCAATCCGAGCAAGGCAAACTCTGCCCTTCGCGAACTGTCTCCGGGCTGTAGCACGCGCATCATCTGCCAGGCGAGCAATGCTCCCACCATTGCCGCCCCATTGTCGTTATTGATAGCCGCGCTGAT
>DAOTUC010000381.1:0-2472 GCA_034437315.1 Anaerolineae bacterium
GTGGGCCGCCTTCTGGGCTGGGAAGGGACTGGAAGCGGCGGCCTGTCCTCACGTCCACCTGGCCCTGGAGCGGAACAGCCCACCGCCGGAGATAGACAGCGCCCGCACCCGCGCCCTCTGCTTGATTGAAAACACGATTGATGATATGGTACACGATGCTACGCTGGGAGGTGACACTTTCTATGCCCTGCTGAACGTCTGGCTACAAGGTTACAGTCGAAAATTAGAGGCCGTAATTGCCAATCTGCTGGCGCGCGGTTTCGCCGTCTACCTGACCAGCGATCACGGGCACGTGGAGGCGCGGGGCTTTGGGCGACCCTCGGAAGGGCTCACCGTTGATACCCGGGGAAGGCGCGCGCGCATCTACAGCGACCGGCACGCCGTCGAAAACGTCCGGCGGGACTTCACGGAGACCATCTGCTGGCATCAACGAGGCCTGCTGCCGGACGATGTCTGGGTGCTGATGCCCGAGGGGCGCAAAGCCTTCGCGATTGATAATGAACGTGTCGTCACCCACGGCGGCCCTACCCTGGACGAAGTGGTGGTCCCGTTCGTGGCGATTGGGGTCTCTGAGAGGTTATATGGATAAAGGGATTGGATTCAACCGCACTGTCTTTCGATCATGGCTGGATGCGGCAGCCGCCTTCTGCGCGGAGACCGATGACCCCGACGAACTCCGAGCGCGACTGGAAGCGGTGGTCGGGCAGCATCTCACGGGGGAGGACGCCCGGCGCAAGACGATAGACGTCCTGATCAATATCTGGCTCAAGAGCAGAGAGATCGCCCCCGGCTTGCACGAGGAAGCCGTAGATTGGTTCCAGACGTCGCCCGTGATCGAAGATCGCCTTTGGCTACACTATGGACTTTCGCTGTTGTATTACGCCTTCTTCCGCGAATGCGCCGCTGTGGTCGGACGCTTTGCTCGACTTGAGGGGAAAATCACAACACGGATGGTCAAGCAGCGTATGGCAGCCGAGCGCGGACATTTGGGCTCCCTCGATCGTTCAGTGGAACGAATCATCGCTTCATTGCGTGATTGGGACGTCCTAACCGAGACCGAAAAGCGGTACGTCTACGAAGCCAGGCAGCAAGCTTTTTCTGCCAGCAGCGCCGAATTGGAGGTATGGCTCCTGGCCTGCGCGCTTTACGCGCACCCGGCCGAGGAGATCCCCTTTGCTGACCTACTTCGGTTACCTGAATTGTTTCCCTTTCGCTTTACGCTGACGGTGGATGGACTGCGCCAGCATCCCCGCTTCGACGTACATAGGCAGGGGCCGGGGTGGGAGATGGTACGGGTTGTTTTGAGTGGTTGATGCTTGTTACAGGAACAAGGGGGTGAAGTGATGGATAAGAAGCGATTCAATGAGCTAATGGCCGAGGCGACGGTCGACTGCTACGACGAAGAGGAGGCGTTCTGGGGCATGTTCTACACGCTAGACGACAAACTGGCTTTTCCTCTGTCCGCTCAGGCCTTGGGAGAGACGATCACGGTCCTCGGACTGGATGGATCTTATAGCGGGTTGAGGGCCGGGATCACGGCCAGAGTTCGTAAAGGGGAGCAGGAATATCGAGTTGGCCTGGTCGGTTTGGACTTCGTGGACCCAGACCCGGTCAGCGCCGAGTGGCTCGACGTGTATCGACGCTGGGCGGAAATCGAGTGAGGCGTGACCGAAAGGAGGCTGAAGATGGCGAAGGTCGACGTACAGAGAACGGATAGAGGAGATAGCACGGACGCTGACCGGACGTATGAATTCCAGGTAATCGTGCAAGAGGGGCTAGGGGAGACCCGCCACCGCGTGACGCTGAAAAAGGCCGACTACGAGCGGCTGTCCGGCGGCGCAGTCGAGCCCAAGGCATTGGTAGCCGAATCGTTCCGCTTTCTCCTGGAACGGGAATCGAAGGAATCGATCCTGCGTAGCTTCGACCTCACCGTTATCAGCCGATACTTCCCCGAATACGAGCGCGAGATCGGCAGACGGTTGGCGTGAGTCGAGGACATCGGTTATGCAAGAAGCCAAGGTAAACGAGCAGATCGTCCAAGCCAGCCCCGACTCCCCCGACCGCGCCCGCTGCCCCCAATGTGGCGCGCCGGTCGTCAAACGGAAACGTCGCCGGATGGTACTTCTACTGCCACGTCCGGGGTGAGGGAGAGCACTGCCGGTTGCGATACAATCCCCAGAGGCGTTAAGCGCTCCTCAACGCTCACGTTCCTAAAACAAAAAAGAGCACGGGCGAGATCACCCGTGCTCTTTCACTTTCTCACACACACACTCACAACCGCGCCCGCAACCCCGAGCGCCTCAGCGGCGCGTCGTCGTTGTTGACCGCGATGTGCACCGCCTGCCGCGAGCCGACCAGCACCGCTAAGCGCTCGGCACGGGTGACCGCAGTATAGAACAGATTCCGCCGCAGCATCATATAGTGCTGAGTCGTCATCGGCATTACGACAGCCGGGTACTCGCTGCCCTGGGC
>DAOTUC010000382.1:0-7905 GCA_034437315.1 Anaerolineae bacterium
GACCCTAAAGGTTTTGCTCAAGGCCGCGCAAACAACGTTTTTGCCTTAAACAATGACCTTTTTCCATCAAAACCAGCGCAAAAACCTTTAGGGTCTATGATGGGCCATGCGAAATCCTGAAGACCCAGAAGATACATTTATCCTGTCCACGCTTTCCGCGCCCGGCGCACCCATTCCCGTTCCGTCTCAAAAGTCAACGCCGCCAACGCCTCATCCCAAACCATCCATTCTGGGATGAACTGGCGCTCCCCCGCGCCCAACAAGGCGGCGCCGTCGACCGGCCGCATCAAGAAATATCGCTCGGTGCGCACGACATGGCGGCCCTGGACGTCAAACGTGACGGTCTGCCGCCCCAAATCCGCCTTGACCACCGGGGCCTGACAACCGCTCTCCTCGCAGACTTCGCGCAGCGCCGTTTCTTCCAGGCTCTCGCCCGGTTCGACGTGCCCCTTGGGCAAGCGCACCTCGCCCCGACTGGGACGACGCAACACCAACACGCACCCTTCGTGCACGACGACGCCGCCAGCGGCGTCGTAGCGCACGACCGGCAAGCCGCCTTTTTTATCTTTCCCCATACCTTTCTCCCATCAATCACTCCGCTGGCGGGGGTTCCAGGGAACTGAAATAATCCCGCACGTAGCGCTTCATCCCCAGGGGGATGTAGCTATTCTCCAGCGCGACGCCAGCCTGGGCGGCGTACTCGGCGTAGACCTCGCGGTAGGGCACGTTCGCCCGCCCGCCCTGGGGCGCCGGCAGAGGCGCGCTCCCGGCCGGCAAGCCGCCCTCCTCCCCCTCGCGGCCCACGTTCAGCCCGGCCCCCTCCTCCTCTATGCGATAGGGGATATAGAGTTCGTCGTAGGGCGCGCCGGTTCCGGCGTCCTCGCTGTGGAACGGCTGAGGCTGCTGTCCGCCCTCCGCCATGCCTCCCTGCCCCGATTGATCACCCGCGCCGCTCTGACCGAGCGGCTCGCCGGTATTGGGTCACGCGCCGCCGGCCTGGGCGATCTGCTCCCGTCCCTCCTGCAACTCGGCCAGCGTCCCCTCGACCGTCTCCTGGCGCTGCACCCGCTCGCCGGCGGCGCCCATCTGCCGAGCCGCCTCCTGAATCGCCTCCCGGGCCTGCGCGACGTCGCCCTGCTCAATCTCCTCGGCCGCCTGGGCCAATTGTTGGGCCAGGTCGGGGTCGCTCTCCGCCAGGGCCTGGGCCGCCTGCGCCAGTTCCTGGGCCAGCGCGAGTTCTTGATCCCGCGTCAGCGCCTCCCCCTCATCACCGGCGAAGGCGGCCAACGCTTCAGCCGCCGCCTGATAATCCCCCTGGGCCAGCGCCTCGGCGACGCGCCGGGTCAGTTCCGAATCAGCCATCTCGCGGGCGGCGCGCTCTAACCCCTCCCGCACGCCCGCCGCGCCTGGGTCTTGCAGTTCGGACAGGGCGCTTTCGGCCTTCGAGAGCGCGGCCGCCGCCTCGGTCAAATCGCCGATTTCCGCCATCGGCCGCTGACCGATCTCCTCCAGCGCGGCGATCGCTTCCTCCAGCTCTCGCAACAGCCTTTCGCGCTCTTCCTCGGTCAATCCCGCGGAGCCGGCGAGCTCGTCGTGCAGCGTCTCGAGATCCTCGATCTGTTCCTCAATGGCGACCTGCACCGCCTCCCGCTGGAGGAGCGTCAATTCCTGGGGATTCGGCAACCAGAGGGAAACGAGCAGCGCGGCGGCCAACAGGCCACAGGCGAGTATCGCCCGCCGGGGCGCGCGCAGGGGCAACAGCGCGCCCAGGTCGACGCGCTGGACGATGGACAGTGTATCGGCCAACTGGGCGACTGCCATCTCCACCGGCGGCGACAGGCGACCGGCCCCGATCTCCAGCGCGGTGGTCAAGCGCTCCGCCAGGCCGAATCGCCGGTCGAAGAGGCGAGCCAATCGCGCCAAGGAACGGGGCCACAACCAGGCGGCGAGCGCGCCCACCGCCGTCCCGCCCAAGATCAACGGCCCGACGAGAGCGGCTAGCTGGCGGGCCATCCAGAGCGGCCACAACCGGGCCGCCAACGCCAGCAGCACGGCCGCCCCCAGCCCCGCCGCCGCGCCCCACGCCCCCCAGGTCAGGCTTTCCACTAACCGCAACCGTATGCCCCACCGGCGTATATGGGAGCGGAGACGAGCCAATTGGGTCTGTGAGTAGATCATTTGATCTCCTGACGGCGAACTTTCAACACGGTCACCAAAAGCAAGACCAGCGCGATCAACACGTAGATGATCACGTAGGTGATCCAGAAGGAGGGTATCGGGATGCTGTGTCTCGAATTGATGACATGCCAGAAGTAAAGAATCGAATTCTCCTCCTCCAGCATAATTTCTGTCCCGATGGCGGCGCTGATGGGGCTCAGGCTGACGATGAAATAGACCAGGTACGTAAACATGGCTTCGATGATCCAGGTTGGCGGGTCGTAATCGTACCACAGCGCGTCTATGACGCCGATTCCCACGAGCATAAACAGGGGCAGCCCGATGGTCAAGATCAGGGCAAATATGTAAGTCAACACGGTCGAAACGAGCGTCGTGCGGGCGAAGGCGGAGAACATCATCCCGATAGCGGCGAAGGCGAAGGCGGTCACCAGGAGAAGGATCAGGGCGACCGCCAACTCCTCGATCACCACGCCGCCGAGGACGAAGGCCAGGCTTTGCAATGGAACCGCCGCCAGGATCAACAGGAACACGTAGGTCAGGGCGGAGGACAGTTTGCCGAAGACCAGTTTGCGCGCCGAGAGCAAGGTCGTCCGCAGGACTTCGTAGGTCTGGCGCTCCCGCTCGCCGCTGATGGCGCCGGCGGTAAAGGCAGGGGTGATAAAGGTGACCATAAAAATCTCGATGATGGCGACGGTGGCAAAGATCGCTTTGCCCAGGTAGGCCATGTCTGGCCCGCCGCCCGGCCCGCGCGAACTGGCGGTGTAGGCATAGTAGACGACGGTCGTGAAGCAGCTCAGGAGCAACAGGTAGGCGGTCAATACGACGAAGGCCCGCGCCCCGCGCATGCGCCCGCGCAACTCTTTGATGAGCATCGGGTTGGACTCTCGCCCGCCTCCTCGCCCTCGTTTCTGTTGGGGTTGTTTAACCATTTCAGACGTTTTTTCCACAAAATCCTCCTGAGCGCCTGTCTGCTAACCCGTCAGCATTACATCTGTCGCAATCGCCAAGCAGCGCCGCCGAAAAGCGCGACCGCCCCAATCCAGGACGTGAGCAGGATCAACGCCGCTCCCAGGGCCGAGGTCCAGAACAGGCCTGTCGGATCTGCGCCCGACGCTGACGAGGTCATGTCGAAGAGCAAAAGGGGAACGACCGTCGACGACAACATCGTCAATACGCTAAAACCGAAACGGATGACAAGCATCGCGCCATAGGTCAGGGCGACCGCCAGGGCGGTCGAACGGGCCCACGTCGAGATGAACAGGCCGATAGTCGCGTAAAAAATCAAATTGGTCCACGGCCTGAGAAACTCAATGACGAAAAATAGAAGCGCGCCGCCCCATAGAGGCCACCCCAGAGGCGCTGCGCCGGGATCAATCGCTGCCCCCGTCATCCCGAGCATAATCATCGGTTGTCCCCACATGATACCGCTGATCGACATCCACGCCAACTGAAGCGGCGAGAGAAAAAGCAGCGTCAAAATCGCGGGCCAGAGCCGGAGGAAAGGGGTCGCCAATTTCCCCCAGGCGATGGCGGGCTCGGTCAACAGGGTGACCCGCAACACGTCGAATGTCCCCCGCTCCCGCTCACGGACGATTGAGACGGCGGTGAAAATCGGGACGATCCACGGCAACAGCCCGGACAAAATGGACGACAAAACGCCCAACAGGCAAAACGTGGGCAATCCAGCGCCGAGGGCCGCCAGGTGCGTTCCCTGGGGTTGGAGCTTGACGTCGCCCCCAGAAAGATCGACCGGCGACCCGCTCAGGAGCACGATCGCCCCGCATCCTAGCACCGCTCCCATCAGCGCCGCCCAGACCATCAGCAAGACGCGCCGCAGCCGCCCATGCTTGCGCCAACTGCGCGCCAATTCCCGCTGGACCAGGGGATTTTGGGTCAAACGCCGCCAGTACGCTGATTCGCCCATTCTCATTCTCATTCTCATTCTCATTCGCTAATGAGTGTCTTGAATAATTGCTCTAACCACCGTCCCAGGGGCGCTAATCGGCCCGAGGACGGGCCTCTGAGCAAATTTTCTAATAGTCAATCCTATGAAACGATCCCTTTGGTCAGCCGCATGAAGACGTCCTCCAGGTCGCCGTCCTCCTCCTGGAAGCCGACGACGGGGAATCCGGCGTTGACCAATTCGCTCAGGAATTCAGATAGCGACTCATCCCTCCCGGACATGGTGATCAGCAGGTAGCGTTCGCCGTTCTCGGTGACGAGCTCTACGTCCAGCACGTCGGGCCGGGCCGCCAACCACGTCTGGGCGTCCTCCAGCCGTTCCACGAGCGTCAGCCGCACAATGCATTGGGCGCGAATACGTTGCCGCATCTCGGAGAGGGTGCCCATCGCCACCAGTTCCCCGGCCTCAATGATGCCGATGTGGGTGCAGACCTCCTGGATCTCCGACAGAATGTGGGAGGAAACGAAGATCGTCTTGCCCATCAACTGCAATTCCCGCAACAGCTCGCGGATCTCGACGCGGGCGCGGGGGTCCAGGCCGGAGGCCGGTTCGTCAAGGATCAGGATCTGGGGATCGTGGGCCAACGAGCGGGCCAGGCAGAGGCGTTGTTTCATCCCCCGAGAGAGCGCGTCCACGTAATCGTCCCGCCGGTGCGCCAGATCGACCAGGGCCAGCAGGTCGTCGGCCAAGCGGGCGCGCGTCTCGGCGGGGATCTCGTAACAGGCGGCGAAGAAATCCAGGTATTCCCAGACCTTCATATCGCCGTAGACCCCGAAGAAATCGGGCATGTAGCCGATGGCGCGCCGCACCGCCCGCCGATTTTTGAGCACCGAATGGCCCGCCACCCAGGCCTCTCCCGCCGTCGGGCGGAGGAGCGTCGCCAGGATGCGCATCGTGGTCGTCTTGCCGGCCCCGTTCGGCCCGACAAAGCCGAAGACCGCGCCTTCCTCCACCACCAGGTCAAGGCCCTTCAAAGCGGTCAGTTTGCCGTATTGTTTAGTCAAACCCTGTGTCTCGATAATGGCCACGTCATACCTCCCGGTGCAAACGCAACGTCCTCATCCTCATCCTTGTCCTCATCCTCATCGTCGCCCCTCAATGGAAAACGATAGTTGCTCAACCTCGACCGATTGCCCGGGGTCGGTTGTGAGCCGCACGCGGATGCCGCCCTCCGGTAAGACCAAGGATTCCCCGGTGGGAATCACGTGCGCGCCCCAACCGAAGTTCAACCCGCGCCAGGTTTCAGTTTTGTGATTCCACAGCGCAATCCCTGGCGGGCCAGATAGCGTCCCGTAACTGGCGCCCTGCCATTCCAATTGCAGCTTGTCGACCCGGCTAAGCTCCACACCCTCCCAGATGGAGCACCACAATTCTACCTTGGAGTCTGGGTCGAGATGCCCGACGCCGCCCCACCACGCACTCCACGAGCTGGTTGACTGATCTTGCAATCTGCATGAGATGAGGCCCGACGGTACATTGACCTTGACGCCCATGCTGCCTCGAGCCACCGGCAGGGCGTACACGTAAAAGGTCGTTCCAACTGACGAGAATGGACAATCCACCACGTCGATCGCCAGGGGCGCGTCCTCGACCCAGCCCACCAGGTGAATGCCGTCTCTCAACGGCGCCGCGATGCTGCCATCGTAGGCCACGAAACTGTGGAGGAATTGGTATCGCCGGTACAGTTTCTGGTCGTCCCAATAAGAAGCCGAACCAAGAATACGCTCCGGGAAGTGGGTATAACCAACGCTGGACGAAGCGCTGGTGTAGGAAATGTATACGTTCACCTCCTCCCCCGCCTCCAAATCGCCCAGACGCTGCTCGTAATACCCGGAAAGAATCACCGCATTCTCCAACGGCGTGTCGCCGATGCGGATCGTCCCATTGACCCACATATCTCCCGCAAACGTCGTATCCACTCTCAAATCGGATTCGATGGGCGACGTCTCCACGTATCCTTCGGCGAAGAAGGGACGAATGCCGCCCACGTCCACCCGCAGATCGGTCAGCCGCGCGCGACCCGCCTCCTCCACCACGTGTAATGCTTGCCTATCCGGCCCGCCGTAATAGCTGGCGCTGATTTCCCGCGCCCCTACATCAGCGACGGCGACGTCATAGGTGGTACGCCGGGGGGAGAAAACGCCGACCACCTGGCGCACGCGGGCCGCGCTGCTCTCTTCGGGAATGTAAGCCACCGCCAGGCGGTGGATGATGGCCTTGCCGCCGCGAACCTGAAAACCGGTCACGTAAGCGCAACCGGAGAATCCCAAGATCAAGACCGGAATCGTCAGCCAGGCCAATTCTCGGCGATCCATCTTGCGCAAGACGAGGTAGTTGACCGGTCCCACCAACGCTGTGTAGACCAGCATAAAGGCCAATAGTTGCAAGGTCGAGGGCAGTTGCAGGCCTGGAATCGCGTTAATCGCATTCCGCACGCTATAATCATTCTGAATGGTGAAGTGGTTCATGCGCGCGCTCCACGTCCCAACGATCGCGTCCCACAGCAGGAGATTGTCGTCCCATTCGGAGAACGGTTTAAGGCCAGCGTCGAAGGCCAACCAGGTCACTTTCCCCGCTCCGTGGGCGCGGGATGCGATCAACGATAGATCGTCCTGCCCCACCAGGACGTCGCCGTCCCGCAAGCGCGCTTCCACCACGGCGTAGGGGCCGTCATTGGAGGACGCGCCGACCCACTCGCCCAGCGCCCACAAGCGCTCGACCGAGCGCGTACCGCCGATGGTCACCGGCAACAGGTCGGCGACGCCGGATGCGGCGCGGGCGGCTCCCGCCCCGCCGCCGACGATCAGATGACCGCCATGCATGACCCAAATCTCCAGCGCCCGTCGTTGCTCGCGGGTCAGCGCGCCCGTGTCGACGTCGTTCAACACCAAAGCGGTCAAGTTCTCCCAACCCAGCGGATTTTCCGGCAAGGTCTCCAGATCCACCGACGCCACGCTGACCGAGGTCATATCGCTCAAGAAGTTCAAAGCGGAGGGACGGCTGCTGATCACGCCGTACAACTGTTCCTTTGCATCTAACCAAACGACATCGGCCGGCTGAAACGCGAGCAGTCGATTATTCCCTCTACCGTCCAATAGCTCCACCCTCAGACTGGTGCGATAGGCGGAGGATGAAGCGGGAAAGTAAAGCGTATATGCCTTGCGAGAACGAGAGGGGGACAGAACCGGTTTGACGTAAGTATTTGAATCGCCCCCCGTCCCATCCCTCGTCACCCGTAGGAGCCCTTCGACGTCAGCTGCATCGTTCGAAAGGACCACCGAGACCGGGCACCAATACACATCGCCGGCTCGGCAGTATCCATCGAAGCCCGCAGAGACTTCCATCGTCGGGCCGGCGCCCTGGGCCAGCACAGGCCCACTCCGCCAGTTGATTCGCGCGCCAGCGGCGAGGGAGAAGAGGAAGAGAATGAAGATGGGGATGAGGATGAGCGACGTGAACAAGGTCCATCTCGTGCGTTTCACAAGGATGATGCCTCCTATTGTAATAGGGAGAGTCTTAAATAATTGCTCTAGCCACCGTCCTGGGGGCGTTAATCGGCCCGAGGACGGGCCTCTGAGCGAATTTTTTAATAGTCTCTGACATGATAGGCCTCGGAAGTCTGGATCGTTAAAGTCTAATGGTTCTCTGGGATTTCGCATGGCGAGACCCTAAAGGTTTTGCTCAAGGCCGCGCAAACAACGTTTTTGCCTTAAACAATGACCTTTTTCCATCAAAACCAGCGCAAAAACCTTTAGGGTCTATGA
>DAOTUC010000383.1:0-15698 GCA_034437315.1 Anaerolineae bacterium
CGTCGAGGCGGGCGCGGCGGCCCACCTGGCGGGTGAAGCTGATGTGATCGAGCACGCCCTCGAGAGCGCGGTTATCCTCCTCCAGCGCGCCCAGGGCCTTGTTAAGCTGGTCGCCGACCTCCTGGTGGACCTCGTCGCGCAGGTAGGCCCAGCGGGCCTCGGGCGGCACGTAGAAGGCGTCGGCGTAGTACTCCTTGCCTCGGCGCGCTTGCGGGCCTGGGCCTCGGTACGACCGTGCACCGTCATCTGCTCTTGCATGATCGATTCGTAGCGGGTCTGGAAGACGTCGGAGGCGCGCTTGAGGAAGAGCATGCCGAAGATGTACTGCTGGTATTCGGAAGCGTCCATCTTGCCGCGCAGGATGTCGGCCGCGGCGAAGAGGTGGCGTTCGAGTTGGGCTAGGGTTAGTTTGGGCATCGTGGGGTATTCTTTCTCCTGAGCGAATGGCTTGGGTGGACAATTGTGCTGACCCAAGTATAGTCCAAGCTGGGGAATGGGGCAAACGGACGGGCTGGGCGGGAAAACGTAGCGGTTCTGGGGCCTTCTAAAGCCCTTGGGAGCCGCTCTGAAGCATTGGGAAAGTCACAGGCTACATCGTCTGACTGCGCAGGTCGGCTTTCCATAGCCAATGGCTTTTGACTTGCTACGAAAACCCCTGGGCCGGGTCGTTCAGAGGGTGTTAGGGCAGCATCTCATCCGCTTCGGTGGGTCGAGGAGCAGCGTGACGCCGACGCCCAAGATGCACGAGCCCGGGTGGAGGCCAGCCATCAGAAGATGGTCGGGCATGACCCAGTAGGCGTCAGGCATGGGGAGGGCGAATGATGCGCTCACAGGAGCGGCATTTCTCAGGCGCAGTTGGTTAAATATTGAAACAGCAAAAAGCTATCCACGATGAGGGAAGAGTGCCGGGAGTGACAATGAACTCATTTTACGTCGGTATTCTCTTGAGTTGACGCATAGAATCTTCATCTTCCTGGCAGTACTCGTCGAAGTGCGCGCAAAGCGGGTATTCATTCCAACAGAATCCTTGTTTCTCAAGGTAGCTCTTGAAATCTTGAATGGAGGACCAAACTTGACTTTCACCCAACCATGGCTGATCCGCATCGTCTTCTGTGGCAGCGGGCACAATCGCTGTGGGCAGTGTCCAGCCTTCAACGCTGCCTCCCGGTTCAAAGGTCACGTAAAGATGTTCTTTTGTGACGAGATTGATCCAGTGTTCATCAAAGACTTTGACCTTGTACTGTCCTCCCAGGTAATAGATGGGCCTATATGTCGCCTGTGTCTTGATCCTATATCTCCGTTCAACGAAACGTATCTTGGCTTCCATAACCTCAGTAGCTGATGGAGGTAGATCATAAAAGACAGCCTTCAATGCTTCCCGTAAGGTTTTGTCTTTATCTTCATCACCTGAAAACCAAAGATAAGCCATAGGAATATTTAATGCATTACAAATAAGCTCAAGAGAGTTTGCTGTTGGTGAAGCCTCGTTTTGTTCAATACGGGCAATAGTACTGTGATCTATACCCGCTAGTCGCCCCAGTTTTCGTATTGAAAGGCCAGCTTTTTCTCTAAGTTGCCGGATTCTCTTTCCCAGATCAAATTGATCATCACTCTTAGATGTGTCCATAGCCCTCCCAGCACAATGCTTTTGAACTAAATTGGCAGCTTCGCCAACTGTTGACAAGTTTCCAAAGCCATGTATAATAACGTTGTTTATATTCAACATTACGGAGATATTATACAACAAAACTAATTGGTCTTTAGTTTTCACTCACTCCAATTTGATTTTGGAGCAGTTTCAGTTACCAGAAACAAGATTAATCACTGTTGTGTAAAAAAGTAGAAAGCCGCAATGTCACTGTATAGAATCTTCATCTTCCTGGCAGTACTCGTCGAAGTGCGCGCAAAGCGGGTATTCATTCCAACAGAATCCTTGTCTCTCAAGGTAGCTCTTGAAATCTTGAATGGAGGACCAAACTTGACTTTCACCCAACCATGGCTGATCCGCTTCGTCTTCTGTGGCAGCGGGCACAATCGCTGTGGGCAATGTCCAGCCTTCAACGCTGCCTCCCGGTTCAAAAGTCACGTAAAGATGTTCTTTTGTGGTCGGGTTAATCCAGTGTTCATCAAAGACTTTGACCTTGTACTGTCCTCCCAGGTAATAGATGGGCCTATATGTCGCTTGTGTCTTGATCCTATATTTTCGCTCAGTGAAAAGCACTCTGGCTTCCATAACCTCTATAGCTGAGGGTGGTAGATCGTAGAAGATGGCAGTCAACGTTTTACGGAGGGTCGTTATCTTTTCTTTTTCTCCTACTAACCATAAGTAGGCTGTCGGGACATTTAGCGCTTTGCAGATGCGCTCCAAAGAATCTGTTCTTGGCGAAACTTCGCCTTGCTCAATACGCATAATCGTTGAGTGCGCCATGCCCGTGAGCTCTGCTAAATCTCTTAAAGAGAGACCTGCCTGCTCGCGAACTTGTCGAATTCCTGTTCCTAAATCGAACATGTTTTCACGAGAAGCATTCATAATAATTCCTCCAAACTCTTTTGTCTCGGATTCGCCAAGTGGTTGACATATTTATTCTTATATGGTACAATATGTATGCAGATATGGAACGCTTTGTTAGCAAATAAAATATTTCATAAGGAGTTATATGAATCTAAAACAAACTTTTGAGCAGTATTTGGATGAGGCATTCGCTATTCATGACCTCGCAGAGAATAGCATTCGAAGCTACCGGAATAGGTTTCAGACGTTCCTTGACTTTCTTGATGATCCTGATATCGATGTACAGTCAGCCCTTAAATATGAGTCGATCATATCGTACTTCACTTGGCTTAGGAGTCAAAATTACCAGCCGACGACTTTATATTCTAAACGGCAGATCTTGGCAGCGTTCTGCAACTGGGCGTATGAACGAGGCTTAATATCGGAAAAAATGGACTTCCGATTGAAGCACCCGCCCAAACCTCGCCGGGTTTATCTGACTCCTGAGGAGGCGAATCGAATGGAAAAGGCAGCTTTTGGAGGAGCCAGTCGACTGGCCGTTTTGCATCTACGCGACCGGGCGGCATTCACCCTGTTACACGAAACCGAAATCCCGCTATCTGAATTAAGCGAACTTTCCATTGATGATTACGATGCCAGTGCTGGTACCCTACAAATTGGTCCAACCGTTGTGTTACTTAGTAACGAATTATGCACTTACCTGAACGATTTATTTGCACGCACAGAGGATTTTGGGACAATGGAACTTTTTACCTCACGTAACGGTCGTCCATGGCATCCTCAGGCGATACGCCAGGCGATTCGACGACATCGCAAGTCTGCGAGCCTGCCTACCCTTGAAAAAGGGCAACGGTTGCATCCTAAACGATGGTCTGCTGAACAACGAACGGTTTTTGTTGAGACTGCCGTCGTCCCCTACAACAATTCGATCGAGCAATCAAAACTCATCATCGGACTTGGTCTGCATTGCGGCTTGCGTCGCGCGGAAATGGTCAGTATCAAGACTGGCGATGTAGATCTTCATAATCGTCAACTATACGTCATTGGCAAGGGCTGCAAAGAAAGGATTGTTGCCCTGAATACGCACATAAGTTCACTTTTACAACCCATTGTTCATAATAGAACGTCCGATCAGCCGCTGCTTATAAACCGAAATGGTTTGGCTTTGCGAGTCAAACGTATCAATTCTATTGTCAGCGTCTTAGCGGAACGGGCTGGCATTACGTATAAACGAGTCACGCCGCATGTGTTGCGGCACACGTTTGCAACGCGATTGAGTGAATATGGCGTAAGCATCACGGTCGTCCAGACCCTCCTGGGACATTCTAGACTTGAGGAAACCGGGCGTTACATCCATCCATCGGCGGATTATATAGTTGAGGCTGTTGAGCAATTGGTACAAGGATAATAATGTTCGCTTGTCAGATTTTAAGGTCCTTTGGATACCGGTGGTGGCTTATCTGCCTCACCGTATACTATCTTCCGGCGTCCAAGTTGGCCGATAAGCCGGATTCTGTCTCCCCGACCCGAAGGTTAGGCCCAACCTTCGGGTCGGGGCGGCGATCATCTATCTGGGACGACGGTTGCCCGTCGCCTCACGCGGCCTACCCGGAGCTTGAATGGGACGGGCCGCCCCACGTAGGGGACAACCACAAGGGTCGCCCCTACTCGCTCCTGCTTGGCCTTGCTCCCGGTGGGGGTTGCCTGGCCGCCCGTGTCGCCACGGACGCCGGTGGTCTCTTACACCACCTTTTCACCATCACCGGGGCAGCCACACGTGCGCTGCCCCGGCTGTCTACTTTTCTGTGGTCCTTTTCCGTCGGGTAACGCGCTTGCGCCCCCGCCTGGACGTTATCCAGCACCGCGCCCTATGGAGTCCGGACTTTCCTCGGTCTGCTGACCGCGACCGCCTGGCCGACTTGGACGCCAAATTGATGATAACACAGAGCTGGCGTAGCGTCAAGGGACTGGCGCAGCGCAGCGGAAAACTGTACTTTACAAATTAAGCAAGTTATTGTAAAATTGCCCCAACGTCGAAAAATGATGAAAATTATCTAGTTGGAGGGAATAGTTTTGGCTAATAAAAGATCCGCACTTAAACGCCTCCGCAGTATGGGGCGTCGGCAAGCGCGTAATAAGATGTATACCAGCCGAGCGCGTACGGCTGTCAAGAAGGCGCGCCAATTGATAGACGCGGGCCAGATCGAAGAAGCGCAAGAGGCCGTCCGCCTGGCCGTTGTCGCGTTGGATAAAGCGGCCCAGAAAGGCATTATCCACAAGAATAACGCTGCCCGGCGGAAGTCTCGCCTGATGCAGCAGTTAGCCCAGGCTGAAAGCGCGACCTAAGTTACGCCACCGGTGGAGAAATTCTGATTGGTTAAAGGGCGCCGTTGTGCATCATAACGGCGCTCTGTGCATTTTCCACCCGGGCTTTTGCATCATCATCGTACGTAAACGGGGACCCGATGGCTCGCAAGCCATCTTGTAAGTCCGGAAAAGTCGCAGGATAATCAAGAAAGGGAGGCAATATTATGCAGATCAGTGGTTATGAATTTACTGATGGGTTGTATTATGACAAGCTCCATGGTTGGGCCAAGGTAGATGGAGACGTTATCGTACAAGGCATGACCGATTTTGGCCAGGCAATTGCGCAGGAAATTGTCTTCGTCGAGGCGCCACGGGCAGGGCGAGAGGTCGAACAGGACCAGACGTTTATGTCGATGGAATCGGGTAAATGGGTCGGCCGCATCGCAGCGCTCGCCAGCGGCGAGATCACTGAGTTCAACGAAGAACTGGAGTGGGAGCCCGATTTGATCAACCGCTCCCCTTATGACGAAGGCTGGCTGGTCAGGATTAAGATGACCGATCCGGCTGAGTTAGACAATCTGATGGAGGCTGATTCGGATGAATTGAAAGCCTTCATCGAAGAAGAAGCCGAGAAGTACAAGGATATCCTTTAAGTTCAAAGTGTGCGTTTCCGGTGGTGTTGGGTTTTACGTTTAATGACCTTCGGGTTCCGCGTTGATAAAAAAGTAGTGTGAGGTTATGAAACTTAACGAGATCATCTCCGTCTTGGAAGGGGCGTTAGTCTCGCAGAAAGTCGATTTAGACCTGGAGATACGACAGGTATGCGCGGCAGACTTGATGAGTGATGTCTTGGCTTTCGCTGACCCCGAATCAATCCTCGTGACCGGTTTGTGTAATCCCCAGGTCGTTTGCACAGCGGATATGGCCGACATCGTAGGTATCGTTTTTGTGCGAGGTAAGATCCCGCCACCGGAAACTATCGCTTTGGCAGAAGAAGAACGTATTCCCCTCATCACCACGCCTCATCCGATGTTCGAGGCATGTGGACGTCTCTATCAGGCGGGCCTGAAATCTATCGACATTGAGCGCTGAGAGACGAAGATAAATGCCCCTTACTCGATTGCAAGAACTCGTTTATGAGCTGGAGATATCCCAGGTGATGACCAAGGATGTCTTGAGCGTCACGCCTCAGACGACCATGGTTGAGTTGAGGGAGATTTTACAGAAACATAGCATCTCCGGCGCGCCCGTTCTGGAAGATGGCAAACTGCTGGGCATTATCAGCATTGAGGATTTGATCGAATCCCTGGCCGCCGGCGAGATGTGGGCCCTGGTCGAAGAGAAGATGACGCCAGACCCCATCGTCCTCAAAGCGACAGATCCCGTCGTTCTCTCGGTCGATTACTTCGGACGTTACGGTTTCGGTCGATTTCCCGTCGTCGATGCCCAGGGGAACGTCGTGGGCATTCTTACCCAGGGCGACGTGACCCATGGGCTGCTCAAGAAGTTGGAAGTCGAGTATCACGAGGAAGAGATTTGCCGCTACCGGGCCAGCCACATCTTCGAGGATATTATCTCCGATCACACGAGCATTTTTCTCCACTACGACGTCGAAGCGCGCAATTTCGAACAGGCCGGCAAAGCCTCCCGAAACATCAAGCGCGCTTTAATGCGTTTGGGCATCCCCCGCCAGATGATTCGCCGGGCCGCAATCGCAACCTACGAGGCGGAAATGAACATCATCATCCACGCCGATGAACCCGGAGGCGTCATCATGGCGGAGATTGTGCCCAGTCAAATCGTCATTGGAGCGCTGGACACTGGGCCGGGCATTCCCGACATTGAGCGAGCGATGCAGCGCGGCTTTTCGACCGCGCCGGAATGGATCCGGGAAATGGGTTTCGGCGCCGGCATGGGATTGAAGAACATCAAAAAGTGCGCCGATGAGATGGAACTCCTCTCACCGCACGACGCCCGGACGACGCTGCGGATCGTCATCCACATGGACGGGAACTAGCGATGCAGCGTTCCAATTGATAGAAGGGATAAATGGGGTAGATAACCGATGAATTTGGACGAGCTTCGCCGTCATCTTCAGTTAGAAATACGTGCAGCGCGGGGGGAACTCAACCGGGAAGTCACGTGTGGGTACGCCTCCGACCTTTTGAGCTATGCGATGGCCAAGGCCCGGACCGGATGCGTGTGGGTGACGTTGCAAGGACACGTGAATATCGTCGCCGTCGCCAGTTTGGCAGACGCCACCGGCGTCATCATCACCGAGGGGTTAGAGCCGGATGCGGATACGATCGAGAAGGCCAACGCGGAAGGCATCCCCATCCTGACGACGGACTTGACGACGTTTGCCGTCGCCGGCCGGATGTTCGAACTGGGTATTCCGGGGGTGGATGACCTGGATTGATGATCCATCGCTTCGTCCTCGCTTTCGTTCGTTCCTCTGCGCTTAATGCTTGTGTGGATAGCGTGATATGCGAGAGTTGAGCTTGCATATTCTGGACGCATTGGAAAACGCCCTGACGGCCGGGGCGACTGATGTCGAGTTGGTCATTGAGGAAAATAGAGCGACGGATAATCTGACGATCACCGTTCGGGATAACGGCCGGGGAATGGATGATGAACAGGTGAGTCGCATTTTTGACCCCTTTTTTACCACCCGTACCACGCGCCACGTTGGATTAGGCGTCCCCCTGTTCAAAGCAGCCGCCGACCGCTGCAACGGCTACTTGACGATCACCTCTAAACCAGGTCATGGCACTACATTGCAAGCCGTCTTTCAACACAGCCACATCGACCGAGCGCCCCTGGGCGACATCCAAGGGACGCTCCTGGCATTCATCCTATCCGATGCGTGTGATTTGCGCTACGTTCACCGCGTCGATGATGAGGTATTTGCGTTTGATACGGCAGATATTCAATCTGAGTTGGGAGATATAGCGCTGACCCATCCGGCAGTGAGGGAATGGCTGCGCGAATTTCTCGCCGAGGGAGAGAGCACACTGACGGCCGATCAGTAAGGCTTTCCATACGTTGCATTGAACAAGGGAATTCATCTTGATGGACGCCGGGGTAAAACGTAACATCATGCCCCTGGCGATCTTGGATATTGGAATCGTTTGTGAATAAGTTCTAGGAGGAAAACGTAATGGCCGAAACAGAAACGAGGAGTATAGATCTCGCGAGTCAATCGTTTGACCGCTCCTTTCTCGAAGCGGTCGATCCGGCGGCGCTTTTGCGAAGCTGCATTCAGTGCGGCACCTGTTCCGCGACCTGCCCCACCGCCTACGCGATGGATTATTCGCCGCGCCAGTTGTGGCGCATGGTCAACCTGGGTATGCGAGAGCAGGTGTTGAGCAGCCGCACCTTCTGGCTCTGCACGACCTGCAAGGCCTGCCAGGTGCGTTGCCCCCGGGGCATCGACCTGATGGACGCGATGATCACCCTCAAGGAATACGCCTTTGGTAAGGACGTAAATGTGCCAGAGGGGATGAAAGCCTTTGGCGATACGATCACCGCCAATTACAATATCTCTGGAGACGACAACGAGAACCGTCAAATCTGGAGCCAGAATCTGCCCCGCGTGCCGCTGGGCGTCGAACCGCGCCGCAAACAGGCCGAGGTGCTCTATTTCATCGGCTGCGTCAGCTCCTTCTATCCCCGCACCTACAGCATCCCCCAGGCGTTGGTACAGGTGATGGAGAGAACGGACACGGAATTCACCACCCTGGGGCGCGATGAGTGGTGCTGCGGATACCCGCTCCACATCGCCGGGCAGGGCGACCGTATGGCCGAGATGGCGCGCCATAACGTGGAACAAGCGCGCGCCGTGGGCGCGAAGAAAGTCGTCTTTACCTGCCCCTCCTGCTACTACGCCTGGGCGCACCTCTACCCCGAATATACTGACGTGTCGGGGATCAAATTGGAGCACGCCGCCGAATTCCTCGCCGCCCTGCTGGTCGAGAATAACCTGAAACTGGGTAAGTTCGAGGAAGTGGTGACCTACCACGATCCCTGCGACCTGGGGCGCAAGAGCGGGGTCTACGACGCTCCCCGCGCGGTGCTAGAAGCCATCCCAGGCATAGAGTTCCGCGAGATGTCCGCCTGCCGCGAGGACGCTATGTGCTGCGGCGGCGGCGGAGACGTCGAGGTCGCCGATGCGGACGTGACGATGGGCGTGGCGGGCGAGCGCCTGGCCCAGGTGCAAGCGACCGATGCGAAGTACGTGCTTTCCGCTTGCCAGCAGTGCAAACGCACCTTGCAGGAAGGGGCGCGCCAGCACAAAATCCGCGTGCGGCCGCTGGACCTGACGGAACTGGTATGGAAGTCGCTGCAGGATGCCACATAAGGTAGAGATGGCGGGTTTGTAAAAAAACCTGTCCTCTCGCGCTATGCCCTTCTTTTCGGCTGATCTGCACATCCACACGTGCCTTTCGCCCTGCGCCGAGTTGGAGATGTTGCCCGAACTCATCGTCCAGCGGGCGCAAGAGCTTGGGTTGCAGATGATCGCTGTCACCGACCACAACTCGGCCGAGAACGCGGCGGCGGTCATCAGCGCCGCTCTAGGCAGCGGGATCACCGTGTTCCCCGGGATGGAGGTGCAGACGCGCGAGGAAGTACACGTCGTCACGCTGTTCGATACGCTCGAACAGGCGCTGGTGTGGCAAGAACAGGTCTACGCCGCTTTGCCCCCTATGGAGAATAAGGAGAGCGTCTTTGGAGAGCAGTTGATGCTCGACAGCGAGGGCAAACCGGCGGGCTATCTCGAGCGCCTGCTGATCACGTCAACCTCTTTTTCGGTTGAAGAGGCGGCGCGGCGGGTCGCCGAACTGGGCGGGCTCTTTATTCCCGCTCACGTCGACCGCCCCGTCTTCAGCATCATCGCCGCGCTGGGTTTTATCCCAGAGAACCTGAAGCTGGACGGCGTGGAGATATCGCATAACACCAATCCTGTGGCGGCCCGGGAGCGGTTTCCCCAGTTGGAACAGTACAGCCTGGTGGGCAACAGCGACGCGCATCGCCTGGAGGATATGCGCCGCCGCACGACGCTGAAGATGAAGGCCCCGACGATACAGGAAATATCCCTGGCCCTGCGCGGCGAAGGGGAACGCGGGGTATGGGTGGACGGCCACGAATCGGTGAAACGGTGTTGACGGACGAACGTCTATGGGTCGAGTGGGCCTCTCGCCAGACGACAGGAAACCGTTCGGGCGAAGACATCATTCGAACCTTTCAAAGCGAAGAACGCTTTTTCGCCCTGCTGGTCAGCATTCTAGCGGATGCTCAGCGAGCGGATATGATCGACATCGCCGACATAGCTGTCGAGATGTTAGAACAAGGATCGTCCCCGGAGTACGTTGCAAAGCGTGTGATTGAGTGGGTTGAAAATGACCCGCCCGGCGGACGACGTATGCCTTTTGCCATCATTGACGTCGCCGCTGATCAGCCGGGAGCGTTGCAAATGCGCCTGGCCGACTGTGACGCGCCGCCGCTGTTCATGACGCGGCGGACAGAAGCGAGTTACACCCATACTCTGTTTCTGCCGCCGGTGCTGGAAGATCTTTATCACGGACACCTGCTCCGCCTCTGCCAACTCCGTCTGCAAGACGGCGATCACCTGGCGATGGTCAGCGAGGGTTACGTCCGCGCCAGGGGTGGGACGGGGCACTGGGTATGGAAGGACATCGCCACTTACACCCGGCGCTTGTCCGCCACCGGATGCAGCGCGGCGCAATTGCTGGACGCGATGTTCAGCACCTACCGGCGTCGAGCGCTCTCCGCCAGCGCCGGGGAAGGCGAGGCGCAGGAGAGGAAACCAGTTTCGGTCGTGGCGATGTACGTCCGCCCCGTGCGGACCGTCACCGTGTGGACCGGCCCGCCGGCCGACCCGGCGCAGGATGAGGAGGCGCTGGGTCGGTTGATGGACGAAGCAGGCGCGCGCGTGATCTGCGGCGACACGAGCGCCCAGATCGCCGCCCGTCACCTGGAGGCGGATTTGGAATTGGAACCGCGCCCGGCCCATGGCTGGATAGAAGTGCCGCCGCTTCAAACTCTGACAGGCGTCGACCTGGTCACCGAAGGGCTGGTGACGATGGGCAAGGCTTTGGAGCGCATGACCGGCGCAGCGCAAGTAAACGACTTGCCCCGGACACAGGATGGGGCGACGCGCCTGGCCCGCATCCTGCTGGCAGCCGATTGTGTATATTTCATCGTGGGTTTGGCCGTGAATCCGCAACAAATAGACGAGTCCGGCGAACCTTTGCGCCGGGGGCTCGTCGAGAAAATAGCCGAACACCTGAAAGCGCGTGCTAAAGTCGTGTCAATCGCGTACTTATGATATAATGAGCGCGAGAATAAGGGCCGGCTTTTTACAGCGCGACGGGTCTTCAGGATTTCGCATGGCCCATCATAGACCCTAAAGGTTTCTGCGCTGGTTTTGATGGAAAAAGGTCATTGTTTAAGGCAAAAACGTTGTTTGCGCGGCCTTGAGCAAAACCTTTAGGGTCTCGCCATGCGAAATTCCAGAGAACCTGTTCGATTTCCGGGCGGGGAATCACTCGCATCGCGCCGCCCCTATCCCCCCCGCCTCCAAAACCAGGGGTCAACGCAGCGGCGAAGCACGTATTATACCACTCACCCAACACAAAGAAAGTCAAAAGCCGTCGACTATGGAAAGCCGACCTACGCAACCAGACGCCTTCCTGCGTCAAAACGGCTCCCAGAGGCTTTAGAAGGCCCCAGAACCGCTACGTTTTCCCAGGATATGACAACGTTGACATAAAGACCGTCCCCTGATATAATATCACCGTTAGAGCTTGACCAAACACGCCCTCGCATTTGAGCAACTTGGCGGTCGCGGGGGCCCACCATTGGTCTCCGGCTCTTTCAGTTTAAGTTAATCGGATAGTCTCTCATACCGCCCCGATTCACGTATTCGGAGCGGTTTTTTTATAGAGCAGGTAGCACGACATAAGGAGTTTCATGCATTTTACAACATTAGACATTAACCAATCACTACAAAAGGCGATCACCGCGATGGGATATGAGGAAATGACGCCCATCCAGGTCCAGGCCATTCCGCCGGGCCTGGAAAAGCGGGACGTCGTCGGTTGCGCCCAGACCGGCACCGGCAAGACGTTGGCCTTTCTTATACCGGCGCTCGAACAATTGTTACAGAATAAGGACAGAAGCAAAAACCCCCGCCTCTTGATTTTAGAGCCCACTCGCGAACTAGTCATTCAAGTCGCCGAGGAAACCCGAAAACTGACCAGGCACACGCCGTTGCGCGCCGTCTCGGTGTACGGCGGAACCGGAATGAAAAAACAGATCAGACGTCTACGGAAAGGGGTCGACCTGGTCATCGCCACACCCGGACGTTTGATGGATCATATGCGACGCAAGAATGTGCACTTCAACGACCTGCAAATCCTGGTGTTGGACGAGGCGGACCGTATGTTGGATATGGGCTTTCTACCCGACATCGAGACCATCGTCGGGCAAATGCCCCGGCGGCGCCAGACAATGCTCTTTTCTGCCACGATGCCCCACGCCATCACAGTCCTCGCCCGGCGCTTCCAACATGACCCGGTGCGGGTCGAGATAGACATCGCCCGGCCTCCCGAGGCCATCCGGCAGGTGATCTATCCCGTCCCCAAACATCTCAAGGCCGACCTGCTCATCGCGATCTTGAAGCAGATGAACATCGAAAGTATGCTGGTGTTCACCAGAACCAAGCAGGCCGCCGACATCCTGACCCGCGAACTGGGCCGGGCCCGCATCTCAGTCAGTTGCATCCACGGCGATTTCAGGCAACGGGAGCGAATCGCCGCCCTGGAGGGTTTCCGTTCCGGCAAACACCGCGTCCTGGTCGCCACCAACATCGCCGCGCGCGGGTGGGACGTCGAAGGGATCTCCCACGTCGTCAATTACGACGTGCCGGAGCATCCGGAGGATTACGTCCACCGCATCGGGCGCACCGCCCGCTTCGACGCCGACGGGGACGCCATCACCCTCATGACGCCAGACGACGAACCGTTGATCTACCGGATCGAGCACCTTCTGGATCGACAGCTCGAACGGAAAACGCTCCCCGGTTTCGATTATAACGTCCCCACCCCTTCGTGGGCCCGGCCCTCGCCCGAAGCGCTGAAACGGCGCGTCTCCCGCTCGCAAAGCCTGAGCGATCGTTGGCGCTCGATGTGTTAGACGGTTCGAATAACGGCCCTCCGAGATTTCGCGTGGCGAGACCCTAAAGGTTTTGCAGCTTTTGCTCAGGCGCTCCAGGATTTGCGACCCTCTGAAGAGCGTGGTATACTTCACCACAAAAGATATGGGTGTGTTTCAAATACTTTGAGCGTTGTTTGTAGTGCGGGCGCTAGATAGCGGCGCTAGATAGCGGCTTCAGCGCGCTTTTACGGCGATAAATCGCCTACTACGAACTTGGCCTCAAATGAAATGAAATACACCCAAAAGATATGGGGGATATGAGACCGGAAATCGCTAGAGAGAGTCTTAAATAATTGCTCTAGCCACCGTCCCAGAGGCGTTAATCGGCCCGAGGGCGGGCCTCTGAGCGAATTTTTTAATAGTCTCTAGATCAAAATAAGGAGAGACCTATTATGATACTTTCCATAGACATCGGATATGGCTACACGAAGGGCGTCGGGGCCGACGACCTGCACTTCGCCTTCCCCAGCGTCATCGGAACCGCCGAGGACATCCGCTTTTCGACCGATCTGATCCGCGGGGGCGATGCGCGCCCGGTAAAATACGGCGACTGGCGCTTCTTCTACGGCGAGCAGGCTGTGCTCCAAAGCCGCGTCCAATCGGCCGTCTTCAACCGCAGCCGCGTCCACGACGACACCTACAAGATGTTGTTCGTCGCCTCGCTGGTCGAGCTATCCAATCTAATGCCCAACATTGAGCGGCTCAGGGTGGTCACCGGGCTGCCGGTGGACTTCTTCGGCGATCGTCCCGCCGTCATCGAATCCTTCGAGGGCATCTATCGCATCACCGCCGCGGACCAGATGGAAATCGCCGTCGAATCGGTCGTGGTCACCCCCCAGCCCTTCGGCTCTCTGTTCCGCGAACTCATGAACGACAACGGCAAAATCGCCAACACGGACGTCGAAAAAGGCCGCGTCGGCGTCATCGACGTCGGCACCTATACCACCGATTTCGTCGCCGCCGATAAGCTGCGCTACGTGCAACGCTTGAGCGGTTCCGTCAGCATTGGGTGGAGCAAGGTCGTCAACCAGATTCAGCAGGCCCTGGCGGATCAACATATGTTGGAACTGACGTCTTACGAGGTCGATCAGGCCATCCGGCAAAAGAGCGTACGGGTGCGCGGCGAGACCATATCGCTGGAAGCGTTGATCGCCCCCGCCACCACCGATATCAAGACCGCCATCATCGCCCGCGCTCGCGATCTGTGGGGCGCTGGTGCTAACCTGGATATGATCCTGGTCAGCGGCGGCGGCGCGCCGTATCTCTACGACGCCATCCGACAGGTCTATCCGCACGCCCGTCTGATGACCAATGCCTTTTGGGCCAACGCCGAGGGCTTTTACCGCTTCGGTCAACGCTCGGCGACCTTCGATAAATAATCGGCGATGTCACTGACATTTCACTTGGATTTCGATCAATACAACGCCGACCATCGACAGGCAGCTGAATGGCTATCGGCCCAAAGCGATCCGACGGAGGCTATCGCCCGCTTGCTCAAAGCCGCCAGGGATGGGGAAAAACGGCTCGCGCAATGGGAAGCGTTAGCCGCGCGCCTGGCGAAAGAGATAGGCAGCGTGAGCGGCCGCCTATCCCCCCCCGCCTCGAAACAACAGGCCCAGATCAAAATCGAGGAGGACCCCGAATCGGCCCGCCGCCTGGACAATATGTTCAAATAGCCGCCTGATCAAAGATGCGGCGCCCCCGCTTGGTGTTGTTAAATGCGACGAACTAAAATTTCCCACCGATTGCACGGATTTTCGCGGATCACTCTACTGAAAAAAGGCCATCTCTGTCGCGACAGATCAATCTCCCCAGTCCGAAGGATTTCCAGGGGCTGACACTGGAAGAGGCGATTGAGGCCCGTCGCTCGGTGCGGGACTACGCCGGACCCCTCTCGTTGGAGGCGCTCTCACGTTTGCTTCACGCCGCCCAGGGCGTCACCCAGGCGCGCTGGGGCCTACGCGCCGCTCCCTCGGCTGGCGCACTCTATCCCATTGAGTTATACGCTGTAGTGCACGACGTCTCCGGGTTAGAAGCGGGAATCTACCATTACGCCGTGCAAGAACACCGACTGGAGATATTGCAGACTGGGGATTTCCGCGCCGCAATCACGCGCGCGGGGTTGGGACAGGCCTTCCTGGGACAGGCCAACGTCTGCTTCGTCCTATCCGCCATCTTCCAACGCACCCGTTGGAAATACCGGGAGCGTACCTACCGGTACGTGATGCTGGAAGCGGGACACGTTGGGCAGAACCTCTGCCTGGCGGCTGTCTCAATGGGATTGGGCGCATGCCCGGTCGGCGCGTTCCTCGACGACCCGATCAACGACCTGCTCGCACTGGATGGCGCTGACGAAGCGGCGCTTTACATCATCAGCGTCGGATAGCTCCCCCTATCCTACCAACACATTCGCCAATCAATCAAACGAAAGCGCATCGCCTGAGCGATAGCAAAAGAGACCGAATTCCAAGAATCCGGTCCCCATTGTAAAATCTTGTAAATCCTGTCCAGAGTCTTAAATAATTGGGTTCTCTGGGATTTCGCATGGCGAGACCCTAAAGGTTTTGCTCAAGGCCGCGCAAACAACGTTTTTGCCTTAAACAATGACCTTTTTCCATCAAAACCAGCGCAAAAACCTTTA
>DAOTUC010000384.1:0-4130 GCA_034437315.1 Anaerolineae bacterium
GCCCATCATAGACCCTAAAGGTTTTTGCGCTGGTTTTGATGGAAAAAGGTCATTGTTTAAGGCAAAAACGTTGTTTGCGCGGCCTTGAGCAAAACCTTTAGGATCTCGCCATGCGAAATCCCAGAGAACCAAAAATGATTGACGGCGACCCTGGCGCGTGGTATAATAATGGCCAATCGAATTTTACAAAAACGATGAGCAGGAGGAGTAAGCGGGATCGGTCCTGGCGAACCGCTGAGTCCTGAGAAACGTGACTTAGTGGGAAGAGAAGAGGGCGCCGGCCAAAGCACCGGCCGGTTGCTGCAAGCCCTCGCAGCGCCCCCCGCCGAACGTCGCCTGGGAGTTGAGCCGCTGAACCGGCGCGCACGCTGGAAAAGCCGCTACGGGTTCGCCCGTTATCGCGAAGGCCTTTGTTGGAAGGCTGTCGAGTGCAGCGGCCGTCCGTATTTGTTTGTGGATGGGCCGCTGAACCAGGGTGGTACCACGGGAGTTTACCCCTTTCGTCCTTGGACGGAGGGGGTTTTTTGTTTGCTGCACGCTTGACCTGCCAGAGTGGGTCGGGTAAAATACAAATGACACTATAGTGGCACAAATAGATGGAGGTGAACCCAATGACTGTGGTCAAGTTGACGGTTCGTCTGCCGGAGACGCTGCATCAAACGCTGAAACGTAAAGCCCGGAGCGAAAGCCGCTCGCTCAACCAGACGATCATCGAGGAATTGTGGCGCGCCCTGGCGTCTGAGGCGACCTACGAAAGCGATCGTGAGCATACCCGGCGTGTGCTCCGGGAGAGCGGTCTGTTGGTCGATCGTGAGAGGTGGGTAGAAAAATACGTGGAGGCTGCGCCAGACGTCACCATTGAAGAAGTGCGTACGTCGTGGGAAGGGCAAGCGCCGCTTTCGGAGGACATTATCGCCGACCGAGGAGAACGCTGATGTTCTATTTTGATAGCAGCGCCTTGGTCAAGTACTATATCTCGGAGGCGGGGAGCGATTGGGTGCGGAAATTGATTGACGGGCAGGCGGTTGATGTCGCCATTTCTCAACTCACGCTGGTAGAGATCGCCGCAGCCGTGGAGAAGCGGAGGCGTATGAAAACGATCGATGAGCGTCTCCGTATCCGGACGCTGGCGAGATTTGGGATGGATTGCCAGGCGCGTTACACAGTTGTTCGCGTCAGTGACGTGATTGTCGAGCTATCGGTGGCTTTGACTGCTCGTCACCCGTTGCGCGCTTACGACGCTGTGCAACTGGCGAGTGCGTTGCAGATTCACGAGATTCTGAATGCCAACCATCTGGCAGCGGTTACCTTCGTCTCATCCGATAAGGCGCTTTGCCAGGCAGCCCAGGCAGAGGGGCTGGCGATGGTCAATCCTGCCAAAAAGATGGATAGATAAAGGGGGTTGAACGATGTGTGGGGTTAGCGAAGGGACATAAATTGTGTCGGTTAGAGCCAGCGCTCCAGCTTGATGACTGTCGCCCTGGCGGGAAAATGTTAGTAGGAGGAGGAGATATAATGAACAACGAGCTATCTAAAACTTACAATCCCAAGGAACACGAGGAACGCCTTTATCAATGGTGGGAGGCGCAGGGCTACTTCCGGCCCGAGAAACAGGTCGAGCTGGGCCTGGTCGAACCGGACGGCCCCACGTGGTGTATCACGATGCCGCCGCCCAACGTGACCGGCGTCCTGCACCTGGGCCACGCGATGACGGTGGCCGTCGAGGATGGGATGACGCGCTACTATCGTATGCGGGGCCAGCAGACGCTCTACCTGCCCGGCGCTGACCACGCCGGTATCGCCACCCAGAACGTGGTGGAGCGGGAGTTGCGCAAGGAAGGGCTGACCCGCCACGACCTGGGCCGGGAGCAGTTCGTCGAGCGGTGCTGGGCATGGGCGCGGGAATCGCTACACCGCATCACCGAGCAGCACAAGCGGCTGGGTGTCTCGTGCGATTGGGCGCGGGAGCGCTTCACGCTGGACGAGGACCTGAGCCACGCGGTGCGCACCGCCTTCGTCCGTCTCTACAAGAAGGGCTTGATCTACCGGGGCGCGTACCTGGTCCACTGGTGCCCGCGCTGCGAGTCGGCCATCTCTGACCTGGAGGTGATCCCCGACGAGCGGGAGAGCCACCTCTGGCACATCCGTTACCCCATCCTGGATGAAAATTGGGACGGTCCGCAGGGTGAATGGGGCGGCGGCGCGTGGGCCGAGGGCGCGACCACGTTCATCGAGATGGCGACCACCCGCCCGGAGACGATCCTGGGCGATACCGCCGTCGCCGTGAACCCGGAGGATGAGCGCTGGCGGCATCTGATCGGTGAGACGGTGGTGCTGCCCGCCATCGGCCGGCGCATCCCCATCATCGCCGACGAGGCGGTGGACCCGGCCTTCGGTACCGGCGCGGTCAAAATCACGCCGGCCCACGATCCCACCGATCACGAGATCGGCCTGCGACATGGCCTGGAGGCGCCTGACGTGATGACCAACCAGGCGACGATGAACGAGCACGCCGGCCCGTACGCGGGACAAGATCGCTTCGCGTGCCGTGAGCACATCGTGGCCGATTTCGAGAAGGAGGGATTGCTGGTCAAGGTGACGCCGTACCATCACGCGGTGGGGACTTGCGAGCGCTGTCACACCGACATTGAGCCGCGCATCTCGACCCAGTGGTTCGTCAATGTGAAACCGTTGGCCGAGGCGGCGATGGCGGCGGTGCGGGAGGGGCGCACGAGCATCATCCCGGAGCGGGAGGAGCGGCGCTTTTTCCACTGGATGGAGAACATCCGCCCGTGGTGTATCAGCCGCCAGCTCTGGTGGGGGCACCGGATCCCGGTCTGGTACTGCGGCGATTGCGGCGAGCAGACGAGCGAGGTCACGGACCCCAGCGCGTGCGCCCATTGCGGGAGCGCGGACATCCACCAGGAGGAGGACGTGCTCGACACCTGGTTCTCCTCTGGACTGTGGCCCTTCTCCACCCTCGGCTGGCCTGATGCCGAGGGTGAGGATTTCCGCCGCTTCTACCCCACAGATGTGCGCGAGACCGGGTACGACATCCTGTTCTTCTGGGTGGCGCGGGAGATGATGCTGGGGATCGAGATGACAGGGCAGACGCCTTTCGCCACCGTCTATCTCCACGGCCTGGTGCGGAACGAGGACGGCCTGAAGATCAGCAAGTCGATGGAGAACATCGACGAGTACGACCCGCTCAACATCATCGACAAGTACGGCAGTGACGCGCTCCGCTACACCCTGCTGACCAGTTCGACGCCGGGCCTGGATATGAATCTGGACCCCCGCCGTCTGGAGGGCGCGCGGAACTTCACCAACAAGATCTGGCAGGCCGCGCGCTTCGTTCTATCCAATATCCAATCTCCAATATCCAATATCCAACCTGAAACCTTAAACCTGCAACTGCCCGATCGGTGGATCCTCAGTCGACTGAACCGCCTCGCCGAAAATGTGACCCGTCTCTTAGAAACCTACCAATACGGCGAGGCGGGGCGGCAGATCAACGACTTCCTGTGGGGCGAGTACTGCGACTGGTACATCGAGGCCAGCAAGGTGCGGCTTTACGGCGAGGAGGCGGATCGAGACGCGCCGCTGGCGGTTCTGCTCCACGTGTTGGAGCGGGCGCTGCGCTTGTTACATCCCTTTATGCCCTTCGTCACCGAGGCGATCTGGCAGGCGCTGCCCGAGGGCGTGCGGGAGGGTGAGACGTTGATGCTGGCCCCCTGGCCCGAGCCGGACGAAGCGCTCCTGGACCCGCAGGCCGAGGAACGGGCCGAGGAGCGGATGGGGCTGATGATGGACCTGATCCGGGGGATCCGCAACAGCCGGGCCGAGTACAACGTGACGCCGGGCAAGCGGGCGCCAGCCCTCATCGCCGCCGGGGATGACGAGGCGTGGTTGGCGGCGCAGCGGGCGCTGTTGTGCTCGTTGGCCAAGCTGGACGAGGCGCAACTGGTCATCGAGCGGACGCTGGAACCGCCGGAACAAGTCGCCAGCGTGGTGGTGGGCGACGTGGTGTGTTACCTGCCGCTGGCCGGCCTGGTCGATTTAGAAGCCGAGCGGGAGCGACTGGCCAAGAGCCTGGAGGAGATCGAGGGCCGCATTGCCCACAGCGAGGG
>DAOTUC010000385.1:0-8019 GCA_034437315.1 Anaerolineae bacterium
CGAGACCCTAAAGGTTTTGCTCAAGGCCGCGTAAACAACGTTTTTGCCTTAAACAATGACCTTTTTCCATCAAAACCAGCGCAAAAACCTTTAGGGTCTATGATGGGCCATGCGAAATCCTGAAGACCCAGAAAAAATCTATCTCTAAAAAAGGAGGCGGCCGTATGACTGATCTATTGATCGTTTTGAACAAGGATGAAGACACCGCGGCATTTATTGACGAAGCGAGCCACACGGTCCTGCGCACGGTACCGGTGGAACGCAGCCCGCACGAGGTCGCGCTGACGCCTGATGGGCGTAAGGCCTATATCTCGTGCGCCGGCGCCGACGCGCTGCTGGTGTTTGACTTGAGCAGGCTGGAGATGGTCGAGGCGATCCGTCACCCCGAATTTCGCTTCCCGCACGAGGCCAAGGTGATGCCGCAGACGGGCAAGCTCTATTTAGCCAGCACGTACGCCAACAAGGTGTTTGTCATCGACACCGCCACGGATCAAGTGGTCAACGTCATTCCGGCGCGGCGTATGTCGCACATGGTCGCGTTGGCGCCCGAGCGTCATCGCGTCTACGTCAGCAACATCGGCGATAACAGCGTCTCGGTGTTAGATGCGGATTCCGACGACTGGTTGATTCACATCCCCGTGGGCCGTAAACCGGAGGGCCTGGACGTGTCGCCCGACGGCCAATGGATCTACGTCGCCAACCAGGACGACGACACGGTGTATGTGCTGGATGCTGAGCGTCATAGCCTGGTATCCCGCGTCGCCCTCGACCGGACGCCGATTCGCGTCGCTTTTAGCCCGGATGGTTGTTACGCTTTCGCGCCCAACCGCGAGGGCGGCACGCTCTCCATCATCGCCGTCGAAACTCACCGGGAGATCAAACGCTTGCGCGTGGGGTTGTGGCCGGGCGGCGTGGTGTTCAACGCCGCCGGCGATCGCGCTTACGTCGCCAATAACAAGACCAACGACGTATCGGTGATCGACGTGGACACGCTCAAGGTGCTGGGGACGATTGACGTGGGCATTCACCCGGATGGGATGGGTTTTGCACGGATAGCGGATGAGGAATGATTCTATATGCGCCAAGAAGCCCACGGACGCATTTTATCCGCTCTTGCCCAAACGCTCAACGACGGCGTCATCCAGTGTCGGACGTGTGAGCACTTCTGCGCTATCGAAACCGGGAAGGCGGGCAAGTGCGGCGTGCGGAGAAATATAGATGGCGCGCTCTACCTGGTCGTTTATGGGAAAGCGGTCGCCGTTCACGTCGACCCGATTGAGAAGAAGCCGCTCTTCCACTTCCTTCCCCGGTCGCAGGCGCTCTCGGTAGGCACGTATGGTTGTAATTTCCGTTGCACTTTCTGCCAGAATTGGCAGATGTCCCAGACGCGCGATTTTGACGAGCGGACGGATGGCGTTGGGCGACAGGCCCCGCCCCAGGCGTTGGTCGATCTCTGCCTTGAGGATGACGTACCTATCATCGCCTACACCTACAACGAGCCGACCGTTTTCTTTGAATACACCTACGACACGGCGAAACTGGCCCACGAGCATGGGATCAAGAACGTCTACGTCTCCAACGGCTATATGACCGAGGGCGCGCTCAATATGATTGAGCCGTACCTGGACGGCATCAACGTGGATCTGAAGGCTTTCAGCGATGCGTTCTACCGGGAGCAATGTCAGGCGCGCCTGGGAGTGGTCAAGCGTAATATCAACCACATCGCCCGCGAGACCGACATCTGGATCGAGGTGACCACCTTGCTGATACCGGGGCTCAATGATTCCCCAGAGGAGGTCCGAGCGATGGCCGAGTGGCTGGTGGGCGTGAGGCCCGATATGCCCTGGCACATCACCGCTTTCCATCCCGACCACGAGATGTTAGACCGTCCTCGAACCTCTTCCCGCGCGCTCAATCAAGCCTACGACATCGCCCGCGAGGTGGGGCTCCAATACGTGTACGTGGGCAACGTGATGGACGTCGAGCGCGAGAGCACGAACTGCCCGCAGTGTGGAGAGACGCTGATCCGCCGCCACTGGTACCACGTCGAAGAGCGGTGGCGGGAACCGGGCGTCTGCCCCCATTGTGGACAGATCATCGCCGGCGTGTGGGAATGAGCGGGCTGCGAACGAACGAACGAATGAACGAATGAGCGCGCGGGCGTGAACGTAGGTATGAACGTGGACGTGAAGTGAACAAATGCTTTGTGATCAGGAGGTGTCGTATGTCGAATCTATCCATTCGTCGGCCAGCCGTGGCCGGTCAATTCTACCCCGGCGATCCAGACCAGTTGCGCGAGGTGGTCCGGAGATATATCGCCGAGGCGGCGCTTCCGGAGGATTTAGTCGCCACGCGGGCCGATGTGCGGGCCGATATACGGGCCGTCATCGCCCCCCACGCCGGTTACATCTACTCCGGTCCGACGGCCGGTTATGCGTTTAAAGCGTTGTCCGAGATGCCGGAAAAATCGTGGACCGTCTTTTTGATGGGCCCGGCTCACCGGGCCTACGTCTCCGGCGTCGCGCTGGGGAATTACGCCGCTTTCCAGACGCCGCTGGGGGAAGCGCCTGTCGCCGTGGAGCGCGTCGCCGATATGCTGGAGAGTTCCTCGCTCTACACGCGCGCGGCCGAGGCTCACGCCCTCGATCATTGTCTGGAAGTCGAGGTCCCATTCCTCCAAGAGGCGCTGGCCGATTTTACATTGATTCCGATGTTGTTCGGCGATGTGGACCCTCAACCGGTCGCCGCCGATCTGATCGACCGGATCGGCCCTGATGACCTGATCGTCGTCTCCAGTGATCTGAGCCATTACCACGCATATGACCAGGCGAAAAAGATCGACCAAGCGCTCCTGGAAGCGCTGTTGGAGGGGAACGAGCGGGGCGTGATCAAAGGGGAGGCTTGCGGCAGTGCGCCGGCTGTGACGTTGATGGACGTCGCGCGCCAGCGGGGCTGGTCGCCTTGGCTGCTCGATTATCGCACCTCTGGCGATACGGCGGGGGATAAACGGCAGGTCGTCGGTTACGGCGCGGTGGCCTACACGGCGGTAAAGGACGAATGAAGGAATGAGGGTTGAGGGGATGAGAAGGTGAGGAGGTGAGGAGGTGAGGAAATGACGCTTGCATCCGAAGAAAAGCGAATGCTGATTCAAATTGCCAGGGAGGCGGTTTCCCGAGCCGTTCACGGACGAGAAGCGCCCGCTGTTGATTTGGAGCATATGCCGGACGCGCTGACGCGGGATGGAGCCAGTTTCGTCACGCTGACCGAGCGGGAAAGCGGCGCGCTGCGGGGGTGCATCGGGTCGCTGGAGGCGCGCCGTCCGCTGGTCGTCGACGTCCGCGAGAACGCCGCCTCCGCCGCCCTCCACGATCCCCGCTTCCCGGCAGTGCAGCCCCACGAACTGGACAACCTGAAAATCGAAATCTCGGTGCTCAGCGAGGCGCAACCGCTGGATTACGAGGACGCCGAAAACCTGATCGCCCAACTACGCCCCGGTGTGGACGGGGTCGTCATCGAGGAGGGTTGGCATCGCGCCACCTTCCTGCCCCAGGTCTGGGAGAAGATCCCCGATCCACACCAGTTTATGGCCTATCTATGCCGCAAGGCCAACCTGTCGTCGGACGCCTATCGCCAACCGGGGCTTGACGTGTACACCTACCAGGTGGAGAAGTTCGTGGAGCCGGCGTAGCGACCGGACAATTGCTCAGAAGTCAGAAACAGGTGTATTGCTGTTCGGCCGGGTCGGCGCGTTGGACAAAAGCTCCGGCTCGGCGAGTTGTCGGTGGAGGGACGCCTCGCCGTAGCGCCACGCCACCCAGGCGACGGTCAGCAAACTGCCGACGACCATCGCGCCGATCCCGATCAGCCCCGCCTCGGGGCCGAACGACCCGCCGGTCCATACGTCCGGCCCGCCTTGCTGGATGGCGAGGAAGGTCGGCCCGGCGTTAGTGCCACTGACCGGGAAGCCGAACACGTTCCCCTGGAAGAAGTTCCAGGTGATGTGCAGGCCAATGGGAATCGCCAACTCGCCCGTCAGCAGGAATCCCAGCGCCAGGAAAACGCCTGCGAGGGAGATGTTCACCGTGCTGATGACGGTCGCGTTGGGGTTGCCGGCGTGAAGCAGGCCAAATAAAATTGATGTGATCAGGGTGGATAGGACGATGGCGACGTTGGGACTCCAGAATTTGAAATTTAGCCCCTCCGCCAGATTTTTCAACTGGTAGCCCCGGCTCCACAACTCCTCGTAGATTCCCACGCAAAGGAAAAGGATCAGGGGGCCGAGGATGGCGATGGGGAACGGCGTATCATGTCCGGCGGCGTCGAACGGCCGGACGACGGTCAACCAGCCCAGCGCCCATTCGATGACGAAGACGCCCGCCATCAATAACGCGCCCAGGCCCATCCCAAAGCCCAAGTCCGCCCACCAGTCCGGCCCCATACGGAAACCGAAATCGCGGAACCGTCGCCGGTCGAGGAAGCGCCCCGCCAACCACACAGAGAGAAAGAATCCCGCCAATACCGTCAACATAGAGATGTTGCTTGCCAACATGCTCTCAGGCCCCATCAGCAGGGCGAACGGGGCCGTTATAACGATCTGTATGAGCAACAAGAGCGCAACCTGGAGCAGCAAGCGCCAGCCGGCGCGGAGGCGCGCTTCCTCGGCATTCCAAAAGATACGTTTTAGCAATTCCTTCATCGTGAGCCTCCCCCTTCTTGATCAGATAGAATCAGATAGTAGCGCTGTCTATACTTTCGGCTTGAAGTTGCCAACCTCCCGCAGGTTGAAGGTCGAGCACAATTGACCGAAAAAAAGTTCTAAAAGTACCCATCACGCTTATCACGAGGCAAATAAACCTGCGGGAGGTTTAGATATGAAAGTGTCGGGTAGCTAGAAGATATATTACACCTTCGTCTTGAAGTAAGCGATGGTGTGTCTCAGCCCCTCGTCGAGCGATACCTTCGGGCGCCAATCCAGGATGCGTTGCGCTTTGCTGATGTCCGGGCAGCGGACTTTTGGATCGTCCTTCGTGCGCTCGTCGGTCGGGGTGACGAACGTGATCGGCGAGTCGCTGCCGGTCAGCGCCTTGACCTTGTGGGCGAAGTCGATGATCGATAACTCCTCCGGGTTGCCCATGTTGACCGGCGTGACCTCGTCGGCGTGGAGAAGCTGGATCATGCCCGCGACCAGGTCCGAGACGTAGCAGAATCCCCGCGTGCGCGATCCGTCGTCGTAGACGGTCAGTGGATCGCCGCGCAACGCCTGGCAGATGAAGTTGGGCACCACCCGCCCGTCGTCCATGCGCATTCGCGGCCCGTAGGTGTTGAAGATGCGCACGATGCGGGTGTCGACGGCGTGATATTTGTGGTAGGCCATCGTCAGGGCCTCGGCGAAACGCTTGCTCTCGTCGTAGACGCCGCGCGGACCGACCGGGTTGACGTTGCCCCAGTAATCCTCTGTCTGGGGATGGACCAGCGGGTCGCCGTAGACCTCTGACGTGGAGGCGAGCAGGTAGCGCGCGCCTTTCGTCAGCGCCAGCCCCAGTGTTTTGTGGGTGCCCAGCGCGCCCACCTTCAGGGTTTGGATGGGCAGGTTGAGGTAATCCACCGGGCTGGGCAGGCTGGCGAGGTGAAAGACGGCGTCAAGCGGCCCTTCGACGTAGATGTAATCGGTCACGTCGTGTTTGATGAAGTGGAAACGCTCGTGACCGGCCAGATGGGCGATGTTATCCACCGCGCCGGTGCTCAAATTGTCCATCGCGATGACCTCGTGCCCGTCGTCGAGCAAACGGTCGCACAGGTGAGAGCCGATGAAACCGGCGCCTCCGGTGATGAGTATGCGCATTATGTCTCCTTTATTTGTGTGATTTACGTGATTTCGAGCCTGGGCGTCGGCGCGCCCGTGGTCACGGCGCGCCCGCAATGCCGGCGACCAGCAGGTCGAGCGCGACCTCGACGTCAATTTGCCCGGTCTTGATGGCGACGTCGGTCTCCAGCAGGTGGCGGTACACCTTCTCCAATTGGGCGGCGGTGAAGTGGTTGGCCTGGCTGTAGAGCTTCTTGGTGGGGAAAGGGTGCAGTTTGATGATTCGGGCGATGCTGTTGGCGTTTTCCCCCCGGCGCTTCAACTCGTGCACCTGGATCAGCAAACGGAACTGGCGCACGATCATGGCCAGCAGTCCCATGGGATGCTCGCCGGTTTCCAGCAAGCGGTGAAGGGTCTGGGCGGCGGTGGGTCCGTCCCGCCGGCCCAGGGCGTCGACCATGTCGAAGACGATGGCCTCCTGGACGTAGGGCGTCAGGGCGTCCACGTCGTCGGTCGTGATCGGCCGCTCACCGTTGGTGTAGATCGCCAGCTTGAGGATCTCCTGGTCGAGCAGGCGCAGGTCGTCCCCCACGACGGCGGCCAATTGGTGGGCCGCCCGCGGTTCGATCTCGCTGCCGTGTTTCTTTGCCCGCTTGACGATCCATCTGGGTAGGGCCTTGTTCTTCGGCGGCTCAAACTGTTTGACGTAGCCTTGATCCGCTTTCTGGGCCAGTTTCAGCACCGGGTGTTTGGCCGGCAGCGATTTATCCTCGACGAAGACCAGCCGCGTCGTATCTGGCAGGCGAGGGAGATAGTCGATCAGCGCGTCCACGTCCCCGGAAGCGGCCTTCTGGCCCTGTAACCAACTCAACATCCCATCGACGATGACCAATCGCTTGTCCGCCAGGAAAGGAATGGCGTCGCAGGCGTGGCGCAGTTCGGCCAGCGATAGTTTTTTTCCTTCCAGGTAGGTCGTGTTCAGCTCCACTGTGTCCGGCGGGCCCAGCTTGCGCTTGAACTCGGCCACCGTCTCGGCGCGGGTGAACTCGTCGTTGCCGTGGAAGACGTAGAAGGTGGGCGCTTTTTTCGCCATTGTCGCCTACCGCGCCGCTTTCACGTCCTCGGTGTGGACGTGATGGACGATTATTGGGCGTTGCTTATCCAGGCCTGCTTTTTCCTCCCGCGTGATTCCCGTGATGCGCATATCGCCGACGTCGGCCTGGGTGGTGACGTGGGTCTGGAGCGCCCGTCCCAGGGGCTGCCCGACGAGAAGGCCCAGCGTGGCGGCCGCGCAGGCCAACGGCAAGCGCGTGATCCAGGCCAGCAGGCGCCTGCCCCGGTTATCCGCCGCATCCTCCGACCGGTCGAGCCAGGCGGCGCTCAGGGCCAGGAAAGCGCCCAATCCGGCCAACGACCCGGCGACGACCAGGTTGGTGCCGCAATTGGCGTGGACGGCGATTTCCCGCTGGCCGGCCCGCAGTTGTCGCAATCCCTCCTGGGCGGCCTCCAGCACCGTTTCGGTGGGCGCGTCCCCGTAGATGGCGTAGCCCCAGAAGGAGGAGCGGCCTATCAGCCGGACGCCGGGCAGGCGCTTGCTGAGGACGTGGATGGCGGCGTGTTCCAGCGCGTGATTGCGGCGCACGCGCGAGACGGCGGACGATAGGAAGGTCAATGGGGCGTCGAGCTGGCGGGGGGATGACGTGCGTATCTGTTGATTCATAAGCTACCTCTCGTGGTGTGGCTTTATTCTGCGGGCGATGACGATCAAGCGATATTGCAGACTGCCGTAAGGGTGGCAAGTGACCAGGGTCAAGCGCTCGTCCTCGGTGGGCAAGGTGTAGCGGGCGTTCGCCTGCCGAACTTCCAACGGTTGGCCCAGCTCTGGCAGGACCAGCGTCTCGGAGACGGCGTAGGCGTAGGCCACATCGTTGGAGAAGATGGTGATGGATTCTCCCGCCTTCAGCGTGTAGAGGTCGCGGAAAATCTCGCCGTATGAGGTGTTGTGACCGTTGAGGACGGTGTTGCCGGGCGCGTCCAGGGGGGCCGAGGTGTCGTGCCAACCGGCGGCGTATTCGTCCGGCACCTGCCATGCGGCGTATGACTGGCCGTCCACGTCGATCAATTGGGTGGAGACGGGTAAGATGGGGGCGTCGACCCGGATGACGGGGATGGTGATGCGGGTGGGATAGGCGGGGGTCGGGAGGGGAGTTGTGGGG
>DAOTUC010000386.1:0-4248 GCA_034437315.1 Anaerolineae bacterium
TCAGTTGGTCCAGATCCTCGCGGGCCGGTTGTCTTCCGCCTTCCGTGTCAGCCTCGGGTGAGAGGATGAAGGTCGCCAGGGTGCGGGCCGCGCCCCAGAGCTGACTGGAGACGCTCTCGGCCATTTTTAATGCTTCGTCCAGGCGCTCGACCAGGGCTTGTTTCTGCAAGTATTCGAGAGGCAGCGGCATGTGCTCGCTGCGATAGAAGTTGACCTTGGCGCGGCTCTTCGACATACCGAGCGCCATATAGCGGCGAGTCTGGTGGATTTCCAGACAGTCCTCATCCACCAGCTCGGCGAGCCAGTCGAACACCAGCGGCGGACGGTATCCCTTGGTGCGCAGGCGGAAAAGGGCCGCGCTGTCACGCCAGAGCGCGCGCCCCTCACGGAAAGAGAGCGACCGGAGCCCGCCCTTGCCTTTATCGGCAAAGTGCATCATTGGCTCCAGAATATCTTGCTTCAAGCGCAGAGCCGGTGCCTCGGTCATTCCTCGCACGATGAGACCATCGGCGGTCGATTCGGGGAAGAACAGAATGCGGCGGTTCTGCCACGTGAGATAATCGAGATAGCCCAGGGGGACGGAGCGTTCGGGCGTGAAGGGATCGTCCATCTCCCAGACCGGACGGTCATTCTCCTTCGCCTGGCCCGGCAGCTTCTCGTCCGGATAGCGCAGCAAGTTGAGCGCCAGAGTCTCGAAGAGATTCTCACCCTGCACGAGGAAGACGATGCCGCTGGTGCAGGGCGCATCGGTGTGTGAGAGGCGCCCCATGCCGAACCCGCCTAATCCGAAGGACTGGATGGCGAGCAAGGCCCGCGCGGCCTCGGCGGGCGTGAGGGTGGGATTTTCCTCCTCCAGGTGATGATCGAAGAGCGTGGCGTTACTGCCGTGAGCCACGTCGTGGATCAGTCGATTGATGGGCGCGGGTTCCGGGACACGCTCATCGGCGGCTTGGTAGAACGGGTGTTCGGGGTCGAAGAGTTCGAAACGGTGATCATAGTCACCCAGGTAGGCATCCAGCCGCTGCTCGTCCCATCGACCGGCCTTCCAGAGTTGATCCCACTCACGCCAGTCGCATGGCCCATCGAAGGCCCGATGGAGCACGGCCAGGAGCAAGCGGTGTAGCGCGACCGTCACCAGGGGCGATTCGCCGTGAAGCTCGCGTAACTGATGAGAGCGGATCAGGACATCGCGCAGGCTTAACTCCAAGGGCGTGCCGTCGCTGTGAGTGCAAGGTATCCAGGGGGATTCCAGCAGGTTGAAGGTTTGATTCATGACATCTCCTTTTCAATTTCCAGTCCAAACTCGGTGCTCAAGCGAAGTGCATAAGGCGTGCCCTGAAGCGGACAGAGGCCCTTGGTGAAAATCACCACGCGGTGGTCGTTCAGCAGCGGATGCTTGCGCCAGCCCCCAGGTACCGGATGCTCCAGAAATTGCTGCACCACCGCACCGTGACTGACGTTTAGTGTATATCGGGCAAGCTTTTTGGTCAAATCGGGGTCCGGTTCCTCAGTGAAATCCACAACCGGCCCACTGCCGTCGGGTTCCAACGTCAACCCGGCCTCGGTGCGATGGAGGCAGACGAGGGGGATGCTCGGCGGCCCAAGACGGGTGAGCGCCCGTAATGCCTTGTGGAGTTCGGGGCTTTCTTCCTCTAGCATCGGGTTGCGCTGCTTAAGTAGGCGCTCGTCTTGTGGCGTGGGGATGAGGCGCTTCTGTGCCTCATCGACTTCCTCATCCTTGTCCTTCTCCATTTTCCGCCGGGCTTCCGCCAAAGTATCGACGACGGTCGGTGAGAGTTCCTCGCCTATCGACGCATCTTCTTCTCCATATACCGCTTCAATCAGCGCTGCTGTATCCTGTGGAAGCTCCATCTGCTCTTGATCCTTAAGAGTCAGATAGGAGCGCAGCAGGACGTAACGCGCGTAGATGTAGGTGTCCGGGCCGAAATCAAGAGCATCTTCTTGGACATCTGGCATGGTGATCAGTAGGCGCGGTGTCGCGAGGGGATCAGGGCGAGCGTCTCGCTGGTGGCGGTGCAGCCTCCCGGCGCGTTGAATCAGCAGATCAATAGGGGCCAAATCGCTGACCATCAGGTCAAAGTCCAGATCCAGACTTTGCTCGATGACCTGGGTGGCGACGACGATGGCTTTCTCCGGGCGCTCGCCGTCCTTTCCAAAGCGAGAGAGGACTTCCTGCTCAATTCCATCGCGCCAGGCCGAGGGGAACCGGGCGTGAAAGAGGATCAAATCATCCTCGGGGACGAGCTCGGCATCCCGCAGGGCGCGGTATACTGCCTGTGTCCGCCTGACTGTATTACAGATGACGGCGGCGCAGCCGCCATCGCATAAAGCACTCTCCAGTTGTTCCACGATGGACGCGGGGTCCCGCTCGATCCACCTCAGCGCTACGGTGCGACTCTCGGAAACTCCCAGTGCTTCTACGCCGATCTTGCCCCCCATTGCCCAAGTGATGGCCGGATAGGATACGTCTGGCATATCCTCATCCGTCACACCGGCATAGGCTTGCAACAAGTCGCGTCTCGACCGCGCCGGGAGTGTGGCGGAGAGAATGACCACCGAGGCGCCGATGGCCCGCAGCCAACCCAGCAGACGCTGGAAGAGGGTGGACATATAGGTGTCGTAGGCGTGCACCTCGTCGAAGATGATGGTCTTGTGACCGAGGCCGAGGAGCCGAACGAAGAAGTGGCGCGTCTGTAACACACTGAGGAACGTCTGATCGACGGTCCCGACACCGAAGGTGGAAAGCAAGGTGCGTTTACGCGGCAGGAACCATTTCATCGCGGCCAGAGCACCCTCCTCGCGCTCGTCCATAGTCTTTAGCTGGACTTCTTTCATATCCTTCGACCAGCGAGCCTGGCTGTGGATCAGGTGCAGGTTTACCAGACTGTCCGGATAGCGCCCTGCCAGCATCTCTTTTACGCGGGTGAACATCTGGTTGCTGGTAGCCATGGTGGGCATCGCCACGTACATTCCTCGCTGCTGGCAGGTGTGCGCCCAATGATCGGCCAGGTAGAGGGCAGCCTCGGTCTTGCCGATACCCGTGGGAGCCTCAATGATCACCAGCGAAGGGCGATCCAACTGCGCAGCCAAATTGACAGCTACTTCTTGCATAGGGTTAGGATCAAAGGGGAACAGGCTCTGGAACACGGCGGGCTCTGCTGGAGGTTCCCATCCGATCCAGCCTAGTTTCTGCAAAGTGTCGTGGGCCTGCTCTGCGGCTTGCTCGACGTAGCGTTCGGGATCTATCGGCGCTTCTCGATAGGGAAAGTGCTTCTCCATCGAGCCGATCCAGTCGGCGGTAGAGACCAGGCCGGATAGCAACGTCAGCAAAGCGTTTGTTTCCACTTGCGTTTTCCCCAGATGCTCAATACGTGGCGGCCTCAGGAGGTTTTGAAGCACGTGGAAAAGCTCGTGCCGGATTTCATCCCAAGCGTCGTCCCCTACCTGGGTCGACTTGAGCCTCTGTACATCTCCGGGCGGCGGCCACGCTCCGTGGTGCCCACCGACGCCTCGGGCGATATGCTTCGCCGAACGTCGCGACAGGCCACTTTCTGTTTTGAGCAAAATTGCCAGCGATTTGACCGAGATGGTGCCGTGAGGGCAAGATTGTCGTGAGAAGAGATGGGGGAACGATAAACCTGCTTTGGTCAGCGATGACTCAGACGGCGTATGCTTCCGCTGGAAGCAGGGGCTGGCCTTGCCCAAATCGTGCAGCCCGGCCCAGAAGGCGATCAGGCGGCCGGCGCTTTCCTCGTCCAGCCCCAACGTGTCGGCGAATTGGACGCGGATGCCGTCGGTCAGTACCTCGTTCCACATCGCCAACGCGACCTGGGCCACGTCGATCATGTGGCAGATCAGCGCGTGGGTCTGTGTCCTATCGTCGTTCGTCTTGGCCCACAGCCGTTGCCAGGCGGGAATCGGTTGAACGCCGTACAGATCCGCCAGTCTTCTTGTCTCTCTCATTAGGTTTCTCCTCAACTCCTCCGGCGCCAGCACCTCCACGTCCGCGCCCCATCCACGGATCCAGGGTATCATCTCCTGCGGCTCGGCCACCTCCGCCTGCCAGATGAGGTATCCATCGGGCTGTTCCTCCACCGCCTCCGAACGATGCCACCGGGTCTCCTGCACGCGGCGGGCCACGCGGGGATGGAAACGCAGCATCACCGCCACCGGTTCCGCCTCGGTGTACCAGATGCCCCAGGCGTCCACCAGAAGTTGACGTGGATC